>DATDIH010000079.1:0-8131 GCA_036521155.1 Streptosporangiaceae bacterium
TCCCGTGCCCCGGAGTCCACGCCGGGCGGTCGTAGCCGAGCACCTTGGCCCCCGCGTCGAGGACGAACCGGTCCGGCGCCGGGGCGCTGACCACGGTGGCCAGCACGGACAGCGCCACCTGGTCCAGCGTGCAGCTGCCCAGGATGACCTGCTGGGCGTCGTTGAACGCGTATACCCCGGGCCGCAGTTCGGTGACCGGGCCGCTGGCCGGCCCTGGGGCGGCGTCGATGCCCGGGCTGGCACTGATGGCCGGGCCAGCACTGGGCGTGGACCCGCCGCTGCGTACCGGGCACGGCAGCCCTTCGGCGGCCAGGCTGTCCGCCGCGGCCGACAGGGCGGCCGCCTCGTCGGCCGCGGCCTGGGCGGGCATGCCCGGCGCGTAGCTGTGCCCCGGGAAGGTGAACACGCCGTCCACGGCCAGGCCCGCCCGGGCCGCCCCGGTCGCGATCCGGCCCGCGTCGGCGGGAGCGACCCCGCTGCGCCGCAGCCCGCAGTCCACCTCGACTAGGACGCGCAGCTCGGCGTGCCCGCGGACGGCCTCCGCCAGCTGATGCACCGAGGCCAGCGAATCCACCCCGGCCATCAGCTGGATCCGGCCCGCGAGCGCCCGCAGCCGGGGCGCCCGGCCGGTGTCAATCCAGAGCGGATACGCGACGAAAACCTCCGCGAGGCCGGCCTCCGCGAACGTCTCGGCTTCGCCCAGGGTGGCGACGGAAATCCCGGCCGCCCCGTGCCCGAGCTGGCGCCGGGCGATCTCGATCGACTTGTGCGTCTTCGCGTGCGGCCGCAGCGCCAGGCCGCGGCCCGCGGCGCGGCCGGCCATCGCCTGCAGGTTCTGGTCCAGGCGGGCCTCGTCGACCAGGACGGCGGGGGTCGCTGGCACCCCGCCGGGCGGCGCCCAGTTGCTCACCTGGCTCAGCCGCGCTGCCCGGCGGAACCACCCGCGGGCTCGTAGGACCACAGCTCGCTGGACACCCCGACCGGCGGCGGGGCCTGGCCGCCTTCGCGCTCGGCCTGCGAGCGGTGCCCGTGCCCGAAAGCCGGCGAGCCCAGCCACGCCCGGAAGGACTCCTCGTCCCGCCACCGGGTCACCACCAGCCACGTGGTCCGCTCGTCGGTGGGCTTGAGCAGCTCGAACCCCTCGAACCCGTCCTGGTTGTCCACGGCGCCCGCCCGGGCCGCGAAACGGCGGGCCAGTTCGTCACCGCTGTCCGCCGGCACGGTGATCGCATTGATCTTGATAACCGTCATAGGCCCGATCATGCCAGCCCGCGCCCGGCCCGGCGCAGGCGCGGCGCAGCCGTCCTGCGGCGGCAGCCTCCGCGGGTGGCCCGTATCTTTGTCCACCATGGGGCGTACCCGCATGTACCGCAATGGGACCCTGGAAGACGAGGGGTTCCCCGTCGCCAAAGTGTCCGACTACCTCGCCGACCCGACCGCGGTCGTCTGGTTCGACTTCTGCGAGCCGACCGCGGACGACCTGTCCTCGATCAGCGAGGAACTGGGGCTGCACCCGCTGGCCGTCGAAGACGCGGTGGCCGAGCACCAGCGCGCCAAGCTGGACCGCTACCAGTCCCATATCTTCGTTACCTCCTACGGCGTGAAGCTGAATCAGAACACCGGTGAGCTGGAGACCGACGAGGTCGATGCGTTCGTCACCGACCGCGCACTGGTCACCGTCCGGCGCAGCAAGGGCTTTGACATCGATGCGGTCGTCCGGCGCTGGGACGACTCACCCGACCTGGCCAGCTGCGGGGTGGGCTTCCTCCTCTACGGGCTGCTCGACTACGTGGTGGACACCCATTTCGAGGCGGTCCAGTCGCTGGACACCGAGATCGAGTCGCTCGAGGACCAGCTGTTCAACGACGACCCGAAGGATAAAGACATGCAGCGGCGTACCTTCGAGCTGCGCAAGTCCCTGGTCCTGCTGCGGCGCGTGGTGCTGCCCATGCGGGAAGTACTCAACTCGCTGCTGCGCCGCGACCTGCACGTGGTGGACGGGGAGATCCTGCCCTACTTCCATGACGTCTATGACCACGTGCTCCGGGCCACCGAATGGACCGAGTCGCTCCGCGACCTGGTCACGACCATCCTGGAGACGCATCTCACGGTCCGCGGTAACCGGCTCAACGTGATCATGAAGCAGGTCACCAGTTGGGCCGCAATCATCGCCGTGCCGACTGCGGTCACCGGCTTTTACGGGCAGAATGTGCCATATCCCGGTTTCGGCAAGGTGGAGGGCTTCTGGACCTCCACCGTGATCATGGTTGGCATCTCTTTGAGCCTGTATGTCATCTTCCGGCGCAAAGACTGGCTGTAAGCCAGGTTTGTGCAGCTAGAGCGGCATGTTCGCGGTGTGGATATCACCCGCTGGGGACGGTTCGGGGTGCCCGCTGCGTCGCATAGGACCGGTGCAGGGACGGGACACGCCGGCAGGCGGGAACCGGGTATGTCGGGAATCCGTTACAGCGGGGAGACCGTGGGCGAGTGTGCGCCTGGCGGGTCTTTGGCAGCATAGGTAGCAAGGGAGCAGAACTTGCAGACTCCAGCGGGTGGGGCGGCTTCGGGCGGGGCGGCCCAGGACGGGCCTGCCCCGGACACGGCCTCCGAGAGCACGGCCGCCCAGGCCAGCGAGACTCAGGCCGGTGAGACTCAGGCCGGTAAGACTCAGGCCGGTGAGACCCCGGCCAGTGAGGCCCCGGCCAGTGAGCCCTCGGCCAGTGAGGCCCCAGCCGGTGAGACCCAGGCCAGCGAGCCCCTGGCCAGCGAGCCCCTGGCCAGTGAGGCCCCGGCCAGCGAGCCCTCGGCCAGTGAGGCCCCGGCCGGTGAGACTCAGGCCAGCGAGCCTCCGGGCAGCGAAGCCCCGGGCCGTGAGCCCCAGGGCAGTGAGCCCCTGGCCGGTGCCGCCCTGGCCGGTGCGGCCCAGGTCAGCGAGGCCCAGGCCGCAGGGGCCCCGTCCGGGGATTCTGGGGGCACGGCGGCCGGGACCGCCGGGGCGGCGGCCGGGGGGACCGGAGCCGGAGGCTCACGGCGGACCAAGGTGGCCCTGCTGACCGCCGCAGGCGTGGGTGTCCTCGTGATCGCGGGCGTGACCATCGGCACGCTGGGCGCGACCCGCTCCTCCGGGCACACGACCAACGTCTCAGACCGTCATTCCAGCGGCGCCAACGCCGGGACGGCTGCGCCGCTGCAGGTGGAGTCCGTGACCCAGGGCGGCGCGGTGACCGGTACCAACGGTGCTAGCCCGGTCCGGGTGACGCTGTCCGCGCCACTGGCCGGTAACTCCCCGATGCCGGCCGTGCACCCCGCCACCCGCGGTACCTGGACGAAGGCGGGCAGCACGCTGACGTTCACCCCCGCCACGCCGTTCTGGCCCGGCACCCGGGTGCGCATCACCCTGGCCGGCGGCGGCAGTGGCCTCCGGTCCGCCGCGGGCGGGCTCCTGGCCAAGACCACGACCGAGCGGTTCACCACCCGGCACTGGTCCAGCCTGCGGCTCAAGCAGATGCTGGCCCAGCTGGGCTACCTGCCGCTCAAGTGGAAGCCGCATGATTCCACCGCCTTCCAGCCCGACAATGTGGCGACCGAGCTGGCCGCCATGTACTCACCGCCGGCCGGGACCTTCACCTGGAAGAAGGGTTACCCGTCCGTCCTGACCAGCTTCTGGGGCGGCCAGTCCAGCCTGATCATGCAGGGGGCGATCCGGGCCTTCCAGTCCATCCACGGCCTCACCATGACCGGCGTCATGACGCCTGCCCTCTGGGGGGATGTGGTCCGGGCCGCCGCGGCGGGCAAGGCCAACCCCAGCGGCTACACCTACGCGCTGGCCAGCAAGGCGAGCCCGGAAACGCTGACCGTGTGGCACAACGGGCGGGTCGTCCTGCACACGCTGGCCAACACCGGCATCCCGGCCGCGCCGACCGCGGACGGTACCTTCCCGGTCTACCAGCGCTACGCGTTCCAGATCATGCGGGGCACCAACCCGGACGGATCGCACTACGCCGACCCGGTCGCCTGGGTGGCCTACTTCAACGGCGGCGACGCGGTGCACTACTTCCCGCGCGGCTTCTACGGCGCCCCGCAGAGCCTCGGCTGCGTCGAGCTCCCGTACGCCCAGGCTCACTTCGTGTGGCCCTACCTGACCTACGGCTCCCTGGTCACCGTCCGCTGATGTCCGTCGGCCCGGGCACCTGATGGTGCCCGGGCTCAGAGCTTGCTTTCCGGCTGCTCGACGATCTGCTTCCCCTGGGCAGCGATCCCGGCCGGCCCGGTGAGGACCGCCGCCACGGCAAACGCCCTCAGCCGCAAACGTTCCGCCGGGGATATCCAGACGCGGCCACGTCTGCGGCTCGATAGCATCGGAAGCCGGGGCTAGCGGCCCCGTTCACCGATCTCTAACCAGGGAGCCCGCCGTGTCGGCCCAGCAGCTTCACATCACCCTCGCCGGACGCGAGCACGTGGTGGACGCGGGCACTACGGCCGGCGACGCGCTCCAGCCCGCCGGGCCCGCGGCCGGCCCCAGGTCCACGGTGATCGCGGCCCGGATCAACGGCGAACTGCGCGATCTGGCCGCGCCGCTGGCCGACGGCGACGCCGTCGAGCCGGTCGAGGTGGGCAGCGACGACGGCCGGGCGATCATGCGGCACTCCACCGCGCACGTGATGGCCCAGGCCGTCCAGGAGCTGTTCCCCGAGGCCAAGCTGGGTATCGGCCCGCCGGTGGAGAACGGCTTCTACTACGACTTCGACGTGGCGGCCCCGTTCAGCCCCGAGGACCTCAAGGCCATCGAGCAGCGGATGCGCCAGATCGTGAAGCAGGGCCAGCTCTTTTCCCGCCGCGAAGTCAGCGACGAGGAGGCTCGCAAGGAACTGGCGGGTGAGCCGTACAAGCTCGAGCTGATCGGGCTCAAGGGCGGCTCGGCCACGCCCGATGCGGGCTCCCCGACCGCGCCGTCGGAGGTCAGTGTCGAGGAGGCCGTCGAGGTCGGCGGCAGCCAGCTGACCATCTACGACAACCTGGACCCGGCCACCGGCCAGGAATGCTGGAAGGACCTGTGCCGCGGGCCGCACGTGCCCACCACCCGGCAGATCCCGGCGTTCAAGGTGATGCGGTCCAGCGGCGCGTACTGGCGGGGCAGTGAGAAGAACCCGCAGCTGCAGCGGATCTACGGCACCGCCTGGGAGTCGCGCGAGGCGCAGGACGATTACCTGAAGCTGCTCGCCGAGGCGGAGCGCCGCGATCACCGGCGGCTGGGCGCGGAGCTGGACCTGTTCTCCTTCCCGACCGAGATCGGCTCCGGGCTGCCGGTCTTCCACCCCAAGGGCGCGATCATCCGCCGGGTGATGGAGGACTACGCCCGCCGCCGCCATGAGGAAGCGGGTTACCAGTACGTCAACACCCCGCACCTGACCAAGGAAGAGCTGTTCCAGACCTCCGGGCACCTCGGCTTCTACGCCGAGAGCATGTTCCCGCCCATGGAACTGGACGGCGCCCGGTACTACATGAAGCCGATGAACTGCCCGATGCACGTGCTCATCTACTCCTCGCGCGGGCGGTCCTACCGGGAGCTGCCGCTCCGGCTATTCGAGTTCGGCACCGTCTACCGGTACGAGAAGTCCGGCGTGGTGCACGGCCTGACCCGGGTGCGCGGGCTGACCATGGACGACGCCCACATCTTCTGCACTCGTGAGCAGGCGGGCGAGCAGCTGCGCAAGCTGCTGACCTTTGTTCTGGATCTGCTGCGTGACTACGGCCTGAACGATTTCTACCTGGAGCTGTCCACCCGCGACGACGTCAAGGACAAGTGGGTCGGCAGCCCCGAGGACTGGGAGCAGGCCACCGGGGAACTGCGCCAGGCGGCGCTGGCGTCCGGGCTGGAGCTGGTGGCCGACCCCGGCGGCGCCGCGTTCTACGGGCCGAAGATCTCGGTCCAGGTCAGGGACGCGATCGGCCGGACCTGGCAGCTGTCGACCATCCAGGTCGACTACAACCTGCCCAAGCGGTTCGGCCTGGAGTACCAGGCCGCGGACGGCAGCCGGCAGCAGCCGATCATGATCCACCGGGCCCTGTTCGGGTCCATCGAGCGGTTCCTCGGCATCCTGGTCGAGCACTACGCGGGCGCGTTCCCGCCGTGGCTGGCGCCGGTCCAGGTGGTCGGCATCCCGATCGCCGACGCGCACGCTTCCTACCTGGAGGGCGTGGCCGCCCAGCTGCGCGAGCGCGGCATCCGGGTCGAGGTGGACACGGCCGACGACCGGATGCAGAAGAAGATCAGGACCGCGCAGAAGCAGAAGGTCCCGTTCATGCTGCTGGCCGGGGACGACGACGTGTCCAAGGGCGCGGTCTCCTTCCGGTACCGCAGCGGCGAGCAGCGCAACGGCGTGCCGGTATCCGAGGCGATCGCGGAGATCGTGTCGGCGGTGGACCGTCGGATACAGGTCTGACGGCGGTGCCGGACGAAGTCGAGCACCAGGACGGCGCGGGCACGCCGGATGGCTTCCAGCGCCTCTGGATGCCGCACCGGATGGCCTACATCAAGGGCGAGGGCAAGCCGGGCGAGACGGACGAGTGCCCGTTCGACCGGCTGCCCCGGCTCCCCGACAGCGAGGCGCTGATCGCCGCCCGCGGCGTGCTGGTCTACGCGGTGCTCAATTTGTATCCCTATAACAGCGGTCATCTGATGGTGGTCCCGTACCGGCACGTGGCCGACTACACCGAGCTGGACGACAAGGAGACGGCCGAGCTGGCCGACTTCACCAAGCGGGCCATGACGGCGCTGCGCGAGGCGTCGGGCGCGCAGGGCTTCAACATCGGCATGAACATGGGCGGCGTGGCCGGCGCGGGCATCGCGGGTCACCTGCACCAGCACGTGGTCCCCCGCTGGGGCGGCGACGCCAACTTCATGCCCGTCATCGGCGGCACCAAGGTGCTGCCCCAGCTCCTGGCCGACACCCGCGACCTCCTGGCCGCCGCCTGGCCCGCGTAGCCGGCCCGCCAAGCTGATAACAGCAAGACGCGGCCCGCCCGAGCCGTGACCGGCTATGGATGTCCCGTTGGTCACACTGGGGTGTTACCAACGGGACATCCATGAGGGCTGGGTCAGCCGACCTTGGACTCCTCCGCGACCTTGTCGGCCAGGTGGGACGGGAGGGGCTCGTGGCGGAGGTAGGAGCGGCTGAACGAGCCCGTGCCGTGCGACATCGAGCGCAGGTCAATGGCGTAGCGGGTGATCTCCAGCTCGGGGATCTCGGCCTTGACCAGCGTCCGGCCGCCCGGCACCGGCTCGGTGCCCAGCACCCGGCCGCGCCGCGAGGACAGGTCGGACATGACCGCGCCGACGTAGTCGTCGGCGACCAGCACCGACACCTCGTCCACCGGCTCCAGCAGCAGCACCGGAGCCTTGTCGGCGGCGTCGCGCAGCGCGGCCCGGCCGGCTTTCTGGAAGGCCATGTCCGAGGAGTCCACTGAGTGCGCCTTGCCGTCGTACAGGGTGCAGCGGATGTCGACGACCGGGTAGCCGGCCAGCACGCCCTGCTCCATCTGCGAGCGGAGGCCTTTTTCAACCGAGGGGATGAACTGACGCGGTACTACGCCGCCGACGATCTTGTCGACGAACTGGAAGCCCTCGCCGGAAGTAAGCGGCTCCACCTCGACGTGACAGATGCCGTACTCGCCGTGGCCGCCGGACTGCTTGACGTTCCGGCCCAGTCCCTGCACCTTGCCGCCGAAGGTCTCACGGAGCTGGACCCGCAGCGGGACGGTCTCCACCCCGACGCTGTAGCGGGTGTTCAGCCGGTCAAGCAGCAGGTCGGCGTGGGCCTCGCCCATGCACCACAGCACCAGCTGGCGCGTCTCGGCGTTGTTCTCGAGGCGGAGGGTCGGGTCCTCGGCCACCAGCCGGACCAGGGCCTGCACCATCTTGTCCTCGTCGGCCTTGGACTTGGCCACGATCGCCACCGGCAGCAGCGGGTCGGGCATGTCCCAGGACTCCATCAGCAGGGGCCGGTCCTTGTCCGACAGCGTGTCCCCGGTCTCGGCGGTGCTGAGCTTGGCCACGGCGCAGATGTCGCCGGCGACGCACTGCGAGACGGTGCGCTGCAGCTTGCCCAGCGGCGAGGTGATCGCGCCGATG
>DATDIH010000080.1:0-46163 GCA_036521155.1 Streptosporangiaceae bacterium
GTGCGCGTAGTAGGTCAGCGCGACCATCACGTCCGCCCCGGCCCGCAGGAACTCCCGGTGCAGCTCGCGCACGGCGTCGGGGAAGTCGAGCACGACCTCGGGCACGTACGGGCCCGCCTTGATGTAGCCGCGGCGCTCCAGCTCGAAGACATAGCCTTCGGCTCCGAGCACCACACCCGCTGCGAGCCGCTGCTCGATACTCTGCCCTGCGGTCATGCCGCCGTCCCTCCTGTCTGAACGCCTGCCTGAACGCCTGAGTGAAGGCCGTTCTGCTGGCCGGGTGCGAACCGGCCCGGCGTAAAGCGGCTGATGTCGTACACGGTGCCCTGCTGCACCGCGAGCTGAGCCAGCACCCGGCCCACCCACGGCGCGAACTTGTAGCCGGTGCCGCGCCAGCCCACCCCGACGAACGCGCCGCCGACGGCGCCGTCGGCGCCCGGCAGCGGGCCGAGGATGAACTCGTCGTCGCCGACCAGGTCGTAGAAGCAGGTGTCGACACCGCTGGCTTCGGCCACGTCCACGGTCTCGGCCCCGCGCAGGCCGGGCATGCACTCGGCCACGAAGTCCTCAACGGAATTTATATTCGAAGCCACGGGGGTCGCGTCCGGCGGATGGTAGAAGCCGATCTTCACCCCGGGCGTCTTCCCCGCATACAGCGGGTGGCCGTAGATGCCGACGTCCAGGTAGGCGAACACCGGCAGGACGTCCTCGGTGTACAGGTGGCGGTCGCCGGACCCGGGGATCAAGTACTTGGACTGCATGGGCCGGTCCGGGCTGAGCGGGAAACGGACCGGGCAGCCATTGATCAGCTCCAGCAGGTCGTTGGTGCCCAGACCGGCGGTGATGACCAGGACTTCCGATTCCACCGGCCCGCGGTCGGTCTGGACCAGCCAGCCGTCGCCGGACCGGGTGATCGCCCGGATCTGCGTCTCCTCGCGGATGTCGGCCCCCAGGGCCGGCACCACCGAGCGGAGCAGGGCCGTCACCGCGGCCACGTCGGCGAACCCGGCGTCCACGTCGAGCCAGCCGCTGTCCGCGGCGAACTGCGGGAACCGCCCGGCCAGTTCGGGGCCTGCCAGGGCCTCCCGGCGCAGCTGCAGGTCCTCCAGCACCGCGAAGCTCCGCGCGGCGTAGCTGGCCGGAATGTCGGGGGTCACGCTGGCCTTGGCCAGGTTCAGGCAGCCACAGTCGACCAGCAGCCGCTGGCCCGCGCGTTCCTGCAGGTCCAGCCAGAGCCGCCGGGCCTCGAAGGCCAGCCGCGAGTACTGCGGGTCGAGGTAGTCGTTGCGCACCGACCGGGTCAGCCCGAACGAGGCCGTGCCCGGATCACCGACCCGCGACTTGTCCAGCACGGTGACCGAGCTGGCCAGCGGCGCGGCGTAGTACGCGGTCATCAGGCCCATGACCCCGCCGCCGATAATGGTCAGCCGGCTACCCCGGGTTACGGTCAATCCGTGCTCCTTTACGCTGCGCTTAACGTGCGGAGATCATGGTATGACCTGCATATTTCGAAGTGATGTCCGCCCGGCATCACCAGTCCTTCAGCACGTGCCCGCCGCGGCGGAAGAGCCCAGCGAACACGAACAGGCTCACGGCCACCGCCAGCCAGGTCCACACCTGGGCGAAGGTGCTGGCCGAGACAGCGAGAGAGGGCAGAACCAGTGAGCACTGCGGACGCTGAGCCGCCGGCGTTCGACACCAGCGTCCTCGAACAGGCCTATCTCGCCTACCTCGACGCTCTCAACGAACGCCGCCTGGCCGACCTGGATCAGTTCGTGCACGACGAGGTGATCCACAATGACCGGCTGATGAGCAGGCAGCAGTACGCGGACATGATCGCCGACGACGTCCGCGCGATCCCGGACCTGAAGTACACCATCGACCAGCTGGTCTCCAGCAACGACACCATTGCCGCCCGGCTCTGGTTCGACTGCACCCCGGCCCGCGAGTTCGCCGGCATCCCCCCGCCCGGCCGCCGCGTCCAGTTCGCCGAGCACGTCTTCTACCGCTTCCGGGACCGCCGCATCGAGCAGGTGTGGTCCCTGATCGACACCAACGCCATCCGCGACCAGCTGACCTGACCAGGCAGGCCAGGGAGCGCCCGGGTCCGGGCCCAGGGTCCTTCCCCGGCGCGACCGGAGTGGGAGGGTGCTTAGCTGTGCACTGTGGCAGACAGCTCAAGCTCGCGGCCCCCGGCCCAGGAATTCCTGGTCACCATGACCACCCACGTCCCCGACGGGACACCGGCCTCGGCCGTGGACGACGTGCGGGCCCGGGAGGCTGCGCACACCCGCGAACTCGCCGCGCAGGGTTACGTCCTCCGGTTGTGGCGCCCTCCGCTGGCTCCCGGTGAGTGGCGGACGCTCGGGCTGTTCGCCGCGGCCGACCGGGCCGAACTCGAACGCGTCCTGGCCTCGATGCCCCTGCGGATCTGGCGGACAGACCAGATCGAAGAGCTGACGCCGCACCCAAACGACCCAGGCGCACCCGGCAGCAGGCCACCAAGCCGGCCGTGAGGCCCGGCCAAACCGGCCAGCCCGGTTCGTCCGAAGGCCTCCGCTTGACGGCCCGTTCGGACGCTGCCAGCCCGGTCCGCCCGAACCCCGCCGCTCAACAGGACCGGCCACCGGGATCCCCGGGCCAGGGACAGCGGGTGGACTGACCAGGGTGCTCCCCGGGCGCGACCGGCTGGCTTCCGCGCGACCATAGAAGCCATGGGAGAGCTTCAGGGGCAAGTCGTGGTCGTGATCGGCGGAAGTTCCGGGATGGGGCTGGAGACCGCGCGCCGGGCCCGGACCGAGGGTGCTGACGTCATCCTCACCGGCCGTGATCCGGAACGGCTGAAGCGGGCCGCGGCCGACGTGGGCGCCCGGGACACCGTCGCCTTCGACGCCACCGACCCAGCCGCGCTCAGCCGGTTCTTTGACGGGCTGCCGCCAACGATTGACCAGCTCATGCTCACCGGCGGGGGCCCCTACTACGCGCCGCTGGCCGAGTTGGACCACGCGCGGGCGGTCGAGGACTTCAACCGGCACATCTGGCTGCCCGTGTCCCTGGCCCAGCACGCCATCGGCCGGGTCCGGCCGGGGGGAACGCTGCTGTTTATCGGCGGCACCGGAGGCCGTCGGCCCGGCCCGGGCCAGGCCCTTATCGGCGCCGCCACCACCGGAATGCCCACGCTGACCGCCAACCTCGCGGTCGAGCTGGCGCCGATCCGGGCCAACCTCATCGCAGCCGGGTTCGTCGACACGCCGCTTTCCGCGACCCTGCTCGGCGACGACCTGGAGCGCCGCCGCGAGGAGCTCCGCGCCACCCTGCCCATCCGGCGCGTGGTCGAGCCGGAGGACGTGGCCGCGCTAGCCGTGCACATCATGATCAACACCGCTCTGACCGGCGCCACCTACGACATCGACGGCGGCCAGCAGTTCGTCCCCCAGGGCTGAGCCGTGAGCGAGGGATCGTGAGTGAGGGACCGTGAGTGAGGATCGGCCGCCGGTCGCCATCATCACCGGTGGCTCGCGGGGCATCGGGGCCGGCCTTGTCCAGGGCTACCGGCAGCGGGGCTGGGCCGTGCTGGCCAGCGCCCGCACGATCAAGCCATCGGCGGACCCGAACCTGGTCACCGTCGAAGGCGACATCTCCGAGCCCGCCACCGCCGAACGGCTCATCGCCACCGCGCTGGAGCACTTCGGCCAGGTCGACACGCTGGTCAACAACGCCGGGGTGTACGTGTCCAAGCCGTTCACCGACTACACGGCGGCCGACTTCGCCCTGGTCACCGGGGTCAACCTGGCTGGCTTCTTCCGGCTGACCCAGCTGGCCATCACCGAAATGCTGCGCCGCGGGCACGGGCACGTGGTCAACATCAGCGCCAGCATCGCTGACCGCCCCGAACCCGGCATCCCGGCGGTGCTGGCCGCGCTGACCAAGGGCGGCCTGGCCGCGGCGGCCCGGTCTCTGGCCATCGAGTACGCGTCCCGCGGCATTCGGGTCAACGCGGTCGCGCCGGGCGTGACCGAGACATCGATGCACCCGGCGGCGAACGGCACCGGCACGGCCGATCGTCTCCCGCCAGCGGGTCGCCTCGGCCAGGTCAGTGATGTGGTGGGCGCCGTGCTGTACCTGGAGTCAGCCCCCTACGTGACCGGCGAGCTCCTGCACGTCGACGGCGGCGGGATCCCCAGGATCCCGCTCAAGCCCTGAGCCCGATCCCGTCAGCCCGGCCCGGTCAGGTCGGCAGGCCCAGTTCGCGGGCGATGAGCAGGCGCTGGACCTCCGAGGTGCCCTCGCCGATCTCCAGGATCTTGGCGTCGCGGTAGAAGCGGCCGACCGGGTATTCGTTCATGAAGCCGTAGCCACCGAAGATCTGGGTCGCGTCGCGGGCGTTGTCCATGGCGGCGTTGGAGGCGGTCAGCTTGGCGATGGCCGCTTCCTTCTTGAACGGCTGGCCGGCCAGCATCCGGGCCGCGGCGTCGTAGTAGGCCAGCCGGGCCACGTGGGCGCGGGCCTCCATGTCGGCGATCTTGAACTGCAGGCCCTGGAACCGGCCGATCGGGCCGCCGAACGCGTCCCGGTCGCGGGAGTAGCGGACGGACTCGTCGACGCAGCCCTGGGCCAGGCCGACCGACAGAGCCGCGATGGCGACCCGGCCCTCGTCCAGGGTGGCCAGGAACTGGGCGTAGCCGCGGCCGCGCTGGCCGAGCAGGTTGGCCTCGGGGACCCGGCAGCCGTCGAAGGACAGTTCGCGGGTGTCCGAGGCCGACCAGCCGACCTTGGAGTACTTCTTGGACACGGTGAAGCCCGCTGTGCCCGACGGCACCAGGATCGTGGAGATCTCCGGCTTGCCGTTCTCGCGGGTGCCGGTGACCGCGGCCACCCCGACCACCCCCGTGATCGACGTGCCGGAGTTGGTGATGAACGCCTTGGTCCCGTCGATCACCCAGCTGCCGTCCTCGAGCCGGGCCCTGGTCCGCATGGCCCCGGCCACGTCGGACCCGCCGCCCGGCTCGGTCAGGCCGAACGCGCCGAGCAGTTCGCCCGAGCACAGCCGGGGCAGCCAGTGCTGCTTCTGCTCTTCGGTGCCGTAGCGGTAGATCGGCATGATGCCCAGCGACACCCCGGCCTCGACCGTGATGGCCACCGACGAGTCGACCCGGGCCAGTTCCTCCAGGGCCAGGCAGAGGGCGAAATAGTCCCCGCCCATCCCGCCGTACTCCTCGGCCACCGGCAGGCCGAACAGCCCCATCCGGCCCATCTGGGTCACAATCTCGTACGGGAACTCCGCGCGCTCGTAAAGGTCGCCGATGACCGGGGCCACCTGGTCACGGGCGAACTCCTCGACCGTCTTGCGCAGCGCCTCGTGCTCCTCATCCAAGCGGTTGTCGATCATCGTTGCTCCTCGGGCTGGATGACGGCCAGGGTCTCGTCCATGCGGACCGGCTGGCCGGGCTTGACGGTGAGTTCGGCCACCACGCCGTCGGCGGGCGCGGTCACGGTGTGCTCCATCTTCATGGCCTCCACAATGACCAGCGGCTGCCCGGCGCTCACCTGCTGGCCGGCCTCGGCCAGCGCGGCCACCACCGTGCCCGGCATGGGCGCGCGGACCACGCCATCGGCCAGGCCAGCGGCGGCTCCGGCTCCGGTCCGGGCCGTGACCGGGCGCCGGACGGTCAGGGCCCAGGTCTGCCCGTCGCGGCCCAGCCAGAGGGTCCCGTCGTCGCCGTCCGCGCCGGCGCCCCGGCCGATCGCATATCGCTTCATCTTTTTATCGAAGGTCACGGTCACGGCCCCCGCATCGGCCCGGGCCCGGGCCGGGACCGGGTCCGCGTCGCCGATCACCACCTCGGCTCCGGCCGAAGCCAGCCCGCGCACCTGCACCTGCGTCACCGTGCCCGGCCCGTGCTCGACTTGCAACCGGGTCCAGGCGGGGGCCCCGATCCGCCAGCCGTCGGGCACGTCCCACGGGTCGGTGACCGGCCCGGACGGCTCGGCGGCCAGCAGCCGGTCCAGGGCCGCCGCGGCCAGCACCTCGTCCGGCGGCGCGGCCGGCTCGAAGGCCAGCCGCTCGGCCAGCCCGGTGTCCAGCCGTCCCGCGGCCACGTCCGGGTCGGCCAGCAGGGCCCGCAGGAACGTGACGTTGGTGGTCACGCCGAGCAGCACGGTGTCGGCTAGCGCGCGGTCCAATCGGGCCCGGGCCGTGGCCCGGTCCGGCCCCCAGGCGATCACCTTGGCCAGCATCGGGTCGTAGGCACTGCCCACGTCGGTGCCGGCCGACAGCCCGGAGTCGACCCGGACCCCCGGTCCGGTGGGGTCGCGGGTGACCAGCACCGTGCCCCCGGTGGGCAGGAAGCCGCGGGCCGGGTCTTCGGCGTAGACGCGGGCTTCCATGGCGTGGCCGTCCAGCCGGATCCCGTCCGGGCCGAACGGCAGTGGCTGCCCGGCCGCTACCCGTACCTGCCACTCCACCAGGTCCAGGCCGGTGATCAGCTCGGTGACCGGGTGCTCGACCTGAAGCCGGGTGTTCATCTCCATGAAGAAGAACTCGTCCGGGTCCGCACCGGAGACGATGAACTCGACCGTGCCCGCGCCCGTGTAGCCGACGCTGCGGGCCGCGTCGACGGCGGCGGCCCCCATGGCCTCGCGCCGGGCCGGGTCCAGCAGGGGCGAGGGCGCCTCCTCGATGATCTTCTGGTGCCGCCGTTGCAGGCTGCACTCGCGCTCGCCCAGGTGCAGGGTGGTCCCGGCCGTGTCGGCCAGCACCTGGATCTCGATGTGGCGCGGCCGCTCGATGAACCGCTCGACCAGCAGCGTGTCATCGCCGAAGGCCGACCGGGACTCGCGCCGGGCCGCCTGCAGCGCGGCCGGCAGGGCGTCCGCGGCCTCCACCAGGTGCATGCCCTTGCCGCCGCCGCCTGCGGACGGCTTGATCAGCAGCGGGTAACGGAACCCGTCCAGGGCCTCGATCAGCTCGGTGTCGGACATCCCGGGCGCACCCGCCCCTGGCACCACCGGCACCCCGGCCGCGGCCACCCGGGCCTTGGCCGCGATCTTGTCCCCCATGGCTTCGATGGCGGCGGCCGGCGGCCCGATGAACACCAGCCCCGCGTCGGCGCAGGCGCGGGCGAAGGCCGCGTTCTCGGACAGGAATCCGTACCCCGGGTGGATGGCCTCCGCGCCGGTCTGGACCGCCGCGCGCACGACATTTTCGATATTCAGATAACTATCGGCCGCGGCCGCCGGGCCGATCCGGATCGCTTCGCCGGCCTCCCGGACGTGCCGGGCCCCGGCGTCGGCGTCGCTGTACACCGCGACGCTGCCGATGCCGAGGCGGCGCAGCGTGCCGATGACCCGGACCGCGATCTCGCCCCGGTTGGCCACCAGGACCCGGCTGAACAGTGTTTGCTTTATCTGGGTTTGCTTTATCTGGTGGCTGGTCACTGTGCTGCTCATTGGGGCCTCACATCCGGAACACGCCGTAGCGGACGTCGTCCAGCGGCGCGTTGGCCGCGGCCGACAGGGCCAGCCCCAGCACGCGCCGGGTGTCGAGCGGGTCGATGATCCCGTCGTCCCACAGCCGGGCCGTCGAGTAGTACGGGTTGCCCTGGTGCTCGTACTGCTCGCGGATCGGCTGCTTGAACTCCTCCTCGGCCTGGTCGGGCCATTCTTCGCTGCGGGCCTCCAGCTGGTCGCGGCGGACGGTGGCCAGCACGCTGGCCGCCTGGTCGCCGCCCATGACCGAGATCCTGGCGTTCGGCCACATCCACAGGAAGCGGGGGGAGTAGGCCCGGCCGCACATGGCGTAGTTGCCGGCCCCGAACGAGCCGCCGATGATCACGGTCAGCTTGGGCACCCGGGCACAGGACACCGCGGTGACCATCTTGGCCCCGTGCTTGGCGATGCCGCCCGCCTCGTACTGCTGGCCGACCATGAACCCGGTGATGTTCTGCAGGAAGATCAGCGGGATCTTCCGCTGGTCGCACAGCTCGATGAAGTGGGCGCCCTTGAGAGCGGACTCGCTGAACAAGATGCCGTTGTTGGCGATGATCCCGGCCGGGTGGCCGTGGACCTTCGCGAACCCGGTGACCAGGGTCGGGCCGTAGGACGCCTTGAACTCCGCGAACCGGCTGCCGTCGACGATCCGGGTGATGACCTCGCGCACGTCGTAGGGGGTACGCAGATCGGCCGGGACCACCCCGTACAGCTGGAAAGGATCCACGGCCGGTTCTTCGGTGGGGCTCACGTCCCACGGGCGGGGCGCCCGCGGGCCCAGGGTGGCCACGATCGAGCGGACGATGCGCAGGGCGTCGGTGTCGTCCTCGGCCAGATGGTCGGTCACCCCGGACACCCGGCTGTGCAGGTCGCCGCCGCCCAGCTCCTCGGCCGTGACCACCTCGCCGGTGGCCGCCTTGACCAGGGGCGGGCCGCCCAGGAAGATCGTGCCCTGGTTCCGGACGATGACCGCTTCGTCGCTCATGGCCGGCACGTAGGCGCCGCCGGCCGTGCAGGACCCGAGCACCGCCGCGATCTGGGCGATCCCGCGGGCCGACATGGTGGCCTGGTTGCGGAAGATCCGGCCGAAGTGCTCCCGGTCCGGGAACACGTCGTCCTGGCGGGGCAGGAACGCGCCGCCCGAGTCGACCAGGTAGATGCAGGGCAGGTGGTTGTCCAGCGCGACCTCCTGGGCGCGCAGGTGCTTCTTGACCGTCATCGGGTAGTAGGTGCCGCCCTTGACCGTGGCGTCGTTGGCCACGATCACGCACTCCCGGCCGGACACCCGGCCCACCCCGGTGATGATCCCGGCCGCGGGCGCGTCCCCGTCGTACAGGCCATCCGCGGCCAGCGGCGACAGCTCCAGGAACGGGGAGCCCGCGTCGGTCAGCGTGTCCACCCGGTCGCGGGGAAGCAGCTTGCCACGGTCGGTGTGCCGCTGCCGGGCCCGCTCCGGGCCGCCCTCGCGCGCGGTGGCCAGCCGGTCGCGCAGCTCGGCGGCCAGCGCTTCGTGCGCGGCCGTGTTGCGCTTGAACGCCTCGCTGGCTGGATCAGTCGCCACCAGCCTAACGTTAACGATCGTTAACACACTTGTCTACTATGGGCCCATGACCGCAGACACCCGCCCGGCCGCCACCCGGCGGGAGCAGATCCTGGCCGTGGCCGCCGAGTTGTTCGCGCGGCACGGCTTCCACGGCGTGTCAATGGATGACCTGGGCAAGGCAGTCGGCATCTCCGGGCCCGGCCTGTACCGGCACTTTCCGAGCAAGGACGCGATGCTGACCGACATGCTCGTCGGCATCAGCGAACGCCTGGTCAGCGAGGGCCGGCGGCGCACCGCCGACGCCGCCGGGCCCGGTGCTCAGCTGCGGGCCCTGATCAGCTGGCACATTGAGTTCGCCCTGGGCGAGCCCGCTCTGATCACCGTGCAGGAGCGCAACCTGGCCAATCTGGCCCGGCCCGACCGGGACCGGGTCCGCCGGCTGCAGCGCCGGTACGTGGAGATCTGGGTCGACGTCATCACCGAGGTGGTGCCCGAGACCGATGAGGCCACCGCCCGGGCGGCCGCGCACGCGGTGTTCGGCCTGATCAACTCCACCCCGCACAGCGCCCTGCTCGACCGCGAGGCCATGGCCGGCCTGCTGCAGCGGATGGCCTGGGCCGCCCTGACCGCGCCCGTGGGCCGAGCGCGGGTCCACGAAGTTAACGACCGCTAACTCAGGTGGGGCATCCGCAGCTACGTCGCCGTCGCCTGGCCGCAGGCTAGCGGGGGGACCGGCGGAGGCTGCGGTACACCCGGAGCAGAGTCTCGCGTTCTTCCGGGCCGAGGTCGGGGTCGTTACGGATGGCGGCCTCGGTGGTGAACTCGGCCTCAGCCGCCGCGTCCCGGCCGGGCTTGCCGGCGGGCATGCCCGCCTTGACCAGCAGGGTGTCGGCGGACAGGTTGAGTGCGTCGGCGATGGACCGCAGCACCCGCAGCGACGGCTGGTGCAGCCCCCGTTCGACCTGGCTCAGGTAGGCGTTGGACACCTTGGTCAGGTCGGCCAGCTGACGCAGGGACAGGTCGGCCAGCTGCCGCTGCAGCCGGATATAGCCACCCAGGCCTGTCTGCTCCCGCTCGGGACCCGGCTCATCCGCCATGCTCCAAGTATGGGGGACACCAGGCCCATGACCGCGCATCCATGGCTGTGCCCGCAGACCCAGAGCTGGCTTTGGGTTCGTATCGAGCGGACAATGGAAGCTCACCACCCCCGGCCTAGGCTCAGCTGATAATGAGCGCCGACTCTGACACGACCAGGTCCGACCCGGACGGAGCCGCCAACGACGCCGTAGCGGCCCCGCTGGATCTGCTGTTGTCCGACGCGGCCACCAGCCTGCTGCGCCGGATGAACCCGGGTGGCTCCGGGCTGCGGCTGGCCGCGGCCCTGGCGGCCCGGCCGCGGCTGGTCGCCCGGCGCGGTGGACGGCTGGCGGGGGATCTGGTCCAGATCGCCGCGGGCCGATCCGAGCTGCAGCCGTCCCGGCGGGACCGGCGATTCAACGACCCAGCCTGGACCGGTAACCCGGTGCTGCGCCGGGCCATGCAGGCCTACCTGGCCGCGGCCGAGAGCGTGGCCGGGGTGGTGGCCGAGGCCGGGCTGGAGGGGGCCGACGCCGAACGGGTCGGCTTCGCGCTGACCAACCTGGTCGACGCCATGGCGCCCAGCAACAACCCGCTGCTGAACCCGGCCGCGATCAAGGCCGCGGTGGACACCGGCGGCGGCAGCGCCCTGGCCGGCCTGCGGCACTTCCTGGCCGACATGGCCGAGCCGCCGCGGGTGCCGTCCATGGTCGAGCCGGACGCGTTCGAAGTCGGGGTGGACCTGGCCACCACCCCCGGGTCGGTGATCCTGCGCACCCCGGTGTTCGAGCTGATCCAGTACCAGCCGGCCACGGCCACGGTCCGGCAGGTCCCGCTGCTGATCGTCCCGCCGGTGATCAACAAGTTCTATGTGCTGGACCTGGCCCCGGGCCGGAGCATGGCGGAGTACCTGGTCAGCCAGGGCCTGCAGGTGTTCATGATCTCCTGGCGGAACCCGGACGCACGGCACGCGGCCTGGG
The DNA here is from genome assembly GCA_036521155.1 of Streptosporangiaceae bacterium. Lineage (GTDB taxonomy): Bacteria > Actinomycetota > Actinomycetes > Streptosporangiales > Streptosporangiaceae > Bog-532. The sequence continues at coordinate 11,089 of DATDIH010000080.1, forward strand.
ACCTGGACACCTACGGGCAGGCCGTCCTGGACGCCATGGACGCGACCGAGCGCATCACCGGCAGTAAGGCGACCGCCCTGGCCGGGACCTGCTCCGGCGGCATCATCGCGGCCATGGTGGCCGCCCACCTGCAGCACATCGGCCAGCAGGACCGGATCGCTACCTTGACCCTGCTGGTCACCGTGCTCGACCAGGCTCACGCCGGGCTGGCCAGCGCGGTCATCGACGAGCGGACCGTGCGCGTGGCCGCGGCCGCATCCCGGGCCCGCGGCTACCTGGACGGCCGGACGCTGGCCGAGGTGTTCGCCTGGCTGCGGCCAAACGACCTGATCTGGAACTACTGGGTCAACAACTACCTGCTGGGACGCAAGCCCCCCGCGTTCGACATCCTGTTCTGGAACGCGGACACCACCCGCATGACCGCGGGCCTGCACCGGGACTTCCTCGACCTGGGCGCGGGCAACTTGCTGGTCAGCCCGGGTGCCGCGACCATGCTCGGCTCCCCGGTGGACCTGACCGCGGTCGACCGCGACAGCTACGTCGTGGCCGGGATCACCGACCACATCTGCCCCTGGCAGAGCTGTTACCGGTCCACCCAGCTGCTGGGCGGATCGACGCGCTTCCTGCTGTCGACCAGCGGGCACATCGCCGCGATGGTCAACCCGCCCGGCAACGAGAAGGCCCGCTACCAGCGGTCCGATCAGTGCCCCGACGATCCGCAGGAGTGGCTGCACCAGGCCGAGACCGGCCACGGCTCCTGGTGGCCGGACTACACCGGCTGGCTGACCGAGCGCGGGGGGAAGAAGAAAGCCGCCCCCGCCGAACTCGGCGGCGGCGGACTGGTGCCGCTCTCCGACGCGCCAGGAACCTACGTCTATGACCGCTGATCAGTCCTCACCCGAGCGGATGCGGATCATGACCGTCGGCGGCCGCTCCCTGCGCGTCTCGGTGCGGGCGGGCGCTCCCGGCTGGACGCCGCTGCTGCTGTGCAACGGCATCGGGGTGAGCCTGGAGCTGTTCCAGCCGTTCGTGGACGCGCTGGATCCGCGGCGCCCCGTCGTCCGGTTCGACCTGCCCGGCATCGGCGGCTCGCCGGCCCCGGTTGTGCCCTACCACCTGTTCACCCTGCCGAACCTGCTGGCGGGGCTGCTCGACGAGCTCGGCTACGCCCAAGCTGACGTCCTCGGCATCTCCTGGGGTGGCGGGCTCGCGCAGCAGTTCGCCCTGAGCCGGCCGGCCCGGGTCCGCCGACTGGTGCTGGTCGCGACCGGGCCGGGCGCGCTGATGGTCCCGGCCCGCCCTGGTGTCCTGCTGCGCATGCTCACGCCGCGACGCCACCGGGACCCGGGCTACGCGGCCCGGGTCGCCGCCGAGCTGTACGGGGGCAGCGCCCGGACCGACCCGCACGTGGCCCGTGACCTGCTCCACGCCACCACCCGGCTGGGCCCGGTCCAGGGCTACTACTACCAGCTGATGGCCACGTTCGGCTGGACCAGCCTGCCGTGCCTGCCGAGGCTGCGCCCGCCCACCCTGATCATGGCCGGTGACGACGACCCGATCATCCCGCTGATCAACGCGCGGATCATGAAGGGCCTGATCCCGCGCAGTGAACTGCATATCTATCGCGGCGGCCACCTCGAGCTGGCCGCTGACGCCGGACGCCTGGCCGCCACGGTCGAGGCGTTCCTGGATGCCGAACCGGCGCCGGAGGAGAGCCAGCCATGACCCAGGTGACGAGCACGCACCCGGCCACCCAGCTCGGCGAAGCCCTCGGGACGGACTTCTTCTCCGTCCGCGAGCAGTTCACCGACGAGCAGTGGCAGCACTTCATCACCGTCCGCCGGTTCGTCGACGAGGAGGTCGTGCCGGTCGTCGGCCCGTACTGGGAACGGGCCGAGATCTGCTGGCCGCTGGTCCGGCGGCTGCCCGAGCTCGGCATCGTGGGGGAGGACATCCAGGGCTACGGGTGCGCCGGGATGAGCCCGATGGCCTGCGGGCTGGTCACCATGGAGCTGCACCGGGGCGACGGCAGCCTCGGGGTGTTCCTCGGCGTGCACGCGGGCCTGGCCATGACCTCGATCGCCATGTGCGGCTCCGAGGAGCAGAAGGCCCGCTGGCTGCCGGACATGGCCACGATGACCAAGCTGGGAGCCTTCGCGCTGACCGAACCGGAGCACGGCTCGGACTCGGTCGCGCTGGAGACCTCAGCCCGCCCAGAGAAGGGGGCGGAGGAGGCGGGTGGGCACTGGGTGCTGAACGGGCGCAAACGGTGGATCGGCCTGGGCAGCGTGGCCGACCTGGTCGTCGTGTGGGCCCGCAACACCGAGGACGGCCAGGTCAACGCCTTCGTGGTGGAGAAGGGCACGCCGGGCTACCAGGCTGAGGTCATCGAGGGCAAGGTGTCGCTGCGCTCGGTCTGGCAGGCCGAGATCACCCTGGACAACGTGCGAGTGCCGGCCGCGAACCGGCTGCCGGGGGCGCGCTCGTTCAAGGACACCAGCCGGGTCCTGGCCACCACCCGGAGCACCTGCGCCTGGGGGGCGCTGGGCCACGCCACCGCCGCCTACGACGCGGCCCTGCGCTACACAAAGCAGCGGCGCCAGTTCGGTGAGCCGCTGGCCAGCTTCCAGATCATCCAGCAGCGGCTGGTGAAGATGCTGGCCGACCTGACCGCCATGCAGCTGTACTGCCTGCAGATCGGCCGCCTGGCCGAGGCCGGGCGGCTGACCCCGACCGTGGCCGGGCTGGCCAAGATGCACAACACCAGCAAGGCCCGCGCCATCACCGCCGAGGCCCGCGACATGCTGGGCGGCAACGGGATCCTGCTCGACTACCAGGTCATGCGGCACATGGTCGACCTGGAAGCGATCCACACCTTCGAAGGCACCGAGACCATGCAGACGCTCATCGTGGGCCGGGCCATCACCGGCATCGGCGCGTTCACCTGAGGAGGCACGAGCACCGTGACGAACCTGGCCAGGAACCTGACCGAGACCACCCGGGCCCACGCCGGCCGGGTGGCCGTCCGGGTGGACAACGCCGCCATGACCTACCGGGCCCTGGACGAGGCCAGCGCCCGGGTGGCCGGCCTGCTGCGCGAGCGCGGCCTGACCCAAGGCGACCGGATCGGCATCATGATGCCGAATGTGGCCGAGGTCCCGGTGGTGTACTACGGGGTGCTGCGGGCCGGTGGCGTGGTCGTCCCGATGAACCCGCTGCTCAAGGCCCGGGAGGTCGCCTACTACCTGGGTGACTCCGGGGCCGGGCTGATCTTCGCCTGGCACACGTTCGGCGACCCGGCCCGCGACGGCGCGGAGCAGGCCGGGGCGGACGCGATCGTGGTCGACCCGGTCACCTTCCCCGATCTGCTGGCCTCGGCCACCCCGTACTTCCCGGTCGCGGACACCGCCGACGAGGACACGGCGGTGATCCTCTACACCTCGGGCACGACCGGCCAGCCCAAGGGCGCCGAGCTCACCCACGGCAACCTCATCAGCAACACCGAGGTGTCCTGCACCGACATCGTCCAGGCCGGCCCCGACGACGTGATCTTCGGCGGGCTGCCGCTGTTCCACGTGTTCGGGCAGACGGTGGCGCTCAACGTCGCGGTGGCGGCCGGGGCCTGCCTGACCCTGCTGCCGCGGTTCGACGCCGAGCATGCCCTCCAGATCGTGGCCGGTCACGGGGTCACCGTGTTCGAGGGCGTGCCGACCATGTACGTGGCGCTGCTGCACCGGCCCGACCGCGCCGACTACGACGTGTCCGCCCTGCGGATGTGCATCTCGGGCGGCGCGGCCCTGCCGGTCGAGGTGCTGCGCGGCTTCGAGGCCGCCTACGGCGTGCCCGTGCTGGAGGGCTACGGCCTGTCCGAGACCTCGCCGGTGGCGTCGTTCAACCACCCCGGCCGTGAGCGCAAGCCGGGCTCGATCGGCACGCCGATCCGGGACGTCCAGCTGCGTCTGGTCGACGACAAGGGCCAGGAGGTCCCCTCCGGCGAAGTGGGGGAGATCGCGATCAGCGGGCCGAACGTGATGAAGGGCTACTGGCAGCGTCCCGAAGCCACCGCTGAGGTCTTGAAGGGGGTAGGGGAGGCGGGTGGGGGCTGGTTCCACACCGGGGACCTGGCCCGGGTGGACGACGACGGCTACTTCTACATCGTGGACCGGAAGAAGGAACTGATCATCCGCGGTGGTTACAACGTCTATCCGCGGGAGATCGAGGAGGTGCTCTACGAGCACCCGGCGGTGGCCGAGGCCGCCGTGATCGGCCTGCCCCATCCGTCGCTCGGGGAGGAGGTCGCGGCCGCGGTGGCGCTCAAGCCGGGGGCCGCCGCCAGCGCCGAGGAACTGCGCGCCTACGTCAAGAGCCAGGTCGCGGCCTACAAGTACCCGCGCCACCTGTGGCTGGTGGACGAACTGCCCAAGGGCGCCACCGGCAAGGTGCAGAAGCGGGACATTGTGATCCCAGCCGACCTTGAGTAACAATCCGTCCGTGGACACCGACAGCCCCGCCATCACCGAGAGCCCCGCGGTCACCGACCTGGTGGCTGGAGTCGCGACGGCGGTCAGCCGCCGGGTCGCAACGGTGTCCGCCAACGTCTACGAGGTGATCCTGCGGGACATCCCGGAGCTGCGTAACGACAAGACCCTGCTCGACCTGCTCACCTCCAGCGTGCACAGCAACATCGGCACCTGCTTGCAGGTGCTGCGGCACCAGATCGAGCTGAGCACCGTCCAGGCCCCGGTGGCCGCGCTGGAATACGCCCGCCGCCACGCCCAGCGGGGCACGTCGCTGCCCGCGCTGATCCGGTCCTACCGGCTGGGCCACACATGCTTCGCCGAATGGATGTTCGCCGAACTGCCCCGGCAGGCCAGCGACGCCGAGCTGATCACCGCGGCCACCTTGAGCATGACCAAAATCATCGCGGGCTACGTTGACCAGACCTCCGAAGAGGTCGTCGCCGCCTACACCAGCGAGCGGGAACACTGGCTACGCAAGCGCAGCGCCGCCCGGGCCGCGCGGGTCCGGGCGCTGCTGGCCGGGGAGCGGGTCAGCGTGAGCGCGACCGAGGCCACCCTCGGCTACCGGCTGCGCCAGTACCACGTGGGGCTGGTCTGCTGGGCGGGGGAGGCGACGACCGCCGTCGACAACATCACCCGGCTCGAGCACGCAACCAGCCACGTGGCCGAGAAGATCGCCGGCCCCGGCGAGCCGCTGTTCATCCCGCGCGACGAATCCAGCGCCTGGGCCTGGCTGGCGCTGGGCATCCGGGACCGGTTCGACGTCGCCGGCGCGGCAGCGGCCGACGAGGACGGCGACCTGCACTTCGCGTTCGGCGACGCGGCCCGGGGCGTCACCGGGTTCCGCCTGACCCACCAGCAGGCCCTGGCCGCCCAGTCGGTAGCGCTGGCCGCGGGCGAGGCTGGGACCCAGGTGGTGACGTTCGGCGAGGTCGCGCCGGTGGCGATGATGCTGGGCTCGCCCGACCTGCTGCGCGCCTGGGTGCTGGCCACCCTGGCCGGCCTGGCCACCGACGACGAGCATCACAAAAGGCTGCGCGACACCCTGCTGACGTTCCTGCGCACCGGGGGCAGCTACAAAGCGACGGCCGAGCAACTGGTCCTGCACAAGAACACCGTGCAGTACCGGATCCGCCGGGCCGAGGAGAGTCTGGGCCGTCCCGCCGCCGGCCACCGCGACGACATCGAGCTGGCCCTCCGGGTCACCCACTGGCTCGGCCCAGCCGTCCTGCAACCCCCGCCGACCGCCCCTTAGCCCCCACCGGAGCCCCCGCCGGCTCGCCGCGGCGGTGGACCTGCCCTCGGCTTGGCACGGACCTTGCGTATGGGGGAGGTCAAGCAGACGCTAGGCAACGGAGGGCGCACGATGACGGCGTTGAATACTGCTCTGGAACAGGTGCCAGCAGTCGGGATGGTGCCGGCACCGGCGCTGATGGCTTACGTGAAGCTGCTCGCGCTGCCTGGGGCCGAGCTCGAGCAGACCGTCGCCGACGAATTGGCCCAGAACCCCGCGCTCATCCAGGACGAAGCCCGCACCTGCGGTACCTGCGGGATCCCCGCTGAGCCGCCGTGCCCGCACTGCGGGGGCCAGTACGGCGCGCCGAAGACGTCAGCGAAGCTGCGATCGGGCTGGGAGCCACAGGGCTCGGGACCGGCCGCCTGCACCTCGTGGCAGGAGACTTTGCTGCGTGACCTGCGGCTGGTGGTGGCCAGGGACGAGGCCGGCGTCGCGGCCTTGGTCGTGGCCAGCCTGGACGAGCGGGGATACCTGGTCGATGACCTACCGGAGCTGGCCCGCGCCGCTGGAGTCCAGGTGGCCGCGGTGGAACGGGTGGTCCGGGTCCTTCGTGCCAGTGGCCCTCCCGGGATAGGTGCTCGCGATCTGCGTCACTGCCTGTTGCTGCAGCTGGACCGGCTGGCGGTCACGGGTTCCGTGCACCCGGTGGCCCGCGCCGTGGTGGCCGGCCATCTCGACGCCCTGGCCCGGGGAGCGACCGCCTCGATCGCCCGCCGGCTCGGCGTGCGGGCCGACGAAGTGACCAACGCCCGCGCCTTCATCCGCCGTGAGCTGCTGCCCCGTCCGGCTGTTCCCGGCGAGCCCCACGCGGGCCGGCCGGTCGTGCCGGTCCGGCCGGACGTGGCCCTGAGCAGGCCCGCGGACCGGACTGGATCCTGTCATGTCGACGTGCTGGAAGAACATCGCCTGGTCTTGCGGGTGGACCCGGACTTCCGGCGGCTGGCCAGGGCCGATGCCAAGCTGGCGTACCTGGTCAAGAGGGGCGACTTCTTCCTGGCCCGGCTGCGTGAGCGGTGGTCGACCATGCGCCGGATCACCGAGTATGTGGCGGGGCAGCGGCCCGATCTGCTCACCGGTGAGGCGGCGCCGGGCGGTCGGCTGACCCGGGCCGAGGTTGCCGCCGGCCTTGGGCTGAATGCCTCCACCGTTAGCCGTGCGACCGCCGGACGCTACCTCCTGCTGCCGTCGCGGAACGTGATCTCCTACGCCGCGGTGTTCGACGTTTCCGGCGACGTCCGGTCGGAACTGCGGGACATCATCGCGACCGAGAACCGGCCTCTGTCCGATGCCGAATTGTGCGAACGTCTGCAGCGCGCGGGTCATCAGGTGGCCCGTCGCACGGTAGCCAAATACCGCAACCGGTTGCAGCTTCTCCCCAGCGCTTATCGCTGACTATCGCTGAGCCGAAGGGCCCTTCGCGGCCTTGGCGCCAGGGCCCTCAGAAGCCGAATCAAGCTTCGCTTATCTCGCCAACTCCGACCCTGGCTACCGGCGTGACCGGGCCTGGCACGAAACGTGCGTTACCTCGATGGCGGCGCCAACAGCGGTGCGAGCCAGCGGTCACCGACAAGCCGGGGAGCCAGGAGGAACAGATGCACGACATTGGACGAACGCAGCTGGAGCATCAACCCTTCGAATTCGAAGGCGAGCAGTTCGCCGGCACCGGGTCGGAGAGCGAGGAAGCCGGCGAATTTGAAGGTGAATTCGGTGAGTACGGCGAATCTGCCAATTCCGGGGTGCCCGCGGAACTGGAGAGCCCGATCGCCGAGATGCCGGAGATGGAACTGGCGGCCGAGTTGCTCGAGGTCGGAAGCGAGCAGGAACTAGAGCAATTCCTCGGGGATGTGTTCCGTGCGGTTGGCCAGGCCACCGGCAACTTCATCCGCTCCGATACCGGCCGCGCCCTCGGCGGCATCCTCAAGGACGGTCTGCGGACCGCGGCCAAGCAGGCGCTGCCGGTGGTGGGGCGGGCCCTCGGCGACCTGGCCGGTGGAAGAGGTGACGTGGGAGCCAGAGCGGGGTCATCGGTCGGCTCGCTGCTCGGCCTGGAACTCGAAGGACTGTCAGCGGAGGACCGGGAATTCGAAGCGGCCCGGCAGCTCGTCCGCTTCGCGGGCTCCGCGGCGGGACAGGCCGCGGCCGCACCGTCGCGAGCCCCGGCCCCGGCTGTCGCTCAGACCGCGACCAGCCGCGCGGCTCAGATCTACGCCCCCGGGCTGCTTCCTCGTCTTCAGGGCCGGTCCACGCAGTCGTGGCCGCGCGGAGGGCGGTGGACCCGGAGAGGCCGGACGATCGTGCTTTACGGATTCTGAACAGCGACATCGGCAGAAGAAAGGAAATCTCATGAGCATTCAAGGCGCAGAGTTCACGGAGTTCGGCGAGTTCGAAGGCGGAGAGTTCGAAGGAAGCGAATTCGAGGGCGAATCGAGCTTCGAAGGTGAGGGAGAGGGCGAATTCGAGGGCGAAGGCGAGCAGTTCCTGGGCGACATCCTCGGCCCGATCATCGGGGGTATCGCCGGCGGGGAGATGGAGTCGCCGCTGTCGGAAACCGAAGAGGTCGAACTCGCCTCCGAGCTGCTGGAGATCGGCAGCGAGCAGGAACTCGAGCAGTTCCTGGGCAACCTGTTCAAGGGCGTTTCGCGGGCGGTGGGCGGTCTCATCAAGTCACCCATTGGCAAGGCGCTCGGCGGCGTCCTGAAGAACGTGGCCAAGCAGGCCCTGCCGATGGTCGGCGGCGCGCTCGGCTCAATGGTCATGCCGGGCGTCGGGACCGCGCTGGGCAGCAAACTCGGGTCGATGGCCGGCGGGCTGTTCGAGGTCGAGCTGGAGAGCATGCCGGCTGAGGCAGCCGAGTTCGAGGTGGCCCGGCGTTACGTCAATCTGGCCGCGACCGCGGCCCGCAACGCCGCGCTCGCCCGCCCCGGCGACAGGGCCAATCCTCAGACGGTGGCCCGCGCCGCGGTGGCGGCGGCCGCCCGGGACTACGCGCCGGGCATCTACCGCACGATGATTCAGTCGCTCGGCGGGCCCGGGGGCGCACGGCAGCAGCGGGCGGGAGGCTCCGGACGGTCGGTCACGTCGGGCATGCCGGGCCGCCGGACTCAGGCCGGACGCCGGATGAGTGGCTATCAGCCGAGGCGCCAGGCGTCGACGCGAGCCCGCGACGGCATGTCTGGCGGCTACGGCAACGGCAGTGGCTACGGCGCCCGTCGCAGGCCGGGCCAGGGCTACTCCGACGGCGGGCCCCGTCGTCGCGGCTGGGCCTACGGTGGCTGGTCCGGGCCAGCGGGCGGGGACGAGCCGTGGAACGGTGGCGAGGATGGCACCCCCGACGGTGGGGTCCGGGCCACGGGGCGCTGGGTCCGCCGCGGCCGGCAGATCATCCTGATCGGCGTCTGACGACATGGCCGCAGCCCAGCTCGCCACCTGGATGCTGGAGCAGGAAGCCCGGGCCATGCTCGGACGGCTCAACCGGGTCAAGCCGTTTGCCGTCCAGGAGACCATGTTGCCCGCAGCGGCTCTGTCCCCGGCCGCGCAAGCGGGAATCGAACGCCACCTGATCAACGGGCGGCGGATCCTTCGGCAGCAGATCCGGCGTTACATCGCCTGGCTGCGGGGGGTCGGGGCGAGCGCGACAGCAGCCGAACAGCAGCGCCGGTTCACGTTCCTCCGGCTGCGGCTCAATCTCGCGCTGTCTCAGCTCGACCTGTTCTCGGATGCGATCACCCAGCGGAGCGAGAACGAGACCGGGCTGTGGCTGTCCGGGCTGGACGTCGCGGCGCAGGACGCGCTCGACCTGCCCGGCGGATTCTTCCGCTCCCCGCCGGTCGTCTGCTACCTGCACCGCGGACTGGGCGGGGCGATTCGCCGGGCACGGACCCGGCTACCCGGGGGAGGTGAGAATCCGGTGTCGATTATCCGCATCCCCCGGGAGCGGATGGTCGGCTACTTACGGGATCGCGTCCTCCCTGGTCCACGAGACCGGGCACCAGGCGGCGGCCCTGCTCGGCCTGGTCGAGTCGCTCCGTCTTGAGATCCAGCGAGCCCAGCATGGCGCCGCCGGAGCCGAGCTGGCTGCCTGGCGCCTGTACGAGCGGTGGATCTCCGAGATCATCGCGGACGTTTACTCGATCTCTCGTGTCGGCGTGTCCTCGACCATGGGCCTGATCGGGCTGGTCAGCCTGCCTCGGGCCTTCGTTTTCCGGCTCGAGCCAGACGACCCTCACCCCTTCGCCTGGATGCGTGTCCACTTGTCCTGTGCGTTCGGAGACGCGTTGTATCCGGACCCGCAGTGGCGGCAGCTGGCGCAGGTGTGGAGCTCGCTCTACCCGCTGGGCCAGCTGCCGTCCAGCCAGGTGCGGGTGATCCAGGCGTTGCTGGCCATCATGCCCGCGTTCGTTCGCCTGGTTTTGGGGCACCGCCCGGCCAGCCTGCACGGGCGCGCCCTGGGCCAGGTGCTGCACGGCAGCGACCGAACACCAGACCAACTGGTCCGGCTCTACCAGGCGTGGACCGCGGACCGGTCGGTGATTCCGCGAACCCGGCCGGCGGTCGCCTTCGCGGTCGTCGGTCAGGCCCGCGCCCGCGGGCTGCTGACCCCAGAAGGCGAGGACCGGCTTCTCGGCCGGCTGATCTCCTACTGGGCCCTGCAAAGCACCCTGCAGCTCAACGCCAGGCTGGCGGCCCCGCCCTACCAGCCCCTGCCCGCCGTGTCCTCCAAACCGCGGCCGGCCGCGCTCCGGGCGGACGCTGCACCCACCCACCGTCAGATGAGGAGCAGGCGAAATGTCTATGCGTGATGAACGACTCCAGCAGGCCTTTGACGAAAAGAAACGCGCCCAGGAGCGGGTCAAGAAGCGGGAGAAGCGCCTGGCCGACGCGCAGGAACGGGTCGACGCGGCGCGGCAGCTTCAGGCGGCCGCTCCGGTCCAGCTCAAGAACGCCCAAGCCAGGTACAGGGTCCTGGAGAGCCAGGCAGCGGCCCCGGCCGACCCGAATTGCCGACCCGAGGTCGCCGCCAGCCTGAACCGGGAAAAGGAGCTGATCGAAGGGCTGCGCAAGCTCGTCGGCGATCAAGTCGCGGCGATCCAGGAGTCAAAGACGAAGCTTCAGCAGGCCTCGGCTTCCGTACAGGCGCCGCTGGACGACATGCCCGGAGTCCTCGACGAGGTGCGGAAGTCAGTCGGCAAGCTCGGCAGGAGTCCCGCGAGGCCGGGTGGCACCGCCTCGACCAGCGCCGCCACGAGGCGGAACGGCCTCCAGGAGCTCAGCGATGAGCGCGAAAAACTGATGGGTCAGCACTCCCGATGCGGGCAAACGCTGCAAGAGCTGAACACGGTCATCGACGCGGTCACAGCGGTCGGCCTTTCCGAAGATCAGGAGCAAGCGCTCGACGCCAGGATGACCGAGATCGACGAACAGCTCACCAAGCTCGCCGCGGCCCCAGCGCCGAAACCTTGCAGCGTCGACCCGAGCGACCTGGCCAAGGCAAAGGAAGATCTCGACGACGCCGAGTGCGCCGCTGAAGAGGCGCCGCGGGCGGTACGGCACGCCCAGACCGATCTTGAGGACGCGCAAGAGGCCCTCACTGAGGCGCAGGCCTGCCAGCAGGCGGCGCAGGCCCAGCTGGACAAGATCGAAGCGGAATTCATCACCGGGATCGATTTGAGCTGTCCCGACGCGGCTGGCCAGATGACGGCGGCCGTGGAGGGCGATGTCCCGGCCGGTTACACCGTGCACTGGCGGGCCGGCTCGGCCACCGTCAAGCCGGCGACCGGTCAGAAGGTCAGCATCGACACGGGCCAGCTGCCGGTGGGCGACACCCCCATCGAAGCGTGGCTGGAACCCACCGCGCCCTGACCCAGGTCACGATTTCAGGAGAGAAATGCCATGGCAATGAAAATGCACAACAAGCCGGCCGGTGCCGGCCCGGCACCGACTCAGGTGACGCTGCGGCGCGCGGAGGTGGACCCGACCCCGGACCAGGCGCTCTGGGTGGTCATCCGGAACAGCGCCGACGCGTTGTCTTTCGCAAACTATGCCGCCTTCATCGAGCCGATCATGAGCGGTGGCCTGCCGCCGCGGGCCCAGGGGCACTTTCACAGAATCAACAGGACGACTCAGCTGACGTTTCCGGACGCGGAGCCCTACCGCCTGCTGAAGGTCGCGACCGAGGTGTTCATGATGGCCAGTTGCGGCGTCGTGATCGATGAGATCAGCAACGGCCCGGCGGCCGGAACCATTGCGTCGACCGATCTGGAGAACGCCGATTTTGTCGGCCCCCTGTCGCGGGACCCGAATTTCGCCGGGGAAGAGCAGCTCCGCCTGCTGGGCCAGTACCGCGCAGGAAATCTCAAGCAGGAATGGGGCGGCTACCTGGAGACCACGCCGAATCCCGGGCTGCCGACCAAGACGCTCCCTTACCTGTACGACATCGTGGCGCTCAAGCTGCGTGACGTGCCGATCCTTCAGAACCAGGCCCGAGGCGCCCAGCAGTGGTACGGGATTCTGCAGCGGAAGCTGGCCCGGCCTTGCCTGCTCGAGCTGATCTGGAACTACTGGCTCGAAGAAGGCATGCTCATCCAGACCACCAACGCGATCAGCTGGCGGTTCCAGAACCGGCGGGGTCCGCAGGACCGTGATCCGCTGGCCATGCTGGAGATCGACCCGCTCCGCGGGCTCAACAACTTGCTCTGGGGCTGGGTCCAGGACGAGGAGCACCGGCTCAGCATCGCGCGGCGGGCTTACGAATACGACCACGAGTACGGGCTGCCGCTGATCGGCAAGGCCGTCCCGCCGATCGAGGGCGCGGATTCACGGTCGCGTTTCCTGGAGGGCTTCCACACGCTGCTGATGCTCTGCACGGTGTTCTACAAGGAAGACGACGACACCACCGTGGTCGCCGACGGGTTCCCTATCCTCAACGCGCTGCGTGAGGTGCACCTGCAACTGACCCAGGGCGCACACAACCAGTACGGAGACCTGCCCTGGACCGCGCGCCAGGAGTTCCTGATGCAGCAGTGGATCCTGGCCCGGCCGGAAATGCGTGAGTTCCTGCCCCGGCGGGTCATGGTCGACTATCCGGAGCCCTGGATGGACTCGGTGGAGACGATGAAGAACCTGCAGGGCTGGACGGACACCTCGGTCATGCACTTCCGCGACCTGGCGCTCTACGGGGAGAAGATTCTGCTTTCGGTTCGCTACGGCTCGTGGACCGATGAGATCCATCCTGAGAACGCCGCGAACTGGGCCAGGTACTGGCGCCCCGAGATCCAGGGTTACATCTTCGCCTACCGCGCCGCGACCGGCGTGGACCTGGCGGCGATGACGACGACCGGGCAGGTCAACTCGACCGTCCCGTCGGTGCTGCTGCGCGACCGGCTGCCCCAGACAGGGCGGGCGGTCACCGCGCGGACGGCGCGGCAACTGCCCGCTGGTACCCGCACGCCGCGGGCCCTTCCAGCCGGCGGGGCGCGGACGACCGCACAGACCCAGAACAATGGCACGCGGCTCCGCCGCGGAACCTGACCGCGCCGCCGACCGTGATCGACTTCACCTCTTCGCTCTACCTGGGGATGCGGCACGACAGCACGGTCGTGCCGCCCTGGCGGCAGCTGACCACGGGCCGGCCCGCCGCCCTGGCCGAGGCCCCGCAGGCGGGCCAGGTCGCGGCCGGGCTGGCCGGTCTCATCGGCGTGCCCGCCGCAACCCTGGCCCCGTCCACCATGCATGCGTTCTGGGATCTGTTCGTGGTGCTCGGGGCCCGGCAGATCTTCGTGGACGCGGGCACATACCCGATCGCGCGCTGGGGTGCCGAGCGGGCCCGGTGCACCGGGGCGGCGACGCGGACTTTCCGGCACCATGACCCGGCTGATTTGCGCCGGGCCGCGATGGCCACGGCCGGTCCTGGAGTCGCCGTGCTGACCGACGGGCTGTGCCCGGGCTGTGGCGGGGTCGCCCCGGTGGGCGACTACCTCGACGCCGTCCGCTCGTGCGGCGGCATCGTCGTCGTCGACGATACGCAGGCCCTGGGCGTTCTGGGCCTGCCCGCGCCCGGTCATCCGTACGGCGCAGGCGGTGGCGGCATCACACGCTGGGCCGGACTGCGTGACCCCCGGCTGCTCATCGTGGCCTCGCTGGCCAAGGGCCTCGGAGTGCCGGTCGCTGTCGTGGCCGGCCACCAGGCGGCCGTGCGCCGCTACGAGGATCGAGCCGAGACGCGGGTGCACTGCAGCCCCCCGTCCGACGCCCACCTGGGCGCCGCGGGGCACGCGCTGCGGGACAACCAGCGGCGGGGCGACGAACTGCGCGCCCACCTCGGCAGCTTGGTCGCCAGGTTTCGCGGTCGGCTCCGGGCCGAAGGCGTAATGGTGACGGCGGGGCTGTTCCCGGTGCAGACCATCGCGCCTCGTGGCCGCGCCGACCTGCAGGACGTCCACCAGCGTCTCGGTGAGCTCGGGGTCCGGGCGGTGCTGCACCGGCCCCGGTGTGAACCCAGGCTCGCACTGTCGTTCATCGTCACCGCGGCCCACCACAGGGCCGAAGTCGATCGGGCCGCCCGGGCCGTCGGCATCGCTCTTTCCGGCGGCCCGGGCGGCCGGCCGGGCCGGATCCCGATCAAGGTGGGTACCAGATGATCATCGACAGCCACTGCCACGCCGGGAAGGGTGACGGGCTCACCGGCCCCTGGGACACCGACGCCCCGCTCGGCCCTTACCTGGTTCGGGCCCGGCAGGCCGGGATTGACCGGAGCGTCCTGTTCGCCGCCTTCGGCTCCGACTACCACAGCGCCAACCGGGAGGTTGGGCGCATCGTCTCGGCCCACCCGGGCCACCTGTCCGGGTATGCGATGGTGAACGCCGCGCGAGACGCAGGCCGGGTCCGTCCCATGGTTTCCGAGGCGGTGACCAGCTGGGGCGCGTGCGGCATCAAGGTTCACCGTCACGACGCCCGGATCACCCGGGAAGTCTGTGAGACCGCGTTGTCGCTGCGGCTGCCGGTGCTCTACGACGTGATGGGGGAGACCTCGGCGATCGAGCTCATCGCGACCGAATATCCGGGGGTGACGTTCATCATTCCGCACCTCGGTAGCTTCGCGGATGACTGGCGAGCGCAGCGGACAATGATCGACGTGCTCGCTCGGCATCCCAACGTGCATACCGACACCTCGGGTGTTCGCCGGTTCGATCTGCTGGCCGAAGCGGTCCAGCGGGCGGGCCCGCACAAGGTGCTGTTCGGTACCGATGGGCCCTGGCTCCACCCTCAGGTCGAGCTGGCCAAGGTCATGGCCCTCGGGCTGCCCCCTCGCCAGCGGCAACTGGTGCTGGCCGGGAACTGGCTGCGCCTGACCGCCGTGGCCCGGACCCTGGCCCGGACGGCCTCCGGGCTCACGCCCCGCCCGGTGCCAGCGGCCGTTCGCCGCCATCGGCTGGCGCCGCCGCAACCGGATCGGCCAGACCCGTGGCGGGCGGAGGAGGTTGCAGGCTGAGGGATCCAGAGGATCGGCGCAGCTGCAGGGCCCGTTCGGTCACGCCCAGCCGCTGGGCGGCGCGGCGCAGGTTGCCGCGTTCGGCCGTCACCGCGATACCGACCGCGGTCTGCTGCGCGACGCGGCCGATCTCCCGCAGGCCCACGCCGAGGGAAACAGCGTTCCCGACGGCCTCCTCGAATGATCCCCGCCACCAAACGGCCGGATCCTGATTTCCCGCCGGGCGCTCAGCTTCGGGCAGGCTCCCCACGGTGATGGGCCCGTGCCCGATGTGCCGGGCCGCGATCCGGGCCACGAGAAAGCGGAGTTCCCTGATGTTGCCCGGGTACTCGCGGCGCAGCAGGAAGTCGGTCACGGCCGGATCGAACGGAGGCCGGCCGGGGGCGGTCACAAGCTCGGAAAGAAAGTGACTGGCCAGATCCAGGATGTCGTCACGGCGCTGCCGGAGCGGCGGAAGCTCACAACTCCAGGCCGCGATCCGGTGGAAGAGATCCGACCGGAACTGGCCGGCCGCCACCGCGTCCTTCAACGGGCGATTCGTCGCGCACACCAGCCGGAACTGAGTGTCGCGCCAGGTGTCACTTCCGACCCGCTTGTACGTACCCTCCTGGATAATCCGCAGCAATTCAGCCTGAAGCGGCAATGGCAGTTCCCCGATCTCGTCCAGGAACAACGTGCCGCCATCGGCCCGGCCGAAGGCACCGTCCCGGGCCGAAACGGCACCGGTGAACGCCCCGCGCTCATGCCCGAAGAACTCGCTGCCCGACAGCGTGGGGACCACGGTCGTACAGTCCACGACGACGAGCGGCCCCTTGGCTGGCCGCGGGTCGAGGGCGTGGATGAGCTGGGCGACAAGCTCCTTCCCGGTTCCGCTTTCCCCCGTGAGCAGGACCGAGGTCTGGTTGAACGCGGCCACCTCGACAATCTGACGGAGCAGCGCGACCCAGGTCGGGCCGTCGCCGATCAGCTTGCCGCGCACCGAGTCGGATCGCATGATCAGGTCGACCTCGGCCCACCGCTGGATACGCGCCACGACCTCACGCGCCGGGGGATCGCGCCGGTTCCAGCGGACCACATCGGAGGCGCCCGATCGCAGCAGCGACCACATGTCGGAGTTGGTCAGGGCGGCTTCAGCCAGCGCGATCGCGAGCACGCGATTCCGGCCCCAGGCGCTGGCAACCCGGACCTCATCCAGGACCTCGTCGGTGAGCTGGCCGAACGCGAGCACCCAGGCCGCTGGTAGCGAACCGGCCTCGGACCGCGGCCGGTCGGCCTCGAACGTCAGCCCTGCTCGGGTCAGCTCAGTCACCAGCCATTGGCGGGTCGGCGGCGCAGGCTCACCGGCCAGCCACAGCCGTGCGGCAACAGACAACACCTCACCCCCCGTGACGTGTTGTCCTGGCCGCCCACTCGGACGACGAGTACAACCATGGGGCACGGGACTTCGTCCTGTACGGAGGAGCCGGGCTGCCTGGTGATACACCTCAGCCCGATAAACCCGGGTAACCGCTACGGCCTGGCCCGGATGCCGTCACCAGCCGGCCGCGTTCATCGGCCGGACGCGACGGCTCCGAGTGCGGCCAGCAGGGTAACGGTGAGCCTGCTGGCCGCTTCGGCCGGGCTGAGCCCGTGCGAGTGGGTGAGGTCGACGATGACGCGCTCGTCGAACAGCGTCACCCACAGCAAGGTGGCGTACCTGAGGTCCTGATCGGGGAGAACACCGGCCTCGATCGCCGTCCGCAGGACCGCGGTCAGCCGTGCGTTCAGCACGGCGATGAACGGGTCGCCGTCGTCGAGCCGGGCCAGGTAACCGCGCGGCGACCTGAGGTAGACCGCGGCCGGACCCCAGCTCGCGGCCTGGGTCACCCAGACCTGGCACAGCCGGCCGAGCAGCTCGCCGGCCGCGAGATCGTCCGGTATCGCGTCGAACCCCTCGATCAGGCCCAGGCTCAGCTGGTGGTAGCAGGCGCCGATGGCCTCGTCGGTCGAGGCGAAGTGACGGTAGGCGGTGGCCGCCGACACCCCGGCCCGCTTGGCCGCGTCGGTCAGGCTGAAGCCGGGTCCCTGCTCGGCCAGCAGCGCGGCCACGGCGACGAGGAGCTTGTCGCGGCTGCGGGCGGCGTCACGGCGCCGGCCTCGGGTGATCTCGGGAACGGCCATGAGGGCGAGTGTAGAGTGGCGTGACAGATGAGAAAAGTTTCTCACTTAGTTGGGTCAGCCTAGGTGGAGCCATGAGCAGCGAATCGATGCCCAGCACGGTGGCCATCATCGGGGCCGGCGCGATCGGCGGCGTACTCGCGGACGCGGCCAGCCGGGCCGGGCACGATGTCGTGCTGTGCGTCCGTACTCCGGTCTCATCGCTCTCGGTCCGCCGCGATGGCGACGAGCGCCAGGTCCCGGTCACGGTGGTGGCCGATCCGGACGCGCTGACGGGCCCGGTCGACTGGGTGCTGGTGACCACCAAGGGCCATCAGACCGCCGGTGCCTTCCCGTGGCTGCAACGGCTGGCCAGGCCGGAAACCCCTGTGGTGGTTGTGCAGAACGGGGTCGATCACGCCCGGCGGCTGGCCCCGGTCGGCCTGCCCGGCCCGGTCCTGCCCGCGCTGGCCTGGATCTG
Source organism: Streptosporangiaceae bacterium (assembly GCA_036521155.1). Taxonomy (GTDB): domain Bacteria; phylum Actinomycetota; class Actinomycetes; order Streptosporangiales; family Streptosporangiaceae; genus Bog-532. Next base: position 29,010 of record DATDIH010000080.1, read on the forward strand.
GGCCCGGCGCGAGGAGCCCGGCCGAGTCGCGCACGCGGGCGGGCACCGGCTCATCGTGCCTGCTGTCCCCGTCGGCCGGGCCTTTGCCACGCTGCTGGCCCACGGCCCGATCGACGTCGAACTTTCGGCCGACTTCGTGACCGATGCCTGGCGCAAACTGCTGACCAACGTGGCGGCCAGCCCGGTCACCGCCCTGACCGGACGGACCATGGAGGTGCTGGACTCGCCCGGCATCGGTTCGCTGGTCCGGGGCCTGCTGGCCGAGGCGGTGGCGGCGGGCAACGCCGCGGGCGCCCACCTGTCGGACGCGGACGTGGCCGCCACGCTGGATTGGTACCGGAGCCTGGCCGGCACCCGCGGGACCTCGATGCTGGAAGACCGGCGGGCCGGCCGCTCCACCGAGCACGATGCCATCACCGGCGCCGTCGTCCGCGCCGGGGACCGGTACGGCGTGGACATCCCCCTCAACCGCGCCCTGCTCGCCCTGCTGACCGCCACCAGCCCGGCCGCGTGAACCTCAAATTTAAGAATGTTTTACCTTGATGTCTCTAGGTCAGATCCGTGCGGAATTGTACCGTCAGGCGCAGGAGCACTTGGAGTTCACGGCCGGCTACGGGCCGTTCCCATCCGGAGGTGCACGTGCCCAGGTTCGGCAGGCGGAAGATCCCGCACGTTTTCACCGCGATAGCCGCGACCATCCTCGCGCTCGCGAGCTGCTTCGCCGTCACGATCCCGGCCCAGGCCGCGAGTTCGCTCTCGCTGGTGATCCTGCCCGATCAGGGCGAGAACGCGATCTACAACTTCGTGAACTCGGCCACCAGCTCGATCAACGTGACGATCTATGAGCTGAAGGACACCACCCTCGTCAACGACCTGATCGCCCGGGAGAAGGCCGGCGTGACCGTCCGTGTGATCCTGGACCAGGCGCAGAAGTCGTACGACTCGGCCGCCTACAGCGCGCTGACCGCTGGCGGAGTGGGCGTGGTCTACTCCTCGACCTCGTTCACCTACACCCACCAGAAGACGATCACCGTCGACGGCAGAGAGTCCTACATCAGCACCGGCAACTTCGACACGACGTACTACGCCACCTCCCGGGACTACGGGGTGTTCGACACGAACACCACCGACGTGTCGGCGATCACGGCGGTGTTCAACGCCGACTACGCGCACACCTCCATCACCCCGTCCGACGGAGCCGACCTCGTCTGGTCGCCCACCGACTCCCAGACCCAGCTGGCGGCCCTGATCAACGGGGCGACCAAGAGCCTGGACGTCGAGCAGGAGGAGTTCAGCGACACCACGCTGGTCAACGACCTCGTCGCGGCGGCCAAGCGCGGCGTGACCGTCCGGGTGGTGCTGGAAAACCCGTCGGACTACTCCTCCGAGGTCACCGAGGTCGAGAACGCCGGGGGCAAGGTGACCGGGTACTCGTCCTCGACGGGGTTCTACATCCACGCCAAGACGATCATCGCCGACTACGGAACCTCCGGCGCCAAGGCGTTCGCCGGTTCGGAGAACTTCTCCTCGAACTCGCTCAACGACAACCGGGAACTCGGCATCATCACCACCGACTCCGGCGTGGTGAGCGGCCTGGAGTCCACGTTCACCAGTGACTTCACCGGTTCGGCCGCGAACAAGGTCGGCATCATCAGCCCGGGCAGCCTGACCACCGCCACCGGCACGGCGGTGAACTACCAGGTCCAGGCGATCGACACCGCGGCCGGCACGCTGTCGTACTCGGCCAGCGGGCTGCCCACCGGCCTGTCGATCAGCTCCTCGACCGGCGTGATCTCCGGCACCGCCAGCAAGGCCGGCACCTACACCGTGACCCTGACCGGCAAGGACTCATCCGGTCCGTCCGGGTCCGCGTCCTTCACCTGGACGGTCGGGTCGGGTGGCAGCAGCGGCGGGAACACGGTGACCGTCACCAGCCCGGGAGCGCAGAGCACCGCGGTCGGCACCGCAGTCAGCCTGCCGGTCAAGGCCACCGACTCCGCGTCCGGCCAGACGCTGACCTACAGCGCCTCCGGCCTGCCGGGGGGCTTGTCGATCAGCTCCTCGACCGGGACGATCTCCGGCACGCCGACGACCGCCGGGTCCTACAGCGTGACGGTCACCGCCACCGACACCACCGGCGCCGCCGGCACGGCCAGCTTCACCTGGACCGTCGGGTCCGGGTCCGGAAGCGGCTGCACCGCCAGCCAGCTGCTGGGCAACCCCGGCTTCGAGACCGGCACCGCGTCACCGTGGACCGCGTCCTCCGGGGTCATCGCCGACAACTCCAAGGAGCCGCCGCACTCCGGGACCTGGGACGCCTGGCTCGACGGCTACGGCAAGACCACCACCGACACGCTGGGCCAGACGGTGACGGTGCCAGCCGGCTGCACCACCGCCAGCCTGAGCTTCTGGCTGCACATCGACACCGCCGAGACCAGCACAACCACCGCCTACGACACGCTCAAGGCCCAGGTGCTCAACAGCTCCGGCACGGTGCTGGCCACGCTGGCCACGTTCTCCAACCTCAACGCCGCCACTGGCTACACCCAGCACACCTACAGCCTCGCGGCCTACGCCGGGCAGGCGGTCACGCTGAAGTTCACCGGGGCCGAGGACAGCGAGTACCAGACCTCGTTCGTCGTCGACGACACCGCCCTGAACGTGGGCTAGGAGGTTGGCTTGGAGCCCTGCTGCCCGAGGGGTCACCCGGGCAGCAGGGGCCGCATGAAGGTGCGCTCGTAGCGCAGCACACAGCCGGACTCGTCGCGGATGCGGTCGGCCGCGATGAACTCGGGGTCGACACCGAACCGGCCCCGGTAGACCTCGTAGTCGGCCAGCGACGGGAACGAGAACAAGGCCAGGGCCTGGTCGCTGGCCCCTTCGGCGGGCAGGAAGTACCCGTGGTGCTGACCGCCGTGCTGGTTCACCAGCCCCATCCAGGCCTGCGCGAACCGCTCGAACGCCGCGATCTGGGCGGGATCGATGGTGTACTCCACGACACACGTGATCACCCGGCTTATTCTGCACCCATCTGAGCGCGTGGCTGCTGATGATCTTCGCGTCTGGGGGAGCGAGTCAGATTGAGAGCATGCCGCTGATCAGGGCCTGCCACGTGACCGGGCCGACGATGCCGTCCACGGTCACCGCCGGGATGTCGGTGTGGAGGGCCTGCTGGAAGCCGCGGACCAGGGATTCGGTAACCGGCCCGAAGATCCCGTCGATCCGCGGGCCATGGCCCGGCTCACCGGTGCGGTACACGAACTCTTCCTGGACCCCGCGCACGGCGTCGCCCTGGTCACCGCGCTGGACGGTGACGATGAGGGCCGCCCAGGTGTGCGGGCCGACCTCGCCGTCGACAGCCAGGCCGTGCTGTTGCTGGAACGAGCGCACAGCCGCGCCGGTGGCGGGCCCGAAAATGCCGTCCACGGTCACCGTGTGACCGCGAGCCCGGAGCAGGTACTGCAGGGTCTGGACGGGGTGTTCCTTGTCGCCTTGGCGTACGAGCGGCCATGGCTGGATCGTGGCGGTGGTCATCTGTTCCTCCTGGATCTCACCCTTGCGGAGGGGCCGCGCCGCCCGCTGATACACGGGGGCGCCCGGCCGCCGGGCTATTTTGTTGTGGTGACCAGCCAGCGGGCCGAAGGGCTACGGGAACGAAAGAAGGCGGAGACCCGGCAGCGGCTCAGCGACACCGCCACCCGGATGTTCCTCGATCGTGGCTTCGACGGGGTCAAGGTGACCGAGATCGCCGCCGCCTGCCAGGTGTCGGAGAAAACCGTCTACAACTACTTCCCGACCAAGGAGTCGCTGGTCCTGGACCGATGGAAGGCCACCGCCCAGGCCCTCCAGACGGCCCTGGCCGATGCCGGCCTGCCCCCGGTGGACGCGGCCGAGCAGATCCTGGCCGGTGAGCTCACCGGCCTGACCTCCTGGCTGGCCGGGCAGCCGGACTTTGCGGCGGCGGTGGCTTCGATCCGGCGGTTTGGTGAACTGATCGAGACCACCCCGGCCCTGCGCGCCTATCAGCAGGAGACCACGGCCGGCCTGGTCGCGCTGGCCGCCGGGCTGCTGGCGGACCGGACGGGCCGGGACGCCAGCGACCCCGAGCCGCGGATCGCGGCCACCGCCCTGCTGGGGCTGTGGGACGTATATTTCACCGCGCTGACCAGGTACCTGGACGGCAGCCGGGCCCCGGCCGCGGTGCACGCCGCGGTGGCCGCCGACGTGGCCACGGCCGCCGGGCTGCTCCGCGGCGGCCTGGGCGCCTTCACCCCCGCGGCGGCCCGGGCCTGACCGCCCCGTCGATGGCGTCCAGCACCGGGGGCAGCCCCGTGGTGAGCATCCGCCGCCGGATCGGCCCCAGCACGAACGTGGCCATGATGAACCCGTCCACCCCGCGCAGCCCGGTGTGGTCGTAGGTCAGCCGCGACCCGCCGTCCGGCCCGGTGCCCGCGGGCTGGATCCGCCAGGTGACCAGCGATGGCTCCTGCTTATCGCCCTGCCAGGTGTGCTGGAGCATGACCGGCGGCTCGACCGCCAGCACTTCGCACGCCACGATGCCGTTCCAGCCCGGGAGCGGCTTGCCCACGTACCGGAAGTGTCGGCCGACCTCGGCCGCGAACCCCTCGGGGCGGCCGCCGCGCCCGGTCGCGGTCCACTGCGGCACCAGGTCCGGATCGGTCAGCGCACGCCACAGCGTCTCCGGCCGGTGCGGGTACTCGCGCGTGATGTGAAATTCGGCCATGGTGCTGCTCTCATCCCGTAGATACTGCCACTAAAAATTTATAGTAGCGGTAAAAATCTTGGATGGAAGGCTGGTAATCGGAGCGCCGCGGAACGTTCCGGGATCCGGCTACTTGGCCACCGGGACCCGGCTACTTGACCACCTGGTAGTGCAGCACCAGCTGCTCGAGGAAACTGCTGGCCAGCAGGCAGCCCGCGAACGCGGCCGGGATCGACGACCAGACCGCGATCCGGGACCGGCGGGCCAGCAGCGCCGCCACCGCCACCAGCGCCAGCCCCAGCCACAAGGCCAGGTTGTGCGCGTCGACGGCCGGCGCCGCCCGGTGCAGGCACGCCGCGGTCGAGTCGGTGGGCAGGTTGTCGCACACCGACACCGCGCTGCTCCCGTTGGCATCGTTCAGGGCGTTCGGAACGTTCGGCCACAGGAACCAGATCAGCACCGCGGCCGGGATGGCGCCCAGGTGCCACCAGCTGGTCCGGTCGGCCCCGGCCGATCGCACCTGCCACCACTGGACGATCCCGAAGCCGAACGCCACCACGACCGGGGTGACCAGCACCGGCAGCGTGGCGGCCAGCGACTTCTGGCTGGTGATCGCGCCGCCCACCAGCACGACCACGGTGGCGCCGAACACCACGATCCACCCGGTCATGCCGGCCTGGAACGGCCGGACCAGCAGCGGCAGCCGGGGAGCGGCTTCGTCAATGGGGGTGAGGCGGCTCATGGCCTCCATGGTCCCGCAGTTGCGCTCGGCCGTCGCGTCGTTATCGGCCGCCAATGGAACCGGAACGGAGGCCGTCTCGTTGCCCGGGTATGCCGGCCGGGTTAGCCTGGTGCGGCCAGGCACGCGGTGATCTAGGCCTTGGGAGGCCGTGTGGCTGTGGGGCTGACCGACCGGCGCGCCGAGCGGGACGCACTTGACCGGCTCGTCGACGCGGTGCGGAGCGGGGAGAGCCGGACCTTGGTGGTGCGCGGCGAGCCCGGCGTGGGCAAAAGCGCGCTGCTGCGTTACCTGATCCGGCAGGCCAGCGGCTGCCGGGTGGCGCGGGCGGCGGGCGTCCAGTCCGAGATGGAGCTGGCCTTCGCCGGCCTGCATCAGCTGTGCGCGCCCATGCTGGATCACGCCGGCCACCTGCCCGCGCCGCAGCGGGACGCACTGCGGGTGGCCCTCGGCCTGGCCGCGGGCCCGCCCCCGGATCGTTTCCTGGTCGGGCTGGCCGTGCTCGGCCTGCTGTCCGACGTCGCGGCGGGCGGGCCGCTCATCTGCGTGATCGACGACGAGCAGTGGCTCGACCAGGCGTCGGCCCAGGCGCTGGGGTTCGCCGCCCGGCGCCTGGTCGCCGACAGTGTCGGCCTGGTGTTCGCGGTTCGCCCGCTGGACGGCGAACTGACCGGGCACCGGCAAGACGAGCTGACCGGGCTGCCCGAGCTGGCCGTCACCGGGCTGCCCGAGGACTACGCCCGGGCCCTGCTGGACTCGGTGCTGCCCGGGCCGCTGGACGCCCAGGTCCGCGACCTGATCGTGGCCGAAACGCACGGCAATCCGCTGGCCCTGCTGGAGCTGCCGCGGGGCCTGACCCCGGCCGAACTGGCGGGCGGCTTCGGCCTGCCGGGGGCACTGCCCGGGGCGGCCGCACTGCCGGGGCGGATCGAGGAGAGCTTCCGGCGTCAGCTGGCCGCGCTGCCCGCCGCGACCCGCGAGCTGCTGGTGGTCGCGGCGGCCGACCCGTCCGGTGACCGGGCCCTGGTCGCGCGGGCCGCGCAGCGGCTCGGGATCCCGGTCCAGGCCGCCGCGGCCGCCCAGGACGCGGGCCTGCTCGAACTGGGGGCCCGGATGGTGTTCCGGCACCCGCTGCTGCGATCGGCCGCTTACCGGGCCGCGTCCGGGCCGGACCGGCAGGCCGCACACGCCGCGCTGGCCGCGGCCACCGACCCCGTCACCGATCCGGACCGCCGGGCCTGGCACCGGGCCCAGGCCACATCCGGCCCCGACGAGGAGGTCGCAGCCGAACTGGAACGATCGGCAGGCCGAGCCCAGGCCCGTGGCGGGCTGGCCGCGGCGGCGGCGTTCGCCGAACGGGCGGTCCTGCTCACCGCCGACCCGGTCGTCCGGGCCGAACGGACCCTGACCGCGGCCCGGGCCAGCCTGCAGGCGGGCGCGTTCACCAAGGCCCTGGACCTGCTGGCCAGCGCCGAATCCGGGCCACTGGACGAATCCCAGTCCGCCCGCGTGGACCTGCTCCGCGGCCAGGTCGCGTTCTCGTCCGGGCTCGGCAGCGACGCGCCGCCGCTGCTGCTCAAGGCGGCCCGGCGGCTGGAGCCGCTCGATCCCGGCCTGGCCCGGGAGACCTACCTGACCGCCTGGATGGCGGCCCTGTTCGCGGGCCGGCTGGCCTGCGGTGCGGACCTGATGGAGATTTGCCGGGCCGCGCGGGCCATGCCCCGGGCCGGCTCGCTGAGCCACGCCCAGGTGGTGCTGGACGCGCTGGCGGAACTGGTCACCGACGGTCCCGCCGCCGCGGCTCCGGCGCTGCGCGCCGTCATCGGCATGTTCACCGGCAGCGGCCGCGGCAGCTTGACCACGGCCGAAGAGCTCCGCTGGGGCTGGCTGGCCCAGGCCGCGGCCAGCGCGCTGTGGGACGACGACACCTGGCGGGCCATGCTGGCCGGTGAGGTGCGGCTGGCCCGGGAAGCCGGCGCGCTCGACCAGCTGCCGGTCACCCTGGGCGCGCTGGGCACGGCCGTGGTCTGGGGTGGCGACTTCGCGACGGCGGAAACCCTGATCACCGAGTCAGACGCGGTGTGCGCGGCCACCGGCACCCGGGCCGCACCGTTCACCGCGATGATGCTGGCAGCCTGGCAGGGGGCCGAGCCCGAGGCGCTGGAGCTGATCGCGGCCACCCTGGCCGACGCCACCGCCGCGGGTCAGGGCATCGCGGTGACCTTCGCCCAGTGGGTGTCGGCGACGCTGCACAACAGCCTGGGCCGGTACGACGCCGCGCTGGCCGCGGCCCAGCAGGCCAGCGACGACACCCCCGGGAACTACGTGTCCATGTGGGCCCTCCCGGAACTGATCGAGGCCGCGGTGCGCAGCGGCCAGCCCGGCTTGGCCCGCATCGCCCTCACCCGGCTGGCCGCCCTCACCCGGGCCGGCGGCACCGACTTCGGCCTCGGCATCGAAGCCCGCTGCCAGGCCCTGGTCAGCGCGCCCACGGTGGCGGAGCCGCGCTACGCCGAGGCGATCACCCGGCTGGGCCGCACTCAGCTGCGGCCCGAGCTGGCCCGGGCCCACCTGCTCTACGGTGAGTGGCTGCGCCGCGAGAACCGGCGGGCCGACGCCCGCGCCCAGCTGCGGACCGCGCACGAGGCGTTCACCGCGATCGGCGCGGCCGCGTTCGCCGAGCGGGCCCGGCGTGAGCTGATGGCCACCGGGGAAACCGTGCGGCGCCGCGGTCCCGGGGCCACCAGCACGCTGACCGCGCAGGAAGCGTCCATCGCCCGGCTGGCCGGCGACGGCTGCACCAACCCCGAGATCGGTGCTCAGTTGTTCTTGTCGGCCCGGACCGTCGAATGGCACCTCCGTAAGGTGTTCACCAAGCTCGGGATCAGCTCCCGCCGGGAGCTGCGGCAGGCGCTGCCGCCGCGGCCGCCGCTGGCTTCGCCTCCGCCGCTATCGCGCCCCGCAGCGCCTTGAGCCCGGCCACGAAGATCTCCGAGAACGTGGGGAACGGCTGGATGACGTCGCGCAGCACGTCCAGCGGCACCCGAGCCCGGATGGCCAGCGTGGCCTGCTGCATCCACTCCCCGGCCTGGGGCCCGAGCGCGTAGGCGCCGACCAGGCGCTGGCCGTCGCTGAGCAGGGTCAGGAACCCCTGGTGCCCGGCGTAGGCGTGGGTGTAGGTCGCGGTCTTGGCCACCCCGGCCAGCGGCACCGTGGCCTCGAACCGGCCCTCGATCGTGCCGACCGCCGCGGCCTCCGGATCGGTGTAGACCACGTCCGGGATGGCATCGTAGTGGGCCTCCCGGTCCTCGCCCAGGATGTTCGAGGCCACCACCTCACCCTGGTACTTGCCGACGTGGGTCAGCAGCTGGACCCCGGTCACGTCGCCCACGGCCCACAGCCCGTCCGCCAGCCGGCAGCGGCTGTCCACCGGGACGCCGTGCTTGCCGGGCGTGATCCCCACCGTGTCCAGGCCGTCCGGGATCCGGGGCGCCCGCCCGGTGGCCACCAGCAGCTTGTCGCCGCGCAGCTCCCGGCCGTCCTCCAGGGTCAGCACGTAGTCGCCGCCGTCGCGCCGGGCCGCCGACGCGTGCAGGCCCAGGTACAGCTCGATGCCGTCCTTGCGCAGCTCGTCGCCGAGGGCGTCACCCAGTGGCTTGGGCTCCCGGGCCAGCACGTGGGATGCGCCTTCGACCAGCGCCACCTCGCCGCCCAGGCGCCGCACGGCCTGGGCCATCTCCGCTCCCACCGGCCCGCCGCCCAGGATCAGCAGGCGGCGTGGCACCGCCTGCATGCCGGTGACCTCGCGGTTGGTCCACACCCCATCCAGCTCGCGCAGGCCCGCCACCGGCGGGATGACCGGGTCCGAGCCGGTGGCCAGCACCACGTGCCGGGCCGTGTGCCGGGCCCCGCTGACCTCGACCACCCCCGGCCCGGCCAGCCGTCCGGTGCCGCGTAGCAGGTCGATGCCCTCGCCGGCCAGCCAGCGGACCTGCCCGGCGTCGGAGTAGTCCGAGACCATGTAGTCGCGGTAGGCCAGGGCCGCGGCCACGTCGACCTGGGCGGTGCCCGCCGCCTCACGGGCCTCGTGCACCGCCTCGCCGGGACGCAGCAGGGTCTTGGACGGGATACAGGCGTAGTACGAGCACTCGCCGCCGGCCAGCCGCTGCTCGACCACGGCCACCTTCAGCCCGCCGTCGGCCAGCTCACCCGCGCAGTGCTCACCGGGCGAGCCCGCCCCCAGCACGATGACGTCGTAGTGGGCCATCGCTCAGCGCCCCGGCAGGCGAGTGGTGACTTCCTGGACGAACCACAAGTTGCCGTCCGGGTCGCTGAAGGAGACGAACGAGCCGTAGCTGGCGTTCTCGGGCGCGGGCCCGGTCACCCGCCGGGCCGTCCCGGCGTGGTGGAACACGCCGCCTTCGTCGTGGAACACCTCGCTGACCTCGGCCCCGCGCCCGGCCAGTTCGTCCCGGGCCGCGCCGATGTCGTCCACCACCAGCTGCAGCCCCTGGGCCGAGCCGGGCGCGGCCGTGGTCAGCCCGGCCCCGAAGATCACCGACGCGGGCGACCCGGGCGGGGTCAGCTGCACCACCCGGAACTCCGGCCCGGTGACGAAGTCGGCGTCCTCCCGCCACCCCAGCGCCTTGTAGAAGTCTTTGGCCCGGTCCACCTCGGAGACGGGCAGCACGACCACCTCGAGCTTGAAGTCCATGGCCCCATCATCCGCCCACCAGCCCAATCAGCTAGCACCGGGCGGGGTGTGCATGAGCTTCTTGTTGACGAACTCGTCGATGCCGAGCGGGCCCAGCTCACGGCCGACACCGGATCGCTTGGTGCCGCCGAACGGCAGGTCGGGGCCGCCGCCCTCGGCCGAGTTGACCCAGGCCATGCCGACGTCGAGCCGGTTGGCCACGTCCAGGGCCAGCGCCTCGTCGCTGCTGAACACCGCCCCGCCCAGGCCGAAGGAGCTGCTGTTGGCCAGCTCCACCGCCTCGTCCGGGGTGGACACCTTGTAGACCACGGCGGCCGGGCCGAAGAGCTCCTCCCGGAACGCCCGCATCTCCGGCGTCACCCCGGACAGCACAGTCGCCTCGAAGAACGAGCCCGGCCGGTCGACCCGGTGGCCGCCCAGGTGCACGGTCGCGCCCTTGCTGACCGCGTCGTCGATCTGGGCGGTCAGATTCACCGCGGCCTGCTCCGAGGACAGCGGCCCGTAGCTGGTGGCCGGGTCGGTCGGGTCGCCGGTGGTGTAGCCGGACATGGCCGCGGTGAACTCGGTCAGGAACTCGTCGTAGACCGAGTCGGCCACGATCATCCGCTTGGAGGAGTTGCAGGCCTGGCCGCCGTTCTCCATCCGGGCCGCGGCCGCGGTCTTGGCCACCGCCGCCAGGTCGGCCCCGTCCAGCACGATGAACGGGTCCGAGCCGCCCAGCTCCAGCACGACCTTCTTCAGGTGCTGCCCGGCCGCGGCGGCCACCGCGGCCCCGGCCCGCTCGCTGCCGGTGACGGAGACCCCGGCCACCCGCGGGTCGGCGATCATGTCGGCGACCTGCTCGTTGCCGGCGAACACGTTGATGTAGGCGTCCTCGGGCAGCCCGGCGTCGCGGAAGATCTGCTGCATGGCCAGGGCCGACTCCGGGCACTGCGGCGCGTGCTTGAGGATGATCGTGTTGCCGATCATCAGGTTCGGGCCCGCGAACCGGGCCACCTGGTAGTAGGGGTAGTTCCAGGGCATGATGCCGAGGATCGCCCCGATCGGGCTCTTGCGGACCCAGGCCGAGCCGGGCAACCGGGTGTCCAGCGGCTGGTCCTTCAGCAGGTCGGCGCCGTTGTCGGCGTAGTACTTGTAGATGAGCGAGGCGAACTTGATCTCGCCCAGCGCCGCCGGGGTGATCTTGCCCATCTCACGGGTGATGATCGAGGCCAGGTCGTCGGCCCGGTCCCGGTACAGCTGCGACACCCGGGTCAAGATCGCGGCCCGCTCATCCAGCGACGCCCGCCGCCAGGACTTGTAACCGGCGTCGGCCCGGGCCACCACGTCGCTGATCTCCGCGTCGGTCGCGGTCGGGTACTCGCTCTCCACCTTGCCGGTCGCCGGGTTCGTTACCTGATACGCCACCATGACGGCTCCTCCATCGCGATCTTCACGTCTGTACCCCATTACACGCTAGAAGCCCCCGCGGGCGGGAGGCCCCCCAGGTGTTGACGGACCGGGCGGATTCATTTTCGATGGCCAGAGCGAAGGGGGCACCGGAGTATGACCGAAGCCCGGACCGCCCGCCTGGACGCCCAGCAGGTGGCGGACGCGGTCCGGGACCGGGCCGGCGTCCCGCTGTCGGTGGAAGGCGCCTGTCCCGGCGGCCAGGTCGGCGCGGCCTACGTCCGCTGGCCGGACGGGCGCCGCGGCGTGCTCACCTGGCGGCCCGGGGTCACCCTGGGCCAGGTGTCGAACGGCCCGCTGGCCGTGCCCGCGCTGTTGCGGGCCACCGGCTACCCGGCCCCCGCCACCCAGCTCGCGGTCCAGGTCAGCAACGGCGTGGCCATGGTCCAGGAACGGCTGCCCGGGACCGTGGTCCAGCAAGTGGACACCGCGCTGCTCGACCAGGCCCTGGCGCTCATCGACCGGCACGCGGGCGCGCTGGCCGGTCACCCGGAGGTGCCCGCGCTGCCGCACTACCTGCGTGACGATGGTCCCGGGTACTGCCTGCACGGGCCGCTGGTCCGGTTCAGCCCGCGCGCGGCCCGGCTGGAACGCCGGATCGCGGCGATCGGCGGCCGGGCCCGCCTGGACACGATCTTGGACCAGCTCCCGGGCGAGGTGCTGGCCCCGGCCTGGGCCCACATGAGCCTGCGCATGACCGACTGGGCCATCCGCCACTTCGACCCGGCCGACGTCCCCTACTGGCTCGACCTGGCCGAGACCCGCCTATGACGCGGGTGCTTCTTCGGTGGCGTCATCGGGGAAGTCTTTCGGGTCCACCTCGTCGGGGGCCCAGTCCGGGGCCTGGCCGGTGAGGGCCCGCTCCCGGGCGGTCTGAATCGCGGCGGTCAGTGTGGCCAGGTCGAAGGCCCCGTAGTGACGCTGCCCGTTGATAAAGAAGGTCGGGGTGCCGGACACCCCGCTCAGGTCGGCCGACTCCACATCCTGGGCCACCCGGGTCTCGTACACGTGCCGCTGCAGGTCATCGCGGAAGCGGTCGGTGTCCAGGCCCAGGGACTCCGCGTACCCGAGCAGATCCATCATGGTCAGCGCGTCCCCGTGCTGCAGCAGCAGGTCGTGCATGGGCCAGAAAGCGTCCTGGGCCCCCGCGGCCTCGGACGCTTCGGCGGCCAGCTGGGCCCGCGGGTGCACGTCGGTCAGGGGCAGGTTCCGCCACACGTAGCGGATGGTGGTGTCGGTCAGGATGTCCCGCACCACCGGCTCGGCCTGCCCGCAGAACGGGCACTCGAAGTCGCCGAACTCGATGATCGTGAGCAGTGCCTGCTTCGGGCCCCGGATGTGGTCGTGCTCCGGGTCCACGGCGGGGATCAGGTCCTGGATCAGCCGGGTGTCGCCGAGCAGCAGCCGGGTCCGCTTCTCGGCCGGCAGCAGCTGGGTGACCCGGAGCACGCCCCAGGTCAGGCCGGCCGCCACCAGCACCGCGGACAGCGCCCCGAGCTTGGCTTCGGCCAGGTCCTGGCCGGTGAAGGCCCGGGTCGCGATGAGCAGCGCGGCGGTGAAGCCGATGCCGGCGATGGTGCCGCTGCCGAGCACGGCAGCCTTGCCGATCGGCGGCTGGATCTTCCCGTGGCTGAGCCGGGTCACCACCCACGAGCTGAACACGACCGCGGTCGGCTTGCCGGCCACGTAGCCGACGAGCACGCCCAGCGTGATCGGCGCGGCGTAAGCGTGGGCCAGGAAGCTGCCGTTGAGGCTCACACCCGCGTTGGCCAGCCCGAACAGCGGCACGATGAGGAAGCTGGTCCACGGGTGGTAGACGCTCTGCAGCCGCGAGTTGGGCGACAGCGCGGCGGTCAGCCCCCGCCGGGCGGTGCGGGCCAGCTCCGGGGTGGGCTGCTCGCGGAACTGCCGGACCAGGCCGGTGGCGTCCTCCAGATCCTCCCGGCTGGGGGAGTAGGCCGGGATGGCCAGGCCGATGGCCAGCCCGGCCACCACCGGGTCGACGCCGCTGGCCCGCAGCGCACCCCACACCACGATCCCGAGCACCACAAACACTGATCGCCGTTGCAACCGCAACCGCTGGGACGCGAGCATCGCCGCGTACGCGGCGATCGCCACCACCAGCGGCATGAACACGATCTTGTCGCTGTAGACGAACGCGATGACCAGCAGCGCGCCGATGTCGTCGACCACGAACACGGTGAGCACGAACACCCGCATCCGGTCCGGCACCTCACGGCCGAACATGGCCAGCAGCCCCAGGGCCAGCGCGGTGTCGGTGGACATGGCCACGCCCCACCCGTGCGCGCTGGGCCGCCCGGCGTTGAAGGCCAGGTAGATCGCCAGCGGTATGGCCATCCCGATCAGCCCGGTGACGATCGGCAGCACGAACCGGCGCCGTTCCCGCAGGTCCCCCAGGTCCAGCTCGCGACGGGTCTCCAAGCCCACAACCAGGAAGAACAGGGTCATCAGGCCGCTGTTCAGCCAGTCCCGCAGGTCCTGGTTGATTCCCGTCGAGCCGACGCCGAGGTAGAAGCGGGTGTGCCAGAATGACTCGTAGCTGGCGTCGCTGACGTTGGCCCACACGATCGCGACCAGGATCGCCGCGACCAGGATCAGCGCGCTGGCCGCCTCGGTGCGCAGGAACTCCCGCAGCGGGGCGGACCGGTCCCGGGCCCAGAGCGTCTTGCCCTGCCAGCGCGGCAGCGCGGAAGCTATGTCGGACACCTCAGTAATTTAGGGCTTGCGGGCAGTTCCGGGCCATGCGCCCAGCCTAGCCTTTGCCCTGGACACGCACCGGCCGGCGCACCCGCTGATGGGATGAGTCGGGCGCGCCGGCCGGGGGGGACCGGCGCCAGGCCGGGCGGACGACCCGGCGCCGGACCGGTCAGGCCGCCGGGGACGGGTCCCGGGGCCGGACCCTTTCCGCTTCGGCGCGCCCGGGCTGATCGTCGTGCTTGCTGACCTGCAAGTAGCCGACCAGCACGACCAAGGCGACGACGAAAGCGGCCGCGACGGGCAGGTCGCCGAGGTTCAGCCCGCTGAGCGAGTGCGGCTTGCTGAACCAGTCGGCGAACGAGGCGCCCAGCGGGCGGGTCACGATGTAGGCGAACCAGAACGCCGCTACCGGGTTCAGGCCCATCCGCCAGCCGATGGCCGGGACCGCGATGACCACCATGAACAAGATGGCCGAGCCCAGGTAGCCCAGGTGCAAGGTGGTCGCGGTGAGGTCGCCCAGCGCGGTGCCCAGCGCGAAGGTGGCGAACACCGTGGCCCAGTAGTACGTCTCGCGGCGGCGGGTGACGATGCTGTGGATGGACAGCGTGCCCTCGCTGCGGTACCAGAGCCAGAACACCACGGCCAGGACCACCGCCCACAGCAACGTGGTCACGGCGTAGGGCAGCCCCAGATCAAGGTGCAGCACGTCGGCCGCGCCGGTGCCGAAGGTGGCGATGGCCAGGGCCAGGTACCAGTAGGCCGCGGCCACGTACCGCCTGGTCCGGAACTGGAAGAACACCGCGGTCACGATCAGCAGCAGGTCGGCGGCGGCGCCGAGCGCGACGTTGTGGGCAAACCAGTCCGAGGTCGCCTCGCCACCCGCGGTGGTCAGCAGCTTGACCACCCAGAACAGCACGCCGATCTGCGGCACCTTGGCCGCCAGCGGCTCCGGGCTGATCCAGCGGGCAGCAGAACGCACGGTGTGGTCTCCTCGGGTCGGGCGGGGACGGGTCAGGCGGCGCGGCGTGACGGCCGGGGCGGGGCGACCCGGACCATGACGTGGTAGGTGATCAGCGCGATGGCCAGGTGCATGGCCACCAGCACCAGCACCGCGCGGCCGGGCTGGCCGGTCCACCAGATGTACAGATCGGGCAGCAGCAGGACCGCGGTGACCAGCACGGCCAGGATCCGGTAGACCCAGCGCGGGTCGGCGGTGAGCCGCACCACCGCTGGCCAGGCCAGGCCGGCGATGACCACGCCGATCACGGTCAGCTTGGCGTAGTCGGCGAACTGGAAGTGCACGTAGCCGCGGGTGCTGGGGAAGATCGCCGTCCCCGCCTTGGCCAGCAGGGCGTCAGCCAGCAGGCACAGGGCCACGCTGAGCGCGGTCCCGGCCGCGACCGCGGCCGGGTGCGGGGCCCGGTGCGGTGGCGCGAGCTCGACCCGGGCCAGGGTCATGGCCCGGTCCAGCACGGGAGACGGCATGGTGGGTTCCCCTCAGATCCGTTACTACAAAAATAGTAGTAGATAATTTGAGGGAACGGGCGATTACCGGGTGGCCACCGTGCGGGCCGGGACGGGCCGAGCGTGGGCCGACACGTACTGGGCGACCTCGATCTGGTTGTGCACCGCGAAGGTCAGCCCGACCGCGATGGCGCTGGCCGCCACGGCCAGGCCCACCACCGACGCGGCCGCCCACGGGCGAAGCCGGGGTGGCAGGCCGGTCAGCGCGCCGACCCGGGCCCGGACGTCGGATTCGGCCACGGCCAGCCGGAACCCGCCGCCCCGGGGCCGGGACGCGGCCAGGCTGGCCCGGGCCAGGGCCCGGGCCACCACCCGCGGGTCACCGACCTCGCGGGCGGCCAGCTGATCGGCCCACAGCTCCACGGCCAGCCGGACCTGCCGGGCCACCGGGCGCAGCAGCGGGTTGGCCGCGGCCGCCAGCGAGGCCAGCAGCACAAAGCCGGTGTGGAAGCGGCGCAGGTGGGCCGACTCGTGGGCCAGCAGCGCCCGGCGCTCGTCGGCGGGCAGCAGCCGCAGCATCCCGGTCGACACCACGATCGCGCCCCCGGGCAGCGGCACCGGCAGGGAGTAGGCGGCCGGATGATCGTCCGGAGCGATCATGAGCTGGTCACCGGCCGGGGTCAGCTCCCGGCAGGCCTGCTGGGCCCGGGCCAGGTCCCAGGCCACGTGGCCCAGGTAGACCACCGCGCTGGCCAGCAGCACCCCGGCCAGAGCAGCGGCCGCCGCACCCCAGCCGGTGGCCAGCCCGGCCCACGGGAGCCGGTGGTCGGCGCTGAAGCCGCCCAGCGCGGCGACCTGCGGGATCCGGGCCAGCGCGGTGAAACCGGCCAGGCACAGGACGATCCCGGTGGCCAGCGACGTGGCCAGGGCGGCCAGGGTCAGCAGGGGCGCGGCCACCGCCGGGCACAGGCGGCGGGCCAGGCGGCGCGCGGTCAGCGCCAGCAGCAGGCTGCAGGCGAACGGGACCAGGCCGAGGGCGATCATGCCCGGCCGGGATCCTCGTCGCCCTGGCCCAGGCCAGCGCCCGGGTCCAGCCCTGGATCCGCGGCCAGCAGGCCGTTGAGCAGTTCCTCATCCTCGGGTCGCAGGTCGGCCACGAACCGGGACAGCACCCCGGCCCGGTCCTCGCCCGCGTCGAGCAGCTGAAGCATCCGGTGCGCGGTCATCGACGCCTGGGCGGCGTCCGGGCCGCCGGGCAGCCCGTAGGCGTAGCCGCGCCCGGCTCGCTGCCGGGACAGCGCGCCCTTACCGTGCAGCCGGGACAGCGTGGTCATGACCGTGGTGTAG
>DATDIH010000081.1:0-27487 GCA_036521155.1 Streptosporangiaceae bacterium
TACTCCCCGATGAAGCGGG
Organism: Streptosporangiaceae bacterium; assembly: GCA_036521155.1. Lineage (GTDB taxonomy): Bacteria > Actinomycetota > Actinomycetes > Streptosporangiales > Streptosporangiaceae > Bog-532. The sequence goes on from DATDIH010000081.1 coordinate 20, forward strand.
CGGTGGGCATCGCGCTGACGGTCAAGGCGATCCCCGGGGACAACCTGGCCATTCATACCGCGCTCGGGCTGGCCCAGGAGGATGACTTCCTGGTCGTGGACTGGCGCGGCAACACCGAGAGCTGCGGGTCCGGCGTGCTCTCGCTCATCGACCCGATGCGGCGCGGGCTGCGCGGGGTCGTGGTGGACGGTTCGTGGCGGGACGTGGACGACATCCAGGCCCTTGGATTCCCCGTCTTGGGCCGGGGCATCGCCCCCTTTTCGCCGCTCAAGGAGGACCTGGGCGAGGTCAACGTGCCGGTCGCCTGCGGCGGCGTGGTGGTCGAGCCGGGAGACATCATCGTGGCCGACGAAGGCGGGGTGGCCGTGGTGCCCCTGCGGCACGCCGGGCAGGTGGCCGCGGCGGTGGAGAAGTTCGTGGCCCGTACCTCGTACGAGCAGTACCCGCTGGACGAGCTGCGCCAGGGCGCGGATGCCCGCCGGGAAGACCTGCGGAAGCTGTTCGAGCAGCAGGGTGGCCTGATCGTCGGTGAGCAGACCAAGGGGACGGGCGAATGATCAAGGGTTTCGACTACCGGCTGCTGGCTCCGGAGCGGCTGATCAGCGTGGAGGACTACCGCCGGGTGGCCCGGCGGCGGCTGCCCCGCATGGTGTGGAACTACGTTGACGGCGGCGCCGACGACCTGCAGGCCCTGCGGGACAACCGGAACGCGTTCAGCCGGTGGTCCTTCCGGCCCCGCGCGCTGACCGGAGCGGCCAGCCCGAAGACCAGCCGTCAGATCGCCGGCACCGACCTGCGGATCCCGATCCTGCTCTCCCCCACCGGGTTCACCGGGCTGTCCTACTGGCGAGGCGACCTGGCCGCGGCCCGGGCCGCGGAGCGCCACGGGACCCGGTACACCCTGAGCACGGCGTCGTCGTGGTCGATCGAAGAGGTCTTCGGGTCGTCGTCGACAGATCATTTTTTCCAGATCTACCCGCGCACCGGCGGGGCCACCGCCGAGCTCATGGACCGGGCCTGGCGGGCGGGCTGCCGGGTCGCGTTCGTGACCGTCGACGTCCCGGTCGTGGGCAACCGCGAAGGTGAGCGCAAGACCGGCATGGGACGGCCCCCCACGCTGACCCCGGCCCGGGCCCTGAACATGGCCACCCGGCCCCGGTGGACCTACGAGGTGCTGCGCTATGGCCGGATCGGCGGCCGCAACCTGGTCGAGCAGGGCGGGCTGGCGGCGGCACTGGAGTCGGTCGACGTCCAGGCCCGCGAGTTCATGCAGGCCTCCCTGAACTGGGACGACGTGGCCTGGATCCGGGACAACTGGCAGGGCAAGCTGTACCTGAAGGGCATCTTGCGGGCCGACGACGCCGTGCACGCGGCCGACCTCGGCTTCGACGGGGTGGTGGTGTCCAACCACGGCGGCCGGCAGCTCGAGTACGCCCAGGCGACGCTGGACGCGCTGGTGGACATCGCCGCCGCGGCCGGGGACCGGATGGAGATCCTGCTCGACGGCGGGGTACGGCGCGGCACCGATGTGATCAAGGCGCTCTGCCTGGGGGCCGACGCGGTGATGATCGGGCGGCCTTACATCTACGGGCTGGCGGTCAGCGGCGAGAAGGGCGCCCGCGCCGTGCTGGACATCCTGGTCGAGGAGCTGGAGCGGGCCCTCCTGCTGCTCGGCGTGGGCGACATCGACGAACTGGGCCCGGACCTGCTGGCCCGGCGTGGTGAGGTCGGCCAGCGGGCGGCCGTGCCTCCATCGTCCGCTCCCCCGGCCGCGGCCCGGCCCGATCCGCTGAACGTCTGAGCCGCCGGGCAGGCCCCGCCGCTCAGTGACTCTGCGGGGCCTGCTCGATGGTGAGCCGGAAGCGGTCGTAGCCGGCCGCCTGGCGCTGCGCGCAGGTCGGGCATTGGCCGTCGCGGTGCGCGGCGACGTCGGCGCTGAATTCGCGGAACACCGACGCGGCCAGGTTGGCCGATCCGTCCAGGTAGGCGCAGGCACCCCGGCCCCGCAGCGACTGCGACCAGCCGGTCAGGCGCTCGATGTCCTGGTCGGTGACCCCGCCGCGGCTCAGCCGCTCCAGCACCTTGGCCATGGCCCCGGTACCGCGGATACAGGGGCCGCACTGGCGGGCGTTGTTGCGCTCGAAGTAGGCCATCAGGTCGGCGGCGATCGCGATCGGGCACTCGTCCGGGGCGATGACCCAGATCGCCCCGCAACCCAGCCCGGTCCCCCGGGCCTTGGTGGCCGGATACGACAGCGGCAGGTCGAGGACGTCGGCCCCGATGAGGCCGGCGAAGTAGCCGCCCATCAGCGCGCCCCGCGGCTCGCCCGCGAACCCGCCCACCTGGCCCGCCACCTCGCGCAGGGTCATGCCCAGCGGCACCTCGTACAGGCCCGGGACCGGGCAGGCCCCGGACAGGCTGAGCAGGAACGTGCCCGGGCACTGCCGGTCCCGGCTCGGCTGGACGTAGGCGTCCACCCCCCTGACGTCGATCGCGGGCAGGTTGGCCAGCGTCTCGACATTCGATATCAAAGTTGGCCGCTGACCGACACCGGACTCGAACGGGCGCGGTGGTTTGTCCACCGGCAGCGCGGGCCCGCCGTTGATCGCCCTGACCACGGCGGTCTCCTCGCCGCCCACGTAGGACGGCTCGATCCGCACCACCTCGACCGGGAGCGGCACGTCGCCCAGCTCGGCCAGCGCGTGCCGGACGCTGGCCGCCGCGTCCGGGTCGGACAGGTAGACGTAGGCGCGCTCGGCGCTGACCGCTCCGGCCGCGCGGAACAGTCCATCCAGCACCAGGTGGGGACGGATCCGCAGCAGCCAGCGGTCCTTGACGCTGAGCGGCTCGCCTTCCTCGCCGTTGGCCACCACGTAACGCGGGCCCTCGGCGTCGCGGACCGAGCGCAGCTTGATGCCGATGGGGAACGCGGCGCCACCACGGCCAGCCAGACCGGCCTGCTCGGCCTTCTCGATCAGCTTGCCCGGCTCGTCGCCGGGCCGGTAGCCACCCCGGGCCGTGTAGGCGGCCAGATCCTCCCGCTGGAAGGGGGCGGGGATCAGCAGCCGGGTCTGCTCCCCGGCCAGGGACCGGAGGTCGACCTCACGCTCGGGCCAGTAGGGCACGTGCGGGGCCGGGACCGGGTCCGCCCCCGGGGACCGCAGGTGCCGGTCAACGGCACCCCCGGCCTCCTCGGGCCCACCGACTGCTCCGGCCGCTCCGGCCGTGGGTTCAGCGCTGGTCAAGTCGCCGCCTGGCTAGGAATTCTTCGGCAGGATCCGGGCCGGGTTGACCACCATGATCTGGTTGATGGTCTCGTCGCTGATCCCGCGGCTCTTCAGCGCGGGCAGCACCCGGTCAGACACGTTGCAGTGGTTCCAGTGCGGCTCCAGGTACGCCCGGTGGCTGGGCTCGCTGTTGATGCTGAAGAAGGCCGCGTCGTGGGACAGGGTCAGCCGGTCGGCGTAGCCCTGCTCACACAGCTTGGCCACGGTGTCGATGCGCTGCTCGTCCGGGAGCATGGATTCGATGCCGAAGCGGTCCATGCCGATGGTGGACCCGTTGTCCATGAGTTCCTTGAGGTAGTCCAGGTCGGTGCTGTCCCCGGAGTGGCCGATCACGACCCGCTCCGGGCTGACCCCCTCGGCCTTGAAGAACTCCTGCTGCAGCCGGCCGGTCTGGAAGGCCACGTTGGTGTGGGTGCTGATCGGCACCCCGGTCGCCAGCTGGGTCCGGGCCGCGGCCCGCAGCACCTGGGCCACGTCGTCGGTGATGCCGTCCTTGTCGGTGACGACCTTGATGATCGCGGCCTTGACCCCGGTGTCCCCGATCCCGGTCTCGATGTCCTTACGGAACATCTGCTCCAGCGGCTCCGGCCCGTCGATGCGCAGCCCCGGCCCGTGCTGGTGGAAGTAGGCGGGCAGATCCTTGGCCGTGTAGTAGCCGGTGGCCACCACCACGTTGATCCGGACGTCGCTGACCAGCTGCTGAATGCGCGGGATGTTCCGGCCCAGGCCGAGCACGGTCAGGTCGACCAGGGTGTGGATGCCCTTGTCCCAGAGCTCCTCGAGCCCGTCGTGGGCGGTCTTCATGATCGCGGCTTCGTCCCACTCGGGGCTGGGGTAGTCCTGCTCGAGCTCGGGATTCTTCACGAACAGGTGCTCGTGCATCAGCGTGGCCCCGAGCTGGCTGGCCTCGACCGGACCGCGGACAGTTTCGACCTGGCTCATCGATGGATCCCTTCGCAACGGTGGGAACGGGGTTAGCGGGTCAGCTGGTCAGCTCTTGGCGCAGCTCAGCTGCCTGATCGAGCCCGGCCTGGATGAAACCGGTGTCGCTGCCGACCGACACCATGCCGAAGCCCAGGCCGCTCATCTCGCCGGGGCGGCCGCTGATGGCCGCGACCCGGTGGGCGGCCCGGCAGGCGGCCACCACACGCCTGATCGCCTCGGCGTGCTCGCCGTCCTGCAGCCCTACCTTCGGCTGCAGGCCCATGCTCACGCCCAGATCGGCCGGCCCGATGTACACGCCGTCCACGCCGGGGGTGGCCACGATCTCCTCGACGTTCTTGACCGCGTCCCGGGTCTCGATCATGACGAAACACAGCACCCTGGTGTTGACCTCAGCCGGGTCGCTGCCAAGCCCGAACCGGGCCCGGACCGGCCCCCAGCTGCGCACCCCGTCGGGCGGATAGCGGCAGCCCTGAACCGCGAGGCGAGCGTCATCGGCCGAGTTGACCATGGGGACGATGACGCCCTCGGCCCCGGCGTCGAGGACCTGGCCGATCAGCCCGGGGTCGTTGCGCAGGACCCGCACCAGCGGGGTGACCGGGCTGCCGGCGATGGCCCGGAGCTGGTTGATCAGCGTGTCGAGCGAGGTCAGGCCGTGCTGCTGGTCGAAGTAGACGTAGTCCAGAGTGGAGTGGGCGCACAGCTCGACGGCGTGCACATTGCCCAGTGTGAACGAGATCCCGAGCGCGGTCTCCCCAGCGGCGATGCGGCGTTTCAGCGCAGTCGGTTCTGGCATAGCCGCCCTTTCACCTGGTCAGCCCGCTCAGCTGGTCATCCCGTCACCGGTCACGAACAACAAATATAATATATTGAATATTGACTGATGGGAGGGATGACGTCAACCGTGGGCTGACCGGGGACCGGCGTCAGCGGTTGACCGCCCGGGGGTTGGCCTCAGCGGTGGGCTGGTCAGGGACTGGGTACCTGGTCAGCCGGGTGATGGTGCTGCCGTATGCTCCGCGCTCATGAGCGCGGAGGCGGGCGAGGCGGAGGAGGCGGCGGCTGGGCGGCCGCTGGCGGTGCTGGCGCGGATGCGGGCCCGGCGGCGGGACGAGGCCCACCGGGTGTCGACGCCGCTGGAGCTGTTCTTCGACCTGTCGTTCGCGGCCGCGGTGGCCCAGGCTGGCCAGCAGCTGGTGCACGCGCTGGCCGCGGGCAAACCCGGGCACGGGATCACCGGATACCTGCTGGTCTTCTTCGCGATCTGGTGGGCCTGGGTCAACTTCACCTGGTTCGCCTCGGCCTACGACACCGACGATGTGCCCTACCGGCTGGCCACCCTGGTGCAGATCACGGGGGTGCTGGTGCTGGCGGCCGGGGTGCCGCGGGCCTTCAGCGATGGCGACTTCACGGTCGGGGTCGCCGGGTACCTGATCATGCGGGTGGCGCTGACCCTGCAGTGGCTGCGCGCCGCCCGCGGCGAGACCGGGCGAGCCCGGACGGCGGCCCGGGCCTACGCGGCGGGCCTGGTGGTGGTGGAGGCCGGATGGGTGACCCTGCTCCTGCTGCCGGGGAACGCCTGGTGGTACGGCCTGGCGCCGCTGGCTCTGGCCGAGCTGGCCGTACCCGCGGTCGCCGAGCGGCTGCACGAAACCCCGTGGCATCCGGGCCACATCGCCGACCGGTACGGCGCGTTCACGATCATTGTGCTCGGAGAGACCATCTCGGCCGCCACGGTGGCCGTCCAGTCGGCCCTGGACCGGGAGAAGGCCCTGGCCGAGTTGCTGCCGATCGCGTTCGGCGGGCTGGTCATCGTGTTCGCAGCATTCTGGATCTACTTCGGAACCCCGGTCCACCAGTACCTGAGATCGAACCGGCAGGCGTTCGGGTGGGGCTACGGCCACTACGTGATCTTCGGGTCGGCGGCGGCAATCGGCGCGGGCATCGAGGTGGCGGCCGAGCAGGTGACCCGGGCGTCGCACATCTCGGCCACCGCGGCCGCGCTGGCGGTGACCGTCCCCACCGCCCTGTACTACGTGGCCGTCTGGCTGATCCACATCCGTCACTTCGAGCACGGCCTGGCGCAGCAGCTGGTCCTCCCGGTCAGTGCCGCGCTGGTGCTGGCGGCCACCGTGGCCGGCCACTGGGCGGTGCCGCTGGCGGGCCTGGCCGCCGCGGCCGGGGTGGCCGTGAACATCATGCTGGCGGCACGCGATCCGGAGCAGCCCATGACCGTTCGCGAAGGCGAGCGGACAATGGAGGAATGACCGCAGAAGTAAGCGCTGAAGACTTCCGTCTGATCCGGGACCAGGTCCGCGACTTCGTCCGGACCAAGGTGGTGCCGCGTGAGCAGGAGATCGCCGACACCAACGCCATCCCGGATGACCTGCGCAAGCTGGCCGCGGAAATGGGTTTGTTCGGCTACGCCATCCCGCAGGAGTGGGGCGGCCTGGGCCTGGACCTGACCCAGGACGTCGAGCTGGCCATGGAACTCGGCTACACCTCGCTGGCCCTGCGGTCCATGTTCGGGACCAACAATGGGATCGCGGGCCAGGTGCTGGTCCGGTTCGGCACCGACCAGCAGAAGGCCGAGTGGCTGGAGCGCATCGCCTCCGGGGAGGTGGTGACCTCGTTCGCGCTGACCGAACCGGGCGCGGGCTCCAACCCGGCCGGGCTCCGCACCAGCGCGGTCCGCGACGGCGACGACTGGGTCATCGACGGCCAGAAGCGGTTCATCACCAACGCGCCGCTGGCCGGGCTGTTCGTGGTGTTCGCCCGCACCCGGCCGGCAGATCCTTCCGGGACCGGGATCGCGGTGTTCCTGGTCCCGGCCGCCGCCGCTGGCCTGCAGGTAGGGCCGAAGGACCACAAGATGGGCCAGGAGGGCGCCTGGACCGCGGACGTGACCTTCTCTCAGGTCCGGGTGCCCGCGTCGGCGCTGGTCGGCGGGGATGAAGAGGCCGGTTACCGCGCCGCCATGACCTCACTGGCCCGCGGCCGGGTGCACATCGCGGCTCTGGCCGTGGGCACGGCCCAGCGGGCGCTGGACGAATCGGTGGCCTACGCCGCCTCGGCCACCCAGGGCGGCAGCCCAATCGGGGACTTCCAGCTGGTCCAGGCCATGCTGGCCGACCAGCAGACCGGGGTGCTGGCGGGCCGGGCCCTGGTCCGCGAGGCCGCCCAGCGCTACGTCAGCGGGGAGGACACCCGGATCGGGCCATCGGCGGCCAAGCTGTTCTGCACCGAGATGGCGGGCCAGGTGGCCGACGCCGCTGTGCAGATTCACGGCGGCACCGGCTACATGCGGGACGTGCCGGTCGAGCGCATCTACCGGGACGTGCGGCTGCTGCGCCTGTACGAGGGCACCAGCGAGATCCAGCGCCTGATCATCGGCGGTGGCCTGGTCCGGCAGGCCCGGCGCGCTACCTGAACGAAGGCTCCGGAACGTCTTACGGTTCCAGGTCGTTACAGTGCCAGGGGATTTTGGCCCAGTAGATTTTGGCCCAGTAGGTTGACGGGGCGGTAGCTTACGGCCGAGTGGCCGTCTGGAAAGGGACACCTGATGTTCAGGTCGCACGGCGGCATGGCCGTGGCCGGCAAGGCCGGTTACGCGGTGAGCTGCATCCTCGCGGCCTCGGTCCTGGTCCTGAGCGGCTTCGCCTACTACGTCAAGGACCAGGTCAACGCCATCGGCGGCTCGAACGTCATCTCCGGCGGCCCGGTCACCGGCGCGATGAACATCCTGCTCATGGGGCTGGAGAGCCGGACCGACTACGACGGCAACATCCTGTCCGGCAGCCTGTTGCACGCGATGCACGCGGGCAGCAAGCAGGGCGTCGCGGACGGAGTCGGCGGCCAGGACACCAACACCCTGATCCTGATCCACATCTACGCGGGTGGGCAGAAGGCGGTTGGCGTCTCGATCCCGCGCGACGACTGGGTCACCTACCCCAAGGCCTACGACGGCCAGTCCCAGGGGAAGATCGACCAGGCCTACGGCCTGGCCTGGGCCCAGAGCCTGAGCCAGACGAACAACTCGAAGATCAGCAAGAACCAGCGTTACCTGCAGGCCAACGAGGCGGGCCAGAGCGCCGCGATCGACAGCGTGCAGGCGCTGACCGGCGTGCACGTCGACCACTTCGCTGAGGTCAACCTGGCCGGCTTCTACGAACTGGCCCATCAGTTCGGCGGCATCGAGGCCTGCCTGAAATCGTGGAACAACGGCCAGAACCTGCACGACACCAACTCCGGCTTCGACGCGCCACACGCCGGGTACCTGCACCTGGACGCCGCCCAGTCCCTGGCCTTCGTGCGCGAGCGCGACAACCTGCCCAACGGTGACCTGGACCGCACCCACCGGCAGCAGGCCGTCATCGACTACGTGATCTGGAAGCTGAAGAACGAGGGCATCCTGACCAGCATCGGCCAGCTCACCAGCCTGATCAACGTGGCCAAGAAGTTCGTGATCACGGACCAGGGCTGGCAGATCTTCAACTTCGCCAGCGACCTGAAGAGCCTGACCGGGAAGAATTTGACGTTCAAGACTGCCCCGGTGATCACCACCGACGGCCACATGGCCGGGCAGACCGTGAACCTCATCGACCCGGCCCAGGTCAAGACGTTCGTACAGAACGAGTTCTACCCGCCGGCGGCCACCGCCCAGCCCACCCCGACCGAATCGTCGCTGGCGCCCGGCGCCACCACCGTGGACGTACTCAACGGCGGCGCCGCGATGGGGCTGGCCGGTCAGATGTCGCAGGCCCTGACCGAGGCCGGCTACAAGGCGGGGGAGGTCGGCAACACCGCCGCCCACTCCGTTACCCAGGTCGTTTACGGCGCGGGCGGCCAGGCCAGCGCGAACAAGATCGCCGGCTCCTTCCACGGGATAACCGCGACCGCGAGTTCCATCGTGCCAGCGGGCCACGTGCAGCTCATCCTGGGCCCGGACGCGACCTCGGTGCCGCCCGGGCTCGGCACGGCGACGGCCACACCGGCTGGCTCCCCCGCCCCCAGCGCCACCTCCTCCGCCAGCAACGGCGGAGCCGGCGGCGCGGTGTCGGTCAAGGCCAACGCGCCCTACGGGATTCCCTGCGTGTACTGATCTCAGGGTAGTGACAGGCAAAGCGGCCCGGGCCAGTTCTGGCCCGGGCCGCGTGCGGATCCGGAGATGGTCAGGACTCGCTGAGCCTGGGCTCCACCGGGTCCAGCGCTTCGATCGAGGCCGGCTCGACCATCACTTCCGGCGCCGGGGCGACCGCGGGAGCGGCGGCCGGCACCTCGGCCGGAGTCGCGTCGTCCTTGTCGCCGGTCCAGCGCTTGAGCTCCAGCTGCGGGATGAACCAGGTGGCCACGAAGGCCAGCGCCGCGATCGGCACCGCGATCAGGAACACGGTCTGGATCGACTCGGCGTACCCGGCCACGAAGCCGTCGCGGACCGCGGCCGACAGGTGGCTGAGCACCGACGGGGTGACGTCCGCGCTGCTGAAGCCCTTCGGCAGCGAGACCCCGTGCAGATGGCTGGCCAGGTTCCCGATCAGCACGTTGGAGAAGATCGCGCCGAAGATCGCGGTCCCGAAGGAACCGCCGATCGACCGGAAGAACGTGGCCGCCGAGGTCGCGACGCCCAGCTCGCTCTGCGGGACCGCGTTCTGGACGATCGTGACCAGCACCTGCATGACGCCACCGATACCGGCGCCGAGGACGAACATGTAGACCGCGTCCTCGAAGGTGGACGAGCCCACCCCCATGCGCGACAGCAGGTACAGGCCCACCGTCGTCAGCCCAGCGCCGGCGATCGGGAAGAACCGGTACTTGCCGGTTCGCGAGATGATCTGGCCGGAGCCGATCGAGACCACGAGCAGTCCCAGCATCAGCGGGAGCAGGTACACCCCGGAGATGGTCGGCGAGATGCCGCGCACGACCTGGAAGAACGCGGGCAGGTAGGTGATCGCGCCGAACATCGCGAAGCCGACGATGAAGCCGACCAGGCTGGTCACCGAGAAGGCGCGCAGCTTGAACAGGTGCAGCGGCAGGACCGGCTCGGCGGCCCTCCGCTCAACCAGCACCAGCACTCCGATCAGGATCACGCCGGCCGCACCCAGGATGTAGATGGGCAGCGAGGCCCAGGCGTAGGTGGTGCCGCCCAGGCTGGTCAGCAGGACCAGCGAGGTGACGGCGGCCGTCAGCACCGCGGTGCCGAGATAGTCGATCTTGTGCTTCACGCGCCGCAGGTGACCCGGCACCTGGGTGGCCACGACGGCCAGCGCGATCACGCCGATCGGCACGTTGATGTAGAAAATCCAGCGCCAGGTCAGGTCGTCCACGAAAATGCCGCCCAGCAGCGGGCCAATGACGCTGGAGACGCCGAAGACCGCGCCGAACAGGCCGACGTACTTGCCGCGTTCGCGGGGGGAGACGATGTCGCCGATGATCGCCTGGGCGCCGACCATCAGGCCGCCCGCACCCAGTCCCTGGACCGCGCGGAACGCGATCAGCATGATCATGGAGCTGCTCAGCCCGGACAGCACCGAACCGATCAGGAAGATGACGATCGCGGCCTGGAAGAACGTCTTCCGGCCGTACTGGTCGCCGAGCTTGCCCCACAACGGCGTGGACACCGTGGTGGTGAGGAGGTAGGCGGTGATGACCCAGGCGATGTGCGATCCGCCCTGGAGGTCACCGACGATCGTCGGCAGCGCCGTGGACACGATCGTCTGGTCCAGCGCCGCGAGCAGCATGCCCAGCATGAGCGCGACCAGGATGAGCCGGATGCGGCGGCGGCCGAGCCCCGGCATGGGGCTGCCCGCCTCCGCCGGTGCCGCACCCGCGGGCACGGGAGTGGCTGAAGCCATCAGTGGTGGTCCTTTCTGTCCGCCCCGCCGGTCAGGGCGTGACGCAACGACGTGGTTTCGGGCAGCCCGTCCTTCAGGGCCTGGAACGCCAGGTCGACCAGGTGTTCCAGTGAGACGCTGCCACCGGACCGGGCCCAGGCGGCCAGGCTGGTCCGGAACACGCCGGAAGCCAGCACCGCGAGCAGGGCCGGGTAAGGATCAAGGTCGGGGTCGGTGCCCAGCCGCTCGGCCAGGGCCCCGGCGATGGTGCGCTCGATCGCTTCCATCCGCGCGGCCTGGGCCGCGCGGAGGTGCAGGTCGTCCCGGGCGGTCTTGAACCGGCTCAGCCAGTCGGCCGGGTCGCCGAGCTCGGCGACCTCTTCGGTCACCTCCTGGGCCCAGGCGGTGAGGGCCTGGTGCAGGACCTCGACGGCAGGCAGGCCGGCGGCCGCGCCGGTGATGATGTCCCGGACCGCCTGCAGGCGCTCGGGGTCGGCGCTCAGCAGTACCGCCTCTTTGGACGGGAAGTAGTTGAAGAAGGTCCGGGTCGACACCTCAGCCGCCTCGGCGATCTCCTCGGCGGTGACGTTGGAGTAGCCGCGTTCGGCGAACAGGGTCAGCGCGACGCGGCGGAGCCTGCGCCGGGTGGCCAGCTTCTTGCGCTCCCGCAATGAGCCGCTGGACTGCTCCTCGGTCAGCTCGGCGTACATCATCGGCACCTCCCCCGGAATCTAGTTGCATGCCATGCAAACCTGCATTCAATGAAATCTTACATGGTCTGCAACATGGACGCCGGTCCGGTCATTCCCCTGGGTCAGAGAAAATTTCCCGGGCCTGGAACCAGTGATACTCACGGGCGCGAACCGAGGGCCAGGCCACGCAGGCTTCGTCTCAACGGCGCCGCGCAGGAGCGGGACATCGGCGCCGGAGAAGGGAGCTCTCCATGTCTGCCACGACCGAAACCACCGCGGCCGGGGCGGCCATCCGGCCGTTCACGGTCCCGATCGCCAGCGAGGCCGACCTCGACGACCTGCGGGCCCGTATTTCGGCCACCCGCTGGCCCGAGCGCGAACTGGTCACCGACGACTCCCAGGGCGCACCGCTGGCCATGATGCAGGACCTGGCCCGGTACTGGGCGGCGGACTACGACTGGCGCCGGTGCGAGGCCCGGCTGAGCGACCTGCCGCACTTCATCACCGAGATCGACGGGCTCGACATCCATTTCCTGCACGTCCGTTCCCAGCACGAGGACGCGCTGCCACTGATTGTCACGCACGGGTGGCCCGGCTCGATCATCGAGCAGCTGAAGATCATCGAGCCCCTCACCAACCCAACGGCCCACGGCGGGAGTGCGCAGGACGCGTTCCACCTGGTGATCCCCTCGCTGCCGGGTCACGGGTTCTCGGCCAAGCCGACCGCCACCGGCTGGGACCCGGCCCGGATCGCGCGGGCCTGGGCCGTGCTGATGGAGCGCCTCGGGTACACCCGGTACGTGGCCCAGGGCGGCGACTGGGGCGCGGCCGTCACCCAGGACATGGGCATCCAGGCCCCGGCCGGGCTGGCCGGTATCCACTCCAACATGCCCGGCACCGCCCCCGCCGCCATCAACATCGCGGTTCAGCGCGGCGACCCGGCGCCGTCGGACCTGTCGGACGAGGAGCGCCGCGCCTACGAGCAGCTGAGCGGTTTCTACGCCCGCCACGTGGCCTACGCACAGATCATGACCACGCGCCCGCAGACGCTGTACGGCCTGGCCGACTCCCCCATCGACCTGGCCGCGTTCATGCTGGACCACGGGGACGGCACCGGCCAGCCCGGGCTGGTCAGCAAGGCCCTGACCGGGGACCTGCCCGGTGGCCTGACCCGGGATGACCTGCTGGACAACATCACCCTGTACTGGCTGACCAACACCGGCATCTCCGCGGCCCGCCTGTACTGGGAGAACAAGGATGCCTTCTTCGACGCCAAGCCCATCACGATCCCGTTCGCGATCAGCGTGTTCCCTGACGAGCTCTACCAGGCTCCGCGCAGCTGGGCCGAGCGGGCCTACCCCGGGAACCTGATCTACTTCCACCCGGTCGAGCGGGGCGGCCACTTCGCCGCCTGGGAGCAGCCCGACCTGTTCAGTGCCGAGATGCGGGCGGCCTTCCGCTCGCTGCGCTGAAGACTCTGGGTTAGAAAGAGAGCCATGACGATTCCGTGGCGATCGCCAGCCGGGCTGCACGCGAACGCGGCCCGGCTGCCGGTTCTGGGCGAGCTGCCGTCGCTGGCCGGGGCAACCGGGTGGCTGAACTCGCCGCCGCTGGATCCGGCCGGGCTCCGGGGCCGGGTGGCGCTGGTCAGCTTCTGGACCTACACCTGCATCAACTGGCGGCGGCAGCTGCCCTACCTGCGGGCCTGGGCCGAGAAGTACGCCGGTCACGGCCTGACCGTGATCGGCGTGCACACCCCGGAATTCGGCTTCGAGCATCAGGATGACCTGGTCCGCTGGGCGGTGGGCGACATGAAGGTCGAGTATCCGGTCGCCGTCGACAGCGACTACGCGATCTGGACCGCCTTCGATAATCATTACTGGCCCGCGCTGTACTTCGCCGACGCCAGCGGGCAACTCCGGCACAGCTATTTCGGCGAGGGCGAGTACGCGCAGTCGGAGATGGTCATCCAGCAGTTGCTGGCCGACGCGGGCCAGAGTGGGGCCAGCCTGGGGCTGGTGTCGCCCGGGGCCCACGGCCTCGAAGCCCCGGCCGACTGGCCCAGCCTGCGCACGCCGGAGAACTACACCGGTTACGAGCGCACCGAGAACTTCGCCTCACCCGGTGGGCTGGTCCCGGACCAGGCTCACGAGTACACCGCTCCCCCGCAGTTGCGGCACAACGACTGGGCCCTGTCCGGTTCCTGGACCGTGACCGGGGCCGCGGCCACGCTGGCCGCGGCGGGCGGGCAGATCAGCTACCGCTTCCACGCCCGTGACGTGCACCTGGTCATGACCCCTGGCTCGGGCGGGGGGGCGGGGCGGTTCCGGGTGCAGCTGGATGAGCAGCAGCCCGGCGTCGCGCACGGCACCGACATCGACGCCCAGGGGCACGGCACGCTGACCGAGCCGCGGCTGTATCAGCTCATCCGCCAGCGCGGCCCAGTGGTTGACCGGACCGTCGAGATCACGTTCGATGAGCCCGGTGCCCAGGCCTACGCGTTCACGTTGGGCTAAAGCGCCTGCCGCCTCGACGCCGGTATACTCAAAGTATGACGGATATGACCACCATTAAGGTGTCCGTTGAAACTCGGGACCGGCTGCGGAAGCTTGCCGACGAGGATCATCTAACCCTCGACGCCGAGCTGACCCGGACCCTCGACAAGGCTGAGGAAGCTCGCTTCTGGGCTGGCGTCCGGGAAGACTACGCGCGGCTGCAGGCCAACCCCCAGGCGTGGGCTGACTACACCGGCGAACTGGCCGAGTTTGATCACACCGCGGGTGACGGACTGAACGACGAGTGAGCGAACCTCTGCGGCCAGGCGATGTCTGGCTCGCCGACCTCAAGCCGGTGGTCGGATCCGAACAGGCCGGTCGCCGACCGGTCATGATCGTGTCCGGCCCACTGCACCTGACGCTGCCGCACGCCGTTGCGTTCGTGGTACCGATCACGAGCCGAGACCGCGGACTGCGCCATCAAATCCCGATTACCTCGCCCGCATCCGGGCTGAGCACGCTTCCTTCGTTCACCCGGCCAGAAGACGCACGAGCAATTTCCTATCAGCGGCTCATCCGTCGTCTTGGCGCGGTTACGCCGAGCGAACTGACGGCGGTCCGGCGCATCCTGCGGGCGTTCCTCGACCTGTGACACCCCTTCACCGGGCCGGTGTGAAGGCGAACCCGGCAATCTGGCCGGCGACGGCGGGAGCGGCGAAGATGTGAGCATCGTGGGCCTGTCCGGGCAGCGGCGAGTCTGGTGCCGTCGGCCGAGGTGACCTGCTCGCGCCGGACCGGAACCCTGTTCATCTGCACCATTATTAGCTCATGGTTTCTGAGATCTTCGATCCCGAGCAGTGGCGTCCGGTCGACGGGTTCTCCTTCACCGACATCACCTACCACCGCGCGGTGGACTCGGGCACGGTGCGGGTGGCGTTCAACCGGCCCGAGGTCCGCAACGCGTTCCGGCCCCACACCGTGGACGAGTTGTACCGGGCCCTCGACCACGCGCGGATGAGCAGCGATGTCGGCTGCGTGCTGCTGACCGGCAACGGCCCGTCGCCCCGGGACGGCGGCTGGGCCTTCTGTTCCGGCGGTGACCAGCGCATCCGCGGCCGGGACGGCTACCGCTACGCCGAGGGCGAGACGGCCGAGTCGATCGACCCGGCCCGGGCCGGGCGGCTGCACATCCTGGAGGTGCAGCGGCTGATCCGGTTCATGCCGAAGGTCGTGATCTGCGTGGTGCCGGGCTGGGCCGCGGGCGGCGGGCACAGCCTGCACGTGGTGTGCGACCTGACCCTGGCCAGCCGCGAGCACGCCCGGTTCAAGCAGACCGACGCCGACGTGGGCAGCTTCGACGGCGGCTTCGGCTCGGCCTATCTGGCCCGCCAGGTCGGCCAGAAGTTCGCCCGGGAGATCTTCTTCCTCGGTGACACCTACGACGCCGAGGCCGGCCACCGGATGGGCACGGTCAACGCCGTGGTGCCGCACGCCGACCTGGAGCGGACCGCGCTGGCGTGGGCGGTCAAGATCAACGGCAAGAGCCCCACGTCGCAGCGCATGCTGAAGTACGCCTTCAACGCCATCGACGACGGGCTGGTCGGCCAGCAACTGTTCGCGGGCGA
Organism: Streptosporangiaceae bacterium; assembly: GCA_036521155.1. Classification (GTDB taxonomy): domain Bacteria; phylum Actinomycetota; class Actinomycetes; order Streptosporangiales; family Streptosporangiaceae; genus Bog-532. The sequence goes on from DATDIH010000081.1 coordinate 15,891, forward strand.
GGCGACCCGGCTGGCCTACATGACCGACGAGGCGGTCGAGGGCCGCGACGCCTTCCTGGAGAAGCGCGACCCGGACTATTCGCGGTTCCCGTACTACTACTGACGCCCAGGAACCTGGCTCCCGGTTTGGACAGGGGCCACGGGCGGCTGGCCGGCGGGCGGCTGGTCCGCGGCCCACCAGGCGACCTGGGTGCGCGAGGTGAAGCCCAGTTTGGCCAGGATGTTGGCCACGTGCCGGGCCGCGGTGGCTGGGCTGATCACGAGCTCCTCGGCGATGGTCTTGTTGCTGCAGCCGCGGGCGATCAGCGACACCACCTCCCGCTCGCGCGGGGTGAGGGTGCCGGGTGGCGGGCTGGCCACCTCGGGCGGCGGCCCTTCGAACTCCGCGCCTTCGGACAGCGGGGCCGGGTTTTGCAGGGCCAGGATGACGGCGCCCTCGGTGTCCAGGGCCGCGGCCTGGGTCCACAGCCGGTCGATGGCGGGCGGGTCGAGCTGGCCACGGGCCGCGTCCAGGATCCGCTCCCGCCGGGACCCGGGCTGGGCGGGCAGGCCCGCCTCCGCCCGCACCGCGCCGGCCGCCGCGGTGAGCTGCACCGCCCGCTCCACCTGACCCTCGCGGACGGCCAGCGCCGCGAATGCCTCCAGGGCCCGGGTCATGCCGATGTGCGAGCCGGTGGAATGGCTGAGCCGCATGCTGTCGGCCAGGTGCTGGCGGGCCTCGGCGTACTCGCCCAGATCGGCCGCGACCCGGCCCAGCCCGGCCAGGCCGCGGGCCAGTTCGGGCCGGGCGTCGATCTCACGCAGGATCGGCAGGGCCTCGAGATACATCTGCCGCGCCTCGCGGGGGTCGCTGCGCAACCGGGCCAGGTCGGCCAGGCCCATCAGGGCCCGGGCCGTGCCCCAGCTGTGGTCGATCCGGCGCATGGCGCCGATCGAGTCCTGGGCCAGCCGGCCCGCCTCGCGCTGCCGGCCCTGCGCGGCGGCGATCGCGGCCTGGGTCCCCAGCGCGTAGCCCTCGGCCCAGACCGCACCCGCCGACTGGGCGGAGGCCAGTGCCTCGTCGGCCCGGCTGGCCGCGTCGGCCAGGCGGCCGGTGTGCAGCGCGCTCTCGGCCAGCAGGTTCAGCGCGGCCGCGGTCCAGAAGTCATTCTCCGCGGTCCGGCACAGGGCCAGGCCCTCCCGGGCCGACGTCTCGGCCACGGCCGGGTCGCTGGACAGGGCCAGCTGCCCCCGGGCCACCAGGGCCGCGCCGCGGATCCAGGCCGGCACCGCGGGCGCGTCCACGGCCAGGAAGGAATCCAGCCACTCGGCGCCCTCGGCGAACGAGCCGCGCACGATCCAGCATGGGCTGACCGCGGTGCAGATCCGCAGCCCGGCCTGGGCGTCACCCTCGGCCAGGGCCCGGGTCAGCACCTGCCACACGTTGCCGATCTCGGCGTCGTAGCGCCGGAACACGTCGACCCGCTCGGCCCAGGAGGCCGGAATCTGGGCCAGCCCGGTGGCCAGGTTGTGCTCGGCGACCCGCAGCGTGTAGTCGCGGAGCCGGTGCTGGAACACCGCCGTCTCCCCGGCCTCGTCCAGGTGCGCGGCGGCGTACTCGCGGATCGTGTCCAGCAGCCGGTACCGGGCCTGGCCCAGCACCTCCGGCTCCCGCGCCACCAGCGACTTGTCGACCAGGGCGGCCATGGCGTCCAGGACGTCCAGGGCGGGCAGATCGTCATCGGAGCACACCTGCTCGGCCATCTCCAGAGACCAGCCCGCGAACACCGACAGCCGCCGCAGCAGCGTGCGCTCGGGGCTGGTCAGCAGGTCATGGCTCCAGTCAATGGTGGCCCGCAGGGTACGGTGCCGGGCCGGGGCCGACCGGTCCCCGGTGGTCAGCAGCCGGAACCGGTCGGCCAGGCGGGCTCCGATCTGCTCCACCGACAGGGCCCGGACCCGGGCCGCGGCCAGCTCGATGGCCAGCGGCATCCCGTCCAGGGCCCGGCACAGCGTGGCCACCGCCTCGGCGTTGGCCGGGCTGACCGCGAAGCCCGGCAGCGAGGCCGCGGCCCGGTCCGCGAACAGGTGGATGGCCTCCGAGGCGTACCCGCCGGGGTCGGTCAGGTCCACGGCCACCGACAGCGGCGGCACCTGCCATACGTGCTCGGCCGCTATCCGCAGCGGTTCGCGGCTGGTCACCAGCAGCCGCAGCCCGGGCGCGCTGGCCAGCAGCCGCTGGCACACCTGGGCGCAGGCGTCGATGAGGTGCTCGCAGTTGTCCAGGGCCACCAGCAAGGTCCGCGGGTGCAGGGCGTCGGCCACGGTCTCCAGCAGCGGGCGGGACGGCTCCTCGCTGATGCCGAGCACCGAGGCCAGCCGGGACACCACCAGCTCGGGCTGGCGCAGATCGGACAGGTCGACTACCCAGGCCCCGTCCGGGAAGCTGTCGGCCGCCGCCGCCAGCACGTGCAGGGCCAGCCGGGTCTTGCCGATCCCGCCGGGACCGCACAGAGTCAGCGCCCGGGCCTGCGTCACCAGCCGGAGCAGCTCGGCGACTTCCCGCTGACGTCCGACAAAACTGTTGGGTGCCTCGGGCAGATTGGTGCGAATCGCGGCTACCTCACTCGGCTGCGCAAGCTCCCCTCCAGCTTAGGCCGGCCGGCCCGCGGCTGCGCGAGATCGGGGCCGGAAAACCTACACAGCGATCTACACACTTCTGCCGACGTGGGCGGACCGCCGGGCGCATTAGCGTCAGCGGTACCCGGGTTCCCACGTGGGAAAAGGGGCCGGCCGAACCGCGGTGCTGCGAGGGGTCAGTGCGGCGGACGGCCGGCTTCCCGGTTGCCCCTGGTCTCTCCGGGCGGGCTCTCCGACCAGCCCGCCCGGAGAGTCGCTGCATATGAGCGGCGCAGCGGGGCCGGCCTACCGGCAGCCGCAGGACTGCCGGATGGTCAGGGTGACCGGCAACTGGCGGCGTTTGGGCGTCACCGGCGCCCCTTCGACCAGCGCGAACAGGCAGTCGGTGGCCAGCCGGGCCATCTCCTCGGCGGGCACCCGGACCGTGGTGATGCCGGGGGTGGTCAGCCGGGCCAGGCCGAAGTCGTCGAACCCGGCCACGGCCACCTGGTCCGGCACGCTACGGCCCGCGGCCTTCAGCACCTGCAGGCCGCCGAAGGCCATGTCGTCGTTGGCGAACACCAGCCCGTCGAAACCGGAACCGGCGGCCAGCAGCGAGCGGACCGCCCCGGCCCCGGCCGTTTCACTGAAATCGCCCTCGATGATCCGCCCGGACGGGTCGAGCCCGCGCCGGGTCAGGGCGCGCACGAAACCATCACGCCGGTCCAGCCCGGCCTGGTGGTACAGGGGCCCGCTCACGTACACCAGGTCCGTGCGGCCGTGGGTGTCGAGCAGGTGCGCGGTGATCTGCTCGCTGGCAGCCGGGTCATCGATGCCGACGCTGACCGCGTCCGGCAGGTAGGGGAAGCTGCCGATCAGCACCACCGGCAGGCCCAGCGCGACCAGCGCCTCCAGGTGCGGGTCGTCGATGGCGGCGCTGGTCACGATGGCGCCGTCGGCACTGCGGGAGCGCATGACCCGCTCGTAGGCGCCGATCCCCCCGGCCCCGTCGGCGTTGGTGGACACGATGACCTGGGCGCCGCGGGCGTTGGCGGCGCTGGACAAGCCGGTCAGCACGTGCATGAAGTAGTCGTGGCCGAACACGTGCTGGGAGGTTTTCGGCACGATCAGCGCCACCGCTCCCGCGTGCTGCTTGCGCAGGGCCCGCCCGGCCGAGCTGGGCACGTAGCCCAGTTCGTCGGCGGCCCGCCGGACCGCGGCCCGGGTCCGGTCGCTGATCCGGCCCCGCCCGGCCAGGGCCATGGAGGCGGCGGCCGCGGTCACGCCGACCCGGTCGGCCACGTCCTTGAGAGTGACGGCCGACCGAGTCTGGCGCAACGGAGGCATCCCCCCATTGTTGAGGTGATCGCCGCTAAACGGGGTTAGTTGAAGCGGAAAACCTGTGGGGATTCGTTGTTACAGGTCCAGATCTGCAGTTTGGTGCCGTTGGCGGTTTGCCACTCGGGCCGTCGGCGGGGCGGTTTGACGCAACTAGTTGGTTGCTATAGTGTCGCAACTAATAGGTTGCTACAGATGGGGAGGCACCCATGGGGTTTCCGGACCGGATCGAGCGGACGGTGGAGCTCGATCATCCACCGGAGAAGGTGTGGGCCGCGCTGACCACGGCCGAAGGGCTGGGCACGTGGTTCGGTGACGCGGGCGCCCGCATCGACCTGCGGCCGGGCGGGGCGGCCGAGATGAGCTGGGACGGCGGCTTCACCGTGCACATGCGGGTCGAGCGGGTCGAAGAGCCCACCGTGTTCGGCTACACCTGGCAGCTCGAGGGGCTGCCCGAGGACGATCCACGCCGGACCTACGTGGAGTTCACCCTCGAGCCGACCGGCGAGGGTACCCGGCTGACCGTGGTCGAGACCGGGTTCGCGCAGCTGCCCGGCGATGTCTACGGCGATGAGTACCAGAGCCACGTCGACGGCTGGCGCAGCGAGCTGAGCGACCTGGCCAGCTACCTCGGCGGCCACCTGGCGGGACGCTGACCAGGACGCCGGCCGAGATGGCGGCCGCGGCCGAGATGGAAACCATTGCCGAGCGGGTGTTCGGCGCGCTGGCCGACCCGACCCGGCGTTCCATTCTGGCCATGCTGGCCGCCAGCGGGCCGGCCACCGCCACCGACCTGGCCGGCCGGCTGCCCGTCACCCGGCAGGCCATCGCCAAGCACCTGGCCCTGCTGTCCGACGCGGGCCTGGTGACCGCCGAGCCGGGTGAGCGCCGCCGGGTGCGCTACCGGCTGAACTCGGCCCCGATGCAGGTCGCGCAGCAGTTCCTGGCCGCGCTGGCCCGGGACTGGGACGGCCCGCTCGGAGCCCTCAGACAGCACCTGGACCTCAGCACGGACCCGGCAACGCAGACGAAGAAGGGTTAGACGAAATGAAAACTCCCGAGATCGTGACCGCCCAAGAGTGGCAGGAAGCCCGGCAGCGGCTCCTCGTGCAGGAAAAGGAGGTGACCCGGGCCCGGGACGCCATGGCGGCCGCCCGGCGCCGGATGCCCTGGGTGCGGGTGGACAAGGCGTACACGTTCGAAGGCCCGGACGGCCCGCTGAGCCTGCTCGACGTGTTCGACGGCCGGCGGCAGCTCGTCATCTACCGGGCGTTCTTCGAGCCCGGGGTGACCGGCTGGCCCGACCACGCCTGCCACGGCTGCTCGCTCATGGCCGACCAGGTCGCGCCGGTGGTGCACCTGAACGCCCGCGACGTCACGTTCGCCTACGCGTCCCGGGCCGGGCAGCCGGACATCGCGCGGCTGAAGGAGCAGATGGGCTGGAAGCACCCCTGGTACACGATCACCAGCGACTGGGACGTCGACCACGGGGTGGACGAGTACCACGGCACCAACGCCTTCTACCGCGACGGCGACCAGGTGTACCGCACCTACTTCATCGACAACCGGGGCGACGAGGCGATGGGCAGTACCTGGAGCTACCTGGACATGGTTCCGCTGGGCCGCCAGGAGACCTGGGAGGACTCACCCGAGGGTTACCCGCAGACCCCGCCCTACAACTGGTGGAACTGGAACGACTCCTACGACCACCCGGAAATGGCCCAGGGCCCGATGAAGGGCTGGTCCGACGTCAGCGAGGCTGGCTACTCCCCCGCACCTTGAGCGAGTAGCCGACCTGGTGCGAGGTCAGCGGGGCGCCCTGGTCCTTGAGCCGGGCGAACAGCTGGGCCACGGCGCAGCGGGCCAGGGCCCCCTTGTCCGGGGCGATCGTGGTCAGCGCGGGGAACGCGTAGCGGGCTTCCTCAATATCGTCGAAGCCCACGATCGCGATGTCGTCCGGGATGCGCAGGCCCCGCCGCAGCACGGTCTGCATGGCCCCGATGGCCAGCAGGTCGTTGTAGCAGAACACCGCGTCCGGGACCGTGGCCTGGTCCAGCAGCCGGGCCATGGCCTCGGCGCCGCTGGCGCGGTGAAACGAGGAGGCGGGCACCACCAGTGACGGCTGGTAACGCAGGCCGCCGGCCCGCAGCGCCTTTCGGTACCCGGCCGACCGCAGCTGCCCGGTCTCGCCGCGGGCGCGGCTCTGGTCGCCGATGGCCGCGATGCGCTGGCGGCCCAGGGCGATCAGGTGCGCGGTGGCGTCGCGGGCCGCGGCCACGTTGTCCAGCCCCACGTGGTCGAACGGGCCGTCCTCGATGTGCTCACCGAGCAGCACGGTGGGGGTGTCGCCGGCGTGCCGGCGCAGCTCGGCCTCGCCCAGGCCGAGCGGGCTGAAGATCAGGCCGTCGAACAGGTGGCCGCGGGCGTTCTGCTGCAGCAGTTGCTGCTCCCGGTCCGGATCGCCGTCGGTCTGCTCCACGACCACGGTGTAGGAGTGCCGCCGGGCTTCGGCGATGACCAGCCCGGCCAGTTCGGAGAAGTACGGCACCGACAGCTCGGGCACGGCCAGCCCGATCATCCCGGACCGCCCCCGCCGCAGGTTGCGGGCGACCAGATTGGGCTGGTACCCGAGTTCGGAGATGGCACGCAGCACGCGCTGCCGCAGCTCGTCCGAGACCAGCGGGAACTCGTTGACGACGTTCGAGACCGTCCGGGGCGACACTCCCGCCCGGCGCGCGACGTCGCCTTGGGTCACCGGCACGCTCTGCCCTCCCAAAACGGGGCCCTTCATAACGAATCAAATCGGGCCAGAACAGGGTATTGCACCGAAGCATGCCACGTGGCATGCTACGTGGCAATCAGCAGAACCCCAGCTCAGGGAGGGCTTTTTCGCGTGGCCGTCATCAAACTCGATCTCGATCGCGTGCTCGGACCCGTGGACCGCCGGATCCTGGGCGGCTTCACCGAGCACCTCGGCCGGTGCATCTACGGCGGGGTCTTCGACGAGGGATCACCGCTGTCCGACGCCGACGGCTTCCGCACCGACGTGATCGCGGCGGTCAAGGCGTTGCGGCCACCGCTGCTGCGCTGGCCGGGCGGCAACTTCGTGTCCGGCTACCATTTCACCGACGGCATCGGCCCGCGTGATCAGCGGCCGCGGCGCACCGACCTGGCCTGGCACGCCGAGGAGTCCAACCGGTTCGGCACCGATGAGTTCATGCGCTACTGCGAGCTGGTCGGCACCGAGCCCTACCTGTGCGTGAACATGGGTACCGGCACCATGGACGAGGCCGCGGCCTGGGTCGAGTACTGCAACGGCACCGGCGACACCTACTGGGCCAGCCAGCGGCGGGCCAACGGCCACGAGGCCCCGTACGGGGTCAAGCTGTGGGGCCTGGGCAACGAGATGTACGGCCCGTGGCAGATCGGGCAGCTGTCGGCCGGGGACTACGTCAAGGCCGCCCGGCAGTACGCCAAGGTCATGACCTGGACCGACCCCAGCATCGAGCTGGTCTCCTGCGGCGAGACCGGCTGGAGCGACTGGGACCGGGTGGTGCTGGAGGGCCTGGCCGAGTTCGTCCGCTACCACAGCGTGCACATCTACACCGGCAGCGACGACTACTGGACCGACGTGCTGATGCCGCACCAGGCCGAGCGGGCCATCCGCATCACCGGCGCCCTGATCGAGCAGGTCCGTTACAACCAGAAGATCGAGCACCCGATCCGCATCGCCTACGACGAGTGGAACGTGTGGTTCCGCGAGCGGGAGGGCCGTGAGGGCCTGGAGGAGCGGTACACGCTGGCCGACGCGCTGGCCGTGACCACGTTCCTGCACGGCTTCCTGCGCCACAGCTCGCTGGTCCCCATCGCCAACCTGGCCCAGCTGGTCAACGTCATCGCCCCCATCGTGACCAGCGACGATGGCATCTTTTTGCAGACCATCTACCACCCGCTCCGGCTGTTCGCCGACCACCTCGGCGAGCAGTCACTGGACGTGTTCACCGCGTGCGGCACCCACGAGCTGGTCCCGTCCCCCGAGTCCGAACACTGGCCGTACCAGGTCGCCGACCTGGGCCCGTTCCCCGTGCTGGACGCGACGGCCACCTACTCCCCCGACCGCCGTGAGGTCATGCTCAGCGTCATCAACCGGGACCCCGAGCACGACGTCAGCACCGAGCTGCAGCTCGCCCAGGCCCTCGATCCGGTCACCGCCACCGTCGAGGTCGTCAACGGCGACAGCACCACCGCGTCGAACTCGTTCGACGCCCCCGAGGCCGTGTCCGTAGCAACCGCCACGATCGAGAAGTTCCGGTCCGGCACCGTCCACACGTTCCCCGCGCACTCCCACTCTGTCTTGACGTTCCAGATCTGATCTCAGGCCATCCAAAGGAGGAAGGCACATGAGACTCCGTCTCATCGGCGCAAGCCTGGCCGCCGCGACCGCGCTCGGCCTGGTCGCAGCCGGCTGCTCATCGGGGGGCTCTTCGTCGGGATCCTCGAATTCATCGGGTTCTTCCAGCTCCGGCGGCCACGTCACGCTGACCTACTGGAACGGGTTCACCGGCCCAGACGAGCCCGCGGTCAAGGCGCTGGTGGCCAAGTTCAACCAGACCCACAAGAACATCACGATCAACATGTCGATCATGCCGTGGGACACGTTCTACACCAAGCTGCTGCCGGCCTTCGCCGCCAGCAGCGCCCCGGACATCGCGGCCATGGACACCCAGCAGCTGCCGCAGTACGCCCAGAAGAACGTCTTCGCCCCGCTGACCAGCTACTACAGCAACTCCGCCAACGGCACCAGCTCGCTGGTGAGCGCGGCCGTGGCCGGCACCAAGGTGCACGGCACCGCATACGGGGTGCCGGTCAACTTCGCCCCGATGATGCTGTACTGGAACAAGACCCTGTTCATGAAGGCCGGCCTGTCCGGGCCGCCCGCCAACTGGGCCCAGTGGCAGGCGGACGCGGTCAAGCTGTCCAAGGGCGGCAAGTCGCCGCAGTACGGCATCGCCCTGGCCGAGAACAACACCATCCCCATGTGGCCCGTGCTGATGTGGGAGAACGGCGGCGGGGTGACCAACGCCGACGCGACCAAGTCGATGCTGTCGTCCGCGGGCACGGTCGGCGCGGTCGACCAGTGGTCCAAGCTGGTGATCAAGGACGGGATCGCGCCCAAGAACATCACCGGCGCCGAGGCCGACAGCTTGTTCACGGCCCAGAAGGCGGCCATGGAGATGAACGGCCCGTGGGCCACCACCGGATACCAGACGGCCAAGGTGAACTTCGGCCTGGCGCCGATCCCGGCTGGGCCGAAGAAGACCGTCACCCTGGCCGACGTGACGAGCATGTCGGTCAACGCCAAGGACAGCCCGGCCAAGATCGCCGCCGCGGAGACCTTCTTCACCTGGTGGAACTCCAAGAGCAGCCAGACCTACTACGCGGTCCACACCGGGTTCGTGCCGACCAACACCACGGTCACCGCGGCTGACCTGGCGGCCAACCCCGACGTGGCCGACTTCCAGAGCGTGTCGAAGACGTCTCAGCCGTACAACCTCGGCACGCAGTTCACCAACGTCGAGACCAACACCTGGGAACCGGCGATCGAGAAGATCCTGCAGGGTGCCTCGGTCACCTCCACGCTGAACGGTGCGAACACCCAGGCCAACGGTTACCTGGGCGGCTAGGTGACCGCCTCACCGGTGCGGCCGGCCGGGCTCGTGGCACGGATCTGGTCTCCGTTCGCCACGCGCTCGCGCCGGCGGCGCGCCCTCATCGCGTACACGTTCATGCTGCCCAGCCTGGTCGTCATGGGCGTGTTCATGTTCTATCCGCTGATCCGCGCGGCCATCCTGTCGTTCACCAACTACTCGTTCTTCGGCGTGGCCAAGTACGTCGGGCTGGCCAACTACACCAGCTTGTTCCAGAGCCACCAGTTCTGGGGCGACCTGGGCAACACCGGCTACTACGCGGCCGTCACCACCCCGGTGTCGATCGCGCTGGCCCTGGCCCTGGCCCTGCTGCTGAACCGCCGCCAGCTGCCCGGCCGCGGCGTGCTGCGGGCGGCGATCTTCCTGCCCGCGGTGGTGTCGCTGGCCGTGGCGGCCATCCCGTTCCGGCTGCTGTTCACTCCGTCGATCGGGCTGATCACCTACTGGCTGGGGTCGATCGGCATTCACTCCAGCGACTGGCTGGACAGCACCACGCTGGCCATGCCCGCGGTCATCATCGTCGGCATCTGGAAGGACGTCGGCTTCTACATGGTGATCTACATCGCCGGGCTGCAGACGATCCCACCCGAGTTCTACGAGGCGGCCCGGATCGACGGCGCCTCGGCCTGGCAGCGGTTCCGCAACATCACCTGGCCGCTGCTGAGCAACACCACGATGTTCGTCACGATCATCGCGCTGATCGCGTCGTTCCAGGCGTTCGACCAGATCTTCGTGATGACCCAGGGCGGGCCCGCGTTCAGCACCGAGACCCTGGTCATGCTCATCTACCGGCAGGGTTTCCAGAACTTCCAGATGGGCTACGCGTCCGCGATCGGCTACGTCCTGGTGCTGATCATCCTGATCTTCAGCCTGTTCCAGATGAGGTACTTCAACCGCCGTGCCATCCGTTACTGAGTCCTCAGTCGTGGCCCGGGCCGGGGTCTCCGCGCCGGCCCGGCCGTCTGCCCCGCGCGCCCGCCGGCGCCGCATCCTCGGCACCGGCTGGGCGCTGGCGGTGGCCGTCGCCGCCGCCCTGGTCATCGTGTTCCCGCTGGTGTGGATGTTCACGACCTCGATCAAGCCGGAGAGCGAGATCATCAGCGCGCACCCCGGCCTGTTCTCCGCCACCGTCACCGGCAGCAACTACGTGCAGGCGTGGCAGGCGATCGACTTCCCGCGGCTGCTGGCGAACACGGTGATCTTCGCGGGCGGAGTGACGATCTTGTCGCTGGCCTTCGACTCGCTGACCGCTTACGCGCTGGCCCGGCTCGACTTCCCGGGCAAGAACGTGATCTTCGTGCTGGTGCTGATCACGCTGATGCTGCCGTTCCAGGTCAACCTGGTGCCGCTGTTCCTGCTGCTGACCAAGCTGCACTGGGTCAACACCTACCAGGGGCTGATCCTGCCGCGGGCCACCAACGCGTTCGGGATCTTCTTCCTGCGCCAGTTCTTCATGTCGATCCCGAAAGAGCTGGAAGACGCGGCCCGGGTCGACGGCGCGTCGGACTTCAAGATCTACCGGACCATCATCCTCCGCATGTCGGTGCCCGCCCTGCTCACGCTGGGCCTTTTCCACTTCATGTACAACTGGAACGACCTGCTGTGGCCGCTGATCGTGTCCACCAACAGCTCGATGTACACGCTGTCCTCGGGGCTGGCGTTGTTCCTGGGGCAGCACGTCATCCAGTACGGGCTGATCATGGCGGGCTCGGTGCTGGCGATCGTGCCGATGGTGATCGCGTTCCTGTTCGTCCAGCGCCGGTTCGTGGAGTCGATCGCTACGTCCGGGCTGCGGTAGGGCTAAGCATCAGGATGCTAGCTGGACATGCCAGGACGAGCACTAATGGCCTCGGAGGCGAGCACGGACTTCAGAGCGGCTAGGTAACTCCGGGCACCGGCCGGATTGCCGGCCCGGAGGTCATGAGCCGCGTAGCCGATGAGCATCCGGAGCTG
>DATDIH010000082.1:0-9752 GCA_036521155.1 Streptosporangiaceae bacterium
CTGGCCGGGCTGGCCCGTGGCACCCGGCAGGTCATCGTCCGCGATTTCGCGCCCGGTCCCGTGCTGGACACGATGGCGGACGAGGGCGTCACGCTGGCCTTCTGTGTCCCCACCATGCTCAGCGCCCTCAGCGCGGTGCCACCTCCGGCGGCCGGGGAGGCCGGGGCGGGCGCGGCGGCCGGGGAGACCGGGACGGGGGCGGAGGCCGGGGAGACCGGGACGGGGGCGGAGGCTGCCGAAGCCGGCCCGCGCACGCTGCGCCAGATGGTGTACTCCGGTGCCCCGATCAGCCCCACCGGCCTGCGCCAGGCCCAGGACGCGCTGGGCTGCGACTTCGTGCAGATCTACGGGCTCACCGAGGCCACCGGCGCGTTCGCGCAGCTGTCCGCGGCCGAGCACGCCGACCCCGAGCACCCCGAATGGCTCGGTTCGGCCGGGAGCCCCTATCCCTGGGTCGAAGTCCGCGCCATCGACCCCCAGACCGGCCAGGACGTCTCCACCGGGCAGGTCGGGGAGATCTGGACCCGGTCCGAGCAGAACATGGCCGGGTACTGGCACCAGCCCGAGCAGACTGCGGCCACCCTGACCGAAGATGGCTGGCTGCGCACCGGCGACCTGGGTTATCTCGATGACCAGCAGCGCATCTACCTGGTCGACCGGGCCAAGGACATGATCATCACGGGCGGGGAGAACGTGTATCCGGCCGAGGTGGAGAAGGTGCTGGCCGCCCACCCCGCGCTGGCCGAGGCCGCCGTGATCGGCGTACCCGACGACCGCTGGGGTGAGACGGTCAAGGCGATCGTGGTGGCCCGCCCGGGCGCCCCCGTGGACACGGCCGGCGTGATCGCGTTCTGCCGTGATCAGCTGGCCCGGTTCAAGTGCCCGACCAGCGTGGACGTGGTGGACGCGCTGCCGCACACCGCCACCGGCAAGGTCGTCAAGCCGGTGCTGCGCGAGCGCTACTGGCAGGGCCATGACCGCCGCATCCACTGACGAGGCCCGGCCCGGCGCGCCCACAACGGGCGCCCCCACGACCGGCGCCCCCGCAACCGGCGCGCCCACCAAGGGGGACCGGACCCGGCGGCGATTGCTGGACGCGGCCGCGGCCGAGGTGGCCCGGCACGGGCGGGCCGGGGCCAGCCTGACCGCGATCGCCGCCGCGGCCGGGCTGAAGCCAGGCAGCATCTACTTTCACTTCGGCTCCCGGGATCAGCTGATCGACGCCATGCTGCAAGAGGGCGTGCGCGAGTCCCTGGCCCGGCTGGACCGCGCCACGGCCGAGGTGGCCGGCGACGACCGGCCCGGTGACCCGCGGGCCCGGCTGCGGGCCGCGATCCGTGCTCACCTGGCCGCCCTGCACGATCTGCGCGACTACGCAGCGGTGGTGCTGGCGCCCGCGCTGGCCCTGGACGGCCCGCCGGGCGCGGAGTTCCGTGACCTGCGCCGGGCCTACCTGCGGCAGTGGTCGGGACTGGTCGAGCAGGCTCAGCGGGCCGGGGTGCTGGCGGCCGGCGTCCCCCCGCCGGTCGTGCGGGACCTGCTGCTGGGCGCGCTGAACAGCGCCGGCCGGGCCGGGCGCCCGGTCGCCGAGACCGCGGCCGCGGCCGAAGCCCTGATCATGATCCCGCCCGCGCCGCGGTGACCCGCCGCTTATCTGCAGGAGATCTCTTATGCCGAATGTCGATAACACCGGGTCCGACCAAGTCCTGCTGGCCCGTCGCCTGTACGACGCTCTGGCCGCCGGGGACGCGGGCCGCCTGCGCGACCTGCTGCACCCGTCGTTCACCGGCCACACCACCGAGGGCCTGCCGCTCGGCCTCGGTGGTGAGTACGACAGCCCCGAAGCCATGACCGAGGACTTCTGGTGGACCATCGGCCGCCACTACCGGGCCCGGGCCGAACCGGGTCAGTTCCTGGCCCTGGCCGACGGCGGGCTGCTGGTACTCGGCCGCTACACCGGGACGGCCCGGGCGGGCGGCGGCCGCCTCGACGCCGCGTTCGCCCAGGTGCTCCGGTTCACCGACGGGCGGATCAGCGAGCTGACCCAGTACACCGACAGCGCCCGCTGGGCCGGGGCGCTGCCCGCGGCCAGCGCGGGCCAGCGTGACCTGCGGGTCGTCCGCTACCAGGTGGACCAGGGGGTGGCCACCATCCAGCTGAATCGTCCCGAGGCCGGGAACGCCATCGACCTGACCCTGGTCGAGGACTTCTACGAGGCGGTGTTCCGGGCCGGCGACGATCCCGCGGTGCGGGCGGTGCTGCTGGGCGGGGCCCGCCGGTCCCTCAGCACCGGCGGTGACCTGGCCATGTTCGCCGCGCTGGAGAAGGGCGAACTGCCGGGCCGGCTGCGGCAGATGATCGACCTGTACCACCTGGCCCTGGACCGGCTGACCCGGATGGACGCGCCGGTGGTGTGCGCGGTGCGCGGGGCCGCGGCCGGCGGCGGCCTCGGGCTGCTGCACGCCGCCGACGTGGTGATCGCGGCCGAGGACAGCAAGTTCGCCCTCGGTTACGCCGCCCTCGGCCTGCCCTCCGACGGCGGCAACACCTGGTTCCTGCCCCGGCTGGTGGGCCTGCGCCGGGCCCAGCGGCTGATGCTGCTCAACCAGGTGCTGACCGGCCCCGAAGCCCTGGACTGGGGCCTGGTCACCGAGCTCGCGCCCGCCGATGAGGTGGAAGAGCGCGCCCGCCAGCTGGCCGTGCGGCTCGCGACGGGCCCGACCCTGGCCTTCGGCCGGATGAAGCGCCTGCTCCGCGATTCCTGGACCAATGATCTGTCCGGCCAGCTCAGCGCGGAGACCACCCAGATGGCCGAGGCCGGGGCCAGCGACGACGCCGCCGAGGGCATCGCCGCGTTCATGGCCAAGCGGCGCCCGGCTTTTTACGGACGTTAACGAATGTTACAAACAGGCCACTGACCTGCAATCTTCGCCTTTACGGGCAAGGCGGGCAGTTAGGATCATCCGGTTGCCCCCGCCGACCAGCCCCTAGGCATTACTTCATGACCTTTCACACGCTGACCCCGCACCGGTTGGTGGTCGCCGTGTTCCTTCTGGTCGTCGGCATCGTGCTCATGGTCGTTTCCCAGCGGCGCGGCTGGCGGCCCTCGCTGCTGACCACACTGGTCCTGGCCGCCGTCCTGCGCGCGGGGATGCTGTTCCTGACCTGGCACATCCGGCCGTACGACCTGTACCAGGACTTCTGGCACGCGGGTCTGGCCACCCTGCATCACCGCGATCCGGTCCTGACCGCCGTCCGGCCGCAGGGCTGGGACTCGCTGCCCACCTACACGTTCCTGCTGGCCGGGGCGGCCTGGACCGTCATCCACCTGCACTGGTCCTGGCTGATCGTGGCCCGGGTCCCGGCGATCCTGTCCGACCTCGGGGTGGTCGTCGTGGTCGGCGCCCTGGTCACCGCGTCCGGCGGGTCCCGCGAAGTGGCCAAGCTGCGCCGCTTCCAGTACGCCTGCAGCCCGGTCGCCATCCTGGTCAGCAGCGTGCACGGCCAGCTGGAGCCGTTCTGCCTGCTGTTCGCGTTCGCCGCGTTCGCGGTGGTGCTCACGGGCGGCCCGGGCATCACCGCCCGGCGCACAGCGGCCGGTGGCGCGCTCCTGGCCATCGCCATCTCCGGCCAGAGCTGGCCGGTGCTGTTCCTCCCGGCCCTGCTGATCGCGCTGCCGTCGTGGCGCCGGCGGCTGCAGTCGGTGGCGGCCACGGCCGGAGCCGGGGCGGTGCTGTTCTTCAGCATGCCGCTCACCGTGGGCACCCCGGTCGGCAAGCTGTCCCACCTGTTCAGGCACATGCTCAGCAACCACCCCCCGATCGGCACCTGGGGCTGGTCCGGTGTGTGGGTGACGCTGCACCCGACCGGGCTCCCGGCCAATCAGGACCCGCTGTGGGTGAACGTGGGCAAGATCGGCGAAAGGGCCGCGCTGCTCGTCGTGCTGATCGCGATCTTCTGGTGGCGTCGCGCCCACCCGCTGGACGTGGCCACCGCCAGCGTGACCGCGCTCGTCGTGGCGTCGCCCGGCATCGGCCTGCAGTACCTGCAATGGCCGGTACCGTCGTCGATCGCCCGGCCCACCCGGCTGACCCTGACCGCGCAGATCGCGGCCGGCCTGTGCGCCTTCACGTTCTACCTGCCGATGAATATGCTGACTTCGCACAACTGGCAGGTCACCAACCGGGTGATGATGTTCGTCAGTCTGGGCGTCGTCCTGCTCATGATCGCCGCCCTGCCCTGGGGCCGCCGGGTCTGGGACCGCTCCCGGCCCGACGAGTTCGCGGGCGAGGGCGTGCCCGCCCAGGACACCCTGGTGGCCGACCACGTGTCGGCCGAGGTGCGGCCGCCGGACGCCCCAGATGTCCCGGACGCCACTGTGCTCGCGACCAGACCGCTGGCTGGTTACCCGCCCCAGCGGACAGGACGGAAAGTAGGATCATTCGGTGACATCGCTGACCAGCTGGGTGGGACTTAACTCATGACTTTCGAGACGATCACCCCCCACCGGCTGATCGCTGCGCTGTTCATCGTCTTCCTCTGCCTCGCGCTGATGGTGGTGGCGCAACGCCGCGGCTGGAAGCCCACGCTGGCGGTCACGCTCGGGTTCGCCGTGGTGGTCCGGGTGGCCTTCCTGTACCTGACCTGGAAGACCACGCCGTACGACCTGACCAACGACTTCCATTCGGCGGCCAAAGCCACCCTGCACCACCACGACCCGATCCTGGACAACTTCCGGCCCCAGGGCTGGGCCTCGCTGCCCACCTACACGTTCCCGCTGGCCGCGGCGCTCTGGACCACCATCCACCTGCACTGGAACTGGCTGATCGCCGCGCGCATCCCAGCCATGGTGTGCGACCTGCTGCTGGTCCCGGTGGTCGGCAAGCTGGTCACCGCGTCCGGCGGGTCCAGCGCCACCGCCGCGCTGCGCCGCTTCCAGTACGCCTGCAGCCCGGTGGCCATCATCATCAGCAGCGAGCACGGCCAGCTGGAGCCGTTCTGCCTGCTGTTCTCTTTCCTGGCCATCCTGGTGGTCCTGAACGGCGGCCAGGGCATCACCGCCCGCCGGGCAGTGGCCGGCGGGGTCCTGCTCGCCGTGGCCGTCTCCGGTCAGACCTGGCCGATCCTGTTCGGGCCCGCGCTGCTGGCCGGGCTGCCCACGTGGCGGCGGCGGATCCAGGCCACTGCGGGTGGCGCCGCGCTGTGGATACTGATTTTTGTCACCATGCCGCTCACCGTGGGCACGCCGGTGGACAAGTTTCCCTACCTGTTCAAGCACCTGACCGAGAACCAGCCCACCATCGGAACCTGGGGCTGGGCCGGGGTGTGGGTGACCCAGCACCCGACCGCGCTCCCGGTCTGGTCGGACCCGATGTGGGTACACGTGGCCAAGTACGGCTCCAAGCTGGCGCTGCTCGGGGTGCTGCTGGCCGTGTTCTGGTGGCGCAAGGGTCACCCGCTGGACATGGCCACGGCCTCGGTGACCGCGCTCATCGCGATCACGCCCGCCTTCGGCACCCAGTACCTGCAGTGGCCGGTCCCGTCGTCGATCGCCCGGCCGACCAAGCTGACGCTGGCCGTGCAGATCGTGACCGGCCTGACCGCGGCCATGTTCTACCTGCCGATGCAGATGATGACGTACCCGCTCTGGCAGGACGTCGACGACGGGATGATGTTCCTCAGCGTGGCGGTGGTCATATTCATGGTCATCGCGCTGCCCTGGCACCGCCGGGTCTGGGACCGATCCCGGCCGCCCGCGGACATGCCCGGCGGCCAGGGGGAGGCCGCGGTGTCCGACCGTGCCTCGGACGAGGCGGCCCGGGAGCCCGGGTCGGTCCGCGACGACGACCTGCCCGAACGAGTCTCTGACGTGGCCGTCTCTGACCGCAGTCCCGGGTCGGCCAGCTCCTGACGCCAGCCTCCGGGCCCAGCATCCTGACGCCAGCCTCCCGCCCCAGCATCCCCAAAGGTAAGACCAATATGCCAAACTGGGGGCATGGCTCCTCTGCCCCTCACGCTGGCCTGCGGGCCGTACGACCGGACCCGGGCCCTGGCCGACGGGCGGGTGCCGGTCGAAGGCACTGACCTGCGGTACATCGCGCTCGACCCGGAAGAGATCTTCTTCCGCATGCTCGGCCACGGCGAGTTCGACGTCTCCGAACTGTCGCTGTCGTCCTACCTGCTGACCCACCTGGCCGGCGGCCCAACGGGTGGCACGGCCAGCCCGCTGATCGCGATCCCCGTCTTCCCGTCCCGCAGCTTCCGGCACAGCGGCGTCTACGTCCGCGACGGGTCCGACGTCACCAGGCCCGAGGACCTGGCCGGCCGCACCGTCGGGGTGGCCGAGTACCAGCTCACGGCCAACGTCTGGATCCGCGGCATCCTGCAGGAGTACCACGGGGTGCCCGCCCGGTCGGTCCGCTACCGGACCGGCGGCCTGAACCAGCCGGGACGGCAGGAGAAGATCCCGCTCGACCTGCCGCCGGACATTGACATCGCGCCGATCCCGCCCGGCGAGACCCTGGCCGACCTGCTGGCCCGCGGGGAGATCGACGCCATCTACTCGCCCCGGGCGCCCATCGACCCGATCGCACCCGGCGGCGGCCGGCTGCGCCGCCTGTTCACCGACCCCCGCCGGGCCGAACAGGACTACTACCGGGCCAGCGGCGTGTTCCCGGTCATGCACGTGGTCGTCCTGCAGCGCCGGCTGTACGAGACGAACCGCTGGCTGGCGCAGTCGCTGATGAAGGCATTCGAAAGAGCAAAGGGCCTGGCCTACGCGGACCTGCAGCGAACCGCGGCCCTGGCCGTCACCCTGCCCTGGGTCCGGGAGGAGTACGAGGCCAGCGTCGATCTGCTCGGCCCGGACTACTGGTCCTACGGCCTGGCCCCGAACCGGCCCGTGCTGGAGACGTTCATCCGGTACGCCGACGAGCAGGGCATGATCACCCGGCGGCCCGACCCGGCCGAGCTGTTCGCCCCCGAGACTTTGCACAGTGTGATCATTTAGCCCCTTCGTCACCGTTGTCACCAGCCCCGGGAGCAGGGACGATGAGCGGGTGCTGGAGTTCCCGCCGTATGCGCCGCCGGCCTGGCTGAACGTCCTGGTGCCGCCCGGCCACGGGCACGCGTTCAGCGTGCCCGCGCCCGAACTGGGCGACGGCGCCGCGGTGGAGGTGCGCACCTGGTCGCCGCCGGGGGTGACCGACGGCCAGCCCCTGCCGCTGCTGGTGGTGCACGACGGGCCCGAGTACGACCTGCGGGCCGCCCTGACCCGCTACCTGGCCGCGGGGGTGGCGGGCGCCTGGCTGCCGCCGCTGCGGGCCGCGCTGCTCGCCCCGGGGCACCGGGAGCAGTGGTACTCCGCGTACCCGGCCTACGCCCGCACGCTGGCCCGGGTGGTCCTGCCCGCGGTGACCGGCCGCCTGGCCAGCACGGCCCGGATCGGGATGGGGGCCAGCCTGGGCGCCCTGGCCATGCTGCACGCGCACGTCCGCCACCCGGGCACGTTCGGCGCGCTGTTCCTGCAGTCCGGCAGCTATTTCACGCTGCAGTACGACCGGATGGAGGAAGGCTCCCGGTACTTCCGCCGGATCGTCCGCTTCGTGTCCACGGCGCCGCCCACCCGGGCCGGTGCCCGCCCGGTCCCGGCCGTCCTCACCTGTGGCGTCAGCGAGGAGAACTTGCCCAACAACCAGCTGATGGCCCAGGCCCTGGCGGCCGCGGGCTACCCGGCCGAACTGCACGAGGTCCGGGGCGGCCACGACTGGCCCACCTGGCGGGACAGCCTCGATCCCTACCTCACCGGCCTGCTCCGGCGGACGGCCGGATGAACCGGGACGTGGCCGAGCTGTGGTCGGACGCGCTCGGGGCGGCGGGCACGGTGGTGCGCTACGGCCACTGGGGCCGCCCGCTGCTGGTGTTCCCGACCGAGGGTCGCGGCGCCTGGGAGTTCGAGGAGCAGGGCATGACCGGCGCGGTGGCGCCGCTGATCGACGCCGGGCGGCTCAAGGTCTACTGCGTGGACGGCCATGACCGGGCCTCCTGGTCCGACCGCACGGTGCCGGTGGAGGAGCGGGCCCGCCGGCACGAGCGCTACGAGGCCTGGATCACCGGCCAGGTGGTGCCCTGGATCCACCAGGACTGCCAGGGCCCGGCCGAGGTGACCACGTTCGGCTGCAGCCTGGGCGCGTACCACGCGGCCAACTTCGTCCTCAAGCGGGCCGACCTGTTCCCGCTGGCCCTGTGCCTGTCCGGCAACTACGACCCGGCCTCCTGGCACGGCTGGGGCGAGCGCGGCGCTGCCACCTACTTCAGCAACCCCACCGACTACGTGCCGCACCTGCACGGCGACCACCTGGACTGGCTGCGGGCCCGGGTCAGCCTGCTGCTGGTCTGCGGCCAGGGCCAGTGGGAGGACACCACGGGTTCTCTGGCCAGCACCCGGCAGTTCGCCGCGCTGCTGGCCGACCGGGGCATCCGGCACGAACTCGACCTCTGGGGCCACGACGTCCCGCACGACTGGCCCTCCTGGCGAGCCCAGCTCGCCCACCACATGCCGCGATTCTGCTGAGGAGGAAGCTCACCATGACCGGTACTCCACACCTGATCGGGCTGCTGCTCGGGACCGAAGAAGACTGGCCCCGGGCCTTCGAGACGATCCTGGGCCGGCTCGGCCCGATCACCGGGGTGGGCGGGGAACGGCACGTCTTCACCAGCGAGCGGATCACCATCGAGCCCTTCAACCTGCGCGCCCGGCCCCGCCACGATCTGGTCATCGACCGCCTGGCCTACTGGTACTACCAGCCGCGCGAATGGCTCAAGAAGGTCTCGATGATGAACAGCGTCTACTTGCTGAACAGCCCGTTCACCTTCCAGTCGATGGAGAAGCACACGGCCTACTGCGCGATGATGCGGCTCGGGCTCAAGGTCCCGGAGACCGTGCTGGTGCCGTACAAGAACCCGGTCGACAACGACCGCTACGCCTACACCGCGTCCAAGTACAACCAGCCGTTCGACCTGGACGCCCTGGCCGAGCGCATCGGCTACCCGCTGTTCATGAAGCCCTTCGACGGTGGCGGCTGGCGCGGCGTGTCCAAGATCCGCACCCCGGCCGAACTGCACGCCGCCTACGACGCCAGCGGCGAGATGCTCATGCACCTGCAGGAGTGCATCGACTTCGACGTGTTCGCCCGGTCCTTGTCCATCGGCCCGGAGACCATGGTCATGCGCTTCCAGCCGGATCAGCCCATGCACCAGCGCTACCAGGTTGACCACAGCTTCCTCAGCCCCGAGGTCGGGGCCGAGGTGGTGACGATCGGGCGGCTGGTCAACAGCTTCTTCCGCTGGGAATTCAACTCCTGCGAGACCCTGATCAAGGACGGCGAGGTCTACCCCATCGACTACGCCAACGCCTGCCCCGACGTTGCCCTGACCAGCTTGCACTACTACTTCCCGTGGGCGATGAAGGCCTTGGTCAAGTGGTGCGTGTTCGCCCTGGCCACCAGCCGCCGGGCCAAGCTCGACCTGGAGATCGACCGGTTCTTCGAAGCCGCCGACGCCCCCGGCGCCAGCTATGGGGAAAAATTGGGCGCCTATCGCCAGCTGGCCGACGCCTATTTCGAGACCGACCGCTACCAAGATTTTTGCGCGAGCAACCTTTCCCGTATCGACGATATTGTCCTGGATTGGGTGGCTGGCCCGGATTTCGATGATCTTCTCGTGCAGACCGTCCGGTCGGTATATCCCGCCCA
>DATDIH010000083.1:0-5639 GCA_036521155.1 Streptosporangiaceae bacterium
GGGGCCTTCACCAGGGCTGAGCCCAGCCGGGCCCAGCCACGCTGGCACCGTCGGGAGTGGAAACATGAGCGAAGGCACGGGAATGCACAAAAAGATCTCCCGGCGGGACGCGCTGCGGCTGGGGGCGCTGGCCGCGGCGGCGCCGTCGGCAGCAGGCCTGTTCCCGGGCCCCGCTCAGGCCGCGACGGTTCCGGCCACGAAGCCGGGTCTGGCGGGCCCGGCGGGCCCGCCCGGCTCGATCCCGCAGTCTCCCCCGATCCCCAGAAGCTGGGTGGTCAAGGACTTCGGCCTCGACCAGGTGACCCTGGGCCAGAGCCTGTTCTCGGCCCACCGGGACCTGATGCTGAAGTTCGCCAGCAGCTACCCGGCCGACAACATGCTGTACAACTTCCGGGCCAACGCCGGGCTGCCCAACCCGGCCGGGGCCAAGCCGGTCGGCGGCTGGGACACCCCGGACGGGAACCTGCGCGGGCACTCGACCGGGCACTTCATGACCCTGCTGGCCCAGGCCTACGCGGGCGGTGGGGGAGCGGCCTACAAGACCGAGCTCGACTACATCGTGTCCGCGCTCGGCGAGTGCCAGGACGCGCTGAACAAGACGGTCGGCCAGCCCGCACCGCCGCCTCCGGCGGTGAGCTGGGGGTCCGGGAAGTTCGGCAACGCCGTCCAGCTCAGCGGCGACGGCCAGTACGTGTCGCTGCCCGCCGGCCTCGTCAGCTCGCTGACCGACTTCACCGTGGCCTGCTGGGTCAACCCCGCCGCCATCACCACCTGGTCGCGGATCTTCGACTTCGGCACCGGGACGACCAGCTACATGTTCCTCGCGGCCAGCGCGGGTTCCGGGCCGAGGTTCTCGATCACCACCAGCGGCAGCGGCGGTGAGCAGCAGATCAACACGACCACCAAGCTGCCCGCCGGCCAGTGGTCGCACGTGGCGGTCACCCTGTCCGGCGGCACGGCCACGCTGTACATCAACGGGACGGCCGTGGCCAGCAACAGCAGCGTGACGCTGACGCCGTCCAGCCTCGGGTCCACCGGCAACAACTGGATCGGCCGGTCCCAGTTCGGCGATCCCGACCTGAACGCCTCGGTGGACGAGTTCCAGCTCTACGATCACGCGCTCACCGCGGCCGAAGTCCAGTCCCTGACCACCAGCGCCGGCGGGTCGCCGGGCGGCGGCAACGTGGCCTGGTACCACTTCGACGAAACCAGCGGCAACACCGCCGCCGACTCCTCCGGCCACAGCCGGGACGCCACCGTGGTCACCACCAGCACCGGCGCGCCGGGCCCGAGCCACGCGGGCTACCTGGCCGCCTACCCCGAGACCCAGTTCATCCTGCTGGAGCAGTACGCGACGTACCCGACCATCTGGGCCCCCTGGTACACGTGCCACATGATCATGCGGGGGCTGCTCGACGCCTACCGGCTGACCGGGAACGAGCAGGCGCTGCGGATCGTGCTCGGCATGGCCGACTGGGCCTACAGCAGGCTGGGCCACCTGCCCCGCGAACAGCTCGACAACATGTGGAAGATCTACATCGCGGGCGAGTACAACGCGATGCCGGTGGTCCTGGCCGAGTTGTACGCCATGACCGGCAACCAGAACTACCTGGTCACGGCCGAGTGCTTCGTCAACACCTATCTGTTCGTGGACGCCGTGAACAACCAGGACACCCTGAACGGCGAGCACGCCAACCAGCACATCCCGCAGTACCAGGGCTACCTGCGGATCTTCGACTACGCCCAGCAGGTCGACTACTACACCTGGCCCGACTACTACACGGCGGCGTCCAACTTCTGGGACATGGTGGTGCCCCACCGCATCTACGTCGACGGCGGCATGGCCGGGTCGGGCGAGATCTTCGGCGCCCGGGACGACATCGCGGGCTCGATCGAGGCCGCCAACGCCGAGGGCTGCCCGCTCTACAACATGCTCAAGCTGAGCCGGAGCCTGTTCTTCCACGATCCGGACCCGAAGTACATGCAGTACTTCGAGCGCGGTCTCTACGGCCAGATCATCTCCCGGCGGCAGAACGCCAGCAGCGCCACCGACCCCCTGGTCACCTACTTCCTGCCGGTGGACCCGGGCGCGGTCCGGGCCTACGCGGGCAACCTGGGCGACTGCGACGGCGGCACCGGGCCGGAGGACCACACCAAGTTCCAGGAGTCGATCTACTTCCGCTCGGTGGACGACTCGGTCCTCTACGTCAACCTCTACATGGCCTCCACCCTGCACTGGCCCGAGCGGGGCTTCACCATCGCTCAGACCACCGACTACCCGGCCGATCCCTCGGGCCAGGTGAAGCTGACCGTGCAGGGCCGGGGCCGTCTGGAGATCAAGCTCCGCGTCCCGTACTGGGTCCGGAAAGGTTTCACGGTCAAGGTCAACGGGGTCCGGCAGCGGCTCAGCGCGGTGGCGGGCAGCTACGTCTCGCTCACCCGGGTGTGGTCCCCCGGCGACACGATCCAGCTGTCGATGCCGTTCAGCTTGCGAATGGAGCGGACGCTGGACCAGCCGCAGACCCAGACCATCGCCTACGGCCCGATCCCGCTGGTGGCCCAGAGCGCCGGCCAGGACTACCTGGAGCTCGGCTTCTACCAGGACTTCACGCTGTCCGGCGACCTGACCCACGCGATCAAGCCCGCGGGCGCGCCGATGACGTTCACCACCAACGGCTACACGCTGGTGCCGTTCTACAACGACGACACCAGCCCCTACCACGTCTACTTCCACCGGTCGGAGCCGGAGATCGTGTTCGGCTCGGTGGACTCGGGCGTGGCCAACCCCCAGCGCAGCGATGGCCTGTCCTTCCTGGACGTGGTGTGGGCGCAGGCCCCGTTCGCCAACCACGGCCAGTTCCAGAAGGCGGTCACCTCGACCGCGCGGGAGTTCGTCACGGCGGGCCTGCTGACGCCGGCTCAGCAGAGCCAGATCGTGAGTGCCGCCGGCCGCGCTCAGCTCGGTCCCTGACCCGGCCCGAGCCGGCCACGCCCAGCCCGGCCCCTGACCCCGGCTCGGCCCCTGACCCTGGCCGAGCCGGGCCCGGTCACCAGGTCGCTAGGACCCGGCCGTACCCCGCGAACGGTGCTTGCGCCGCGGCCCCGGCCGGGTCGGCGTGGTGTCGCCGAGCAGAATCTCGCCTGAACCCGAGCCCGGGCCGCCCCCCGGCACCGGCGGCAGGCCGTGCCGCAGGTAGTAGTCGAGGATCTTCTCGATGACCTGGCTGAGCGAGCTGCCCTCACCCTCGGCCTGCCGGTGCGCGGCCGACCGGAGGGCCTGGTCGACCTTGACCGTCAGGTGCGGCCGCCGTCCGCTGGCCGACGCGGGCCGGCGGCGCGGGAAGGCCGACGGCGGCGGCATCTCCGGCACCGAGCGCCGGATCTCGCCCGGGATCGTCTGCCGGATCCGGGCCTGCACGGCCTGGCGGCTGATGCCGAGCGCGTCGGCCAGCGGGCGCAGTGGCCAGCCCACCTCGTGCAGCCGGGCCAAGGTGGCCGACAGCCGGTCGCTGTGCCCGGACTTGCGCAGGTCCCGCAGGTACGAGGCCACCTGATCGGGCAGGGTCAGGTCGCTCACGCTGGCCACCGCCGTGGTCGCCCCAGCCCCAGCCCCGGCCCCGGCCCCAGCCCCCGGACCCGGGCCCGAACCCGCCTCGGCCCCCTCGGCCGCTACCCCCTCGGCCCCAGCGCCGGAGAACCAGGCGCTGCGCCGCACGTACAACTGAAGGCCGAGGATCACGACCTCCGACATCGTGCGGCCCTCACCCGCCAGCCGGGCTGCCAGCCGCTGCCGGAACTCCCGGTCCAGCCGGAACGTCAGCAGCCGCCGGCTCCCAGTCCCGCCGCGGCTCCCAGTCACGCCGAGGTCACTCCTCCGTCAGCCCGCGGTTTCCCGCTCCGCCGCGGGCACGCTGGTCAGCTCGCGCAGGGCCCGGGTGTCGGCCTCGAGCAGCTCCAGGTACCGCTCGGTCTCGGCCGCCCGCCGGACCGCGTCCCAGCCGAGCAGGTCACCCATGATGGTGGTCACCGGGCCGACCGCTTCGGCGCCCTGGGCCCCGGTCTCGATGAACAGCCGGACCCGGCGGACCAATACGTCTTCGACGTGCAGGGCGCCCTCGTGGGTGACCGCGTAGGCCACCTCGGCCCGCAGGTACGGGTGGCCGTCGGCCAGCGGCTGGGCCAGCGAGGGATCGTCCCGGGTCAGCTCCAGGACCTCCTCGGTCAGCGTCCCGTACCGGTCGAGCAGGTGCTCCACGGCCTCGCCGGGCAGCCCGTAGTCCTCGGCCAGCCGGTCCGCCTCGGCGGCCGCGGCGGCCAGCCCGTCCGCGCCCAGCAGCGGCAGCTGGTCGGTGACCGAGGCGGGCACCCAGCGGCCGTAGTCGGCCACGGCCGCGTCCACCACGTCCCGGGCCATCAGCCGGTAGGTGGTGAACTTGCCGCCCGCGATGCTGGCCAGCCCGGGCACCGGGGTGTCCACCACGTGCTCGCGGGACAGCTTGGTGGTCGGCTTGGAGTCGTCGGCCGCGACCAGCGGCCGGAGCCCGGCGTAGACCCCGATCACGTCGGCCCGGGTCAGCGGCCGGGCCAGGATCCGGTTGGCTTGGGCCAGGATGTAGTCGATGTCCTCGCCGGTGGCGGTGGGCTCGGCCCGGTCCCCGGTCCAGTCGGTGTCGGTGGTGCCGACGATCCAGCGCTGGCCCCACGGGATGATGAACAGCACGCTCTTCTCGGTGCGCAGGATGATCCCGGTGTCGGACCGGATCGCCTCGTAGGGCACCACCAGGTGCACGCCCTTGGACATCCGCACCTTGTAGCCGGCCCGGATGCCGCTCAGCTCGTGGACCAGGTCGGTCCACACCCCGGTGCAGAGCACGACCCGTTTGGCCCGGACGTCGAGCTCGCGGCCGCTTTCCTCGTCACGGACCCGGGCCCCGATCACCCTGCCTTCTTTATCGGAAGAACCCTCGCGCAGCAGGTGCCGGGCACTGATCTGGTTGCCGATCAGCGCGCCGTGCGCGGCCGCGGTCCGGGCCACGGTCACCGTGTAGCGGGCGTCGTCGGTCTGGGCGTCGTAGTACAGCAGCGCGCCGGCCAGGCCCGACGGGGTGATGCCGGGCGCCATCCGGAGCGCGCCGCGCACGGTCAGGTGCCGGTGGTGCGGGACCGGCCGCTTGGTGCCTTCCATGGCGTCGTACAGGACCAGGCCGGCCCCGACGTAGGGCCGCTCCAGCACCTTGCGGTGCAGCGGGTACAGAAACGACACCGGCTTGACCAGGTGCGGGGCCAGCTTGGAGACCAGCAGGTCCCGCTCGCGCAGGGCCTCCCAGACCAGCTTGAAGTCGAACTGCTCGAGGTAACGCAGGCCGCCGTGGATGAGCTTGCTGGAGCGGCTGGACGTGCCTGAGGCCAGGTCGCGTGCTTCCACCAGCGCCACCCGCAGGCCGCGGGACGCCGCGTCCAGCGCGGCCCCGGCGCCGGTGATGCCGCCGCCGATCACCAGCACGTCGAACTCCGTGCCGGCCAGGCGATCGAGGAGGGCAGCACGGTCGCGGGCATCCAGCTTGCCGTGATTGGGCATCAGGGGTGCCTTCTTCCTCAAGCCCCGGAGGCGTACTTTCGAAGTTGATCAGGCATGGACT
>DATDIH010000084.1:0-2331 GCA_036521155.1 Streptosporangiaceae bacterium
GGTCGAGCCGCTGGAGGAGCTGCCGCGACTCCTCGGACCAGGTGCCGCAGTGGTACAGGGCGCTGACCCCGAACAGCGCGCCCACGCTGACGGCGTACACGCCGAAGCTGAGGACCTGGGCCGTGCCCGGCGTGCGGGCCAACAGCACCGTGCTGAGCACCAGGGACGCCCCGAACCAGAGCAGGTGCAGCCAGCCGCGCATCACCGGCTTGGTGTAGTAGATGCCGCGCCGCGAGTCGTAGAACTGGCCGGCCGCGGGGCTGGCGGGCGTCGGGCTGGTCGCGGTCACCGTCATCCTCCGGGTCGTGTGAGGGACCCGGGCGGCCCGGGTGCCGCCGATGTCCTGGCCCTCCAAGTGTCACTCATGTCTGGCAGTTTGGATACGGAAAGTGGTTATTCGCTGGTCAGGGCGCTCTCGCCCAGGCTGCCCGCGAAGAAGTCCCGCGCCTGGCCGAGCAGGTCGTCCAGCGGCGGCCACCAGGGCCCGTGCCGGAGGGTGCGGAGGGCCTGGAGTACCCGCTCGGTATTCTCGGCCGCCTCGTCGCCGGCCGTGGTGACCACCGCCCCGACGCGGCGGGGCCGGGCGGCCCGGAGTGGTCCCAGGTACATGCCGGTGCCGCCGCCGCTGGCCGGGGCGGCATCCGGGACCGGAGCGTCCCCGGGGACGGCCCCCGGGGTCAGGGCCACGTAGTAGTCGGGCAGCTCGAACCGCCCCGCCCGCCACGCGGCCACGGCCGCGGCGGCGCGCTCCTCGAACGCGGCGGCGTGACCCGGCCCGGTGGTCAGATCCCACATCGCGGCCCACTCCGCGGCCACCTCGGCGAGCGGGTCGGCCGGTACCACGACGTAGGGGGACGCCCGCCCGGCCACCTGGCCCAGGGCCAGGGCCGCCGCGGTCAGGGGGTCCTTCTCCTCCTCCGGAGGCCGGACCAGGGACACGTTGGAGGACCGGGCCAGCCCCGCGAGCAGCGGCTCGGCCACCGCACCCACCAGGACCACCACGGTCGAAGACTCACGCCGCACCGGCCCGATCATAGGCGGAGCGCAGGCCGGCCGGACTACGCCCCCGGCAGCCGGTCCACGGGGAACGGCGGGCTGATCAGGAGCTCCACGTTCCGGTCGGCGGCGGCGCCGCTCCCTGCGAACCCGCCCATGGACGGGATGTTCGCGGCCAGTTCCCGGTGCAGCGCGGCCAGGTCGCCCGGGCTGAACAGTGCCGCGGCCGCCCGCCCCCGGCCGCCCTGCTCCGGTGGCCCGAGCGGCGTGTCGTGATCCACCATCGTGCAGGTGACGGACAGCTGCCCGTCCCGCTCGGCCAGCTCCACCAGGCGCGTCTGGCACGGCCAGTCCACCACCGCGCAGGTGGTGACCTCCCAGAAGCCCCGGCCCGGCTGATCCGGGTCGGGCCGGGGCCGGACCGCGTTCACGTGCGTGTGGCCGTTCAGCCACAGCACCACGTTCGGGAACCGGTGCAGCAGCGCGGTCAGCTCGGCCGCGCCGATGAGGGGCTCGCCGCCCGGCCCCGGATGCCAGCCCCGCGTGTTGGTCAGGGTGTCGATGCCGTGATGGGAGAACAGGATGACCAGCCGGTCGTCCTGCCCGGTCCGGATCTCCTGCCCGCCCGGCCCCCGGTGGGCCGAGTGCACCTCGGCCAGCCGGGCCTCCAGCCACCGGGCCTGCTGCCGGTCCAGGCACCCGTCAGCCCCGCCGGCCAGGCAATTGGTGTCGAGCGCGATGAGCCGGGCCGCTGGGGTGTCATGGACGTAGTACGCGGTTCCGTTGCGGAGATTTTCGCCGGTGAACCCGTGCCCGGCCGGGCACGCGCCCGGCCGGAAATGGGCGGCCACGAACTCGCCGCGGGTGACGGGCCGCCGGCCAGGGTCGGCCGGTACCGCGCGGGAGGGCCCGGCCATGAACGCCTCCGGGCGCACCGTGAACATCTCCAGGGCCTGGTCGGCGTCATAGCCGCCGGGCAGGCCCAGCGGTTTCCGGCCGCCGGTCAGCGCGGCGGCCAGTCCCGGGGTCTGCGTGCCCACGCCCTGGTTGAGGGCTTCGTGATTGCCGAAGCAGGACAGCCACGGCATGTCCAGGCCGCCCGCGGTGAACTCCCGCATGGCCGCCTCGAGCAGGCCCGGGTGATGCGGGAAGCCGAGCTCGCGGCGGAAGAAGTCCGGGCCGTCCGGGCCCGCCCCGTCGGGCTTCCAGAAGATGTCGTCCGGCCAGTCCCGGGCCTGCACCCCGGCGTAGCCGGGACCGCCGGAGCCGGGCGTGACCCGGCCGCCGTCGAACAGGGCCAGGAACGCCTGCACCTCGTTCCACTGGGCGTTATCG
>DATDIH010000085.1:0-8857 GCA_036521155.1 Streptosporangiaceae bacterium
ACGCCTGCCCGATGAGATGCAGTGCGGCCAGGGTGCCGCTGGCCCCTCCGCCCACGACCACGACGCGCATTCTCGATACTTCCTATCAAGAAAATAGGTAATTACACTGATCACGCTACCTCGCTCCGCCGGCCAAGGCCACGGTCCGCGCCGGGAGACCGGGCTTAGCCGCCGGGAGACTGGCTTAGCCGCCGGGAGACTGGCTTAGTCGCCGGGAGACTGGCTTAGTCGCCACTTCTTGCTGTTATCAGACCGTGGGCGGGTGAGAACCGGCTCAGTCCGGCGCGACGATGCGGAGTAGCAGCGGATCGCCGGGCGCATTAGCCGGGCAGTCGGCAGCCGGGGCCGAGCTGGGCGTAAGAAATTAGTGTTGTTTGTGTGATTGACCGGAAACCTTCCGCGCTTTAGCGTCGGCAGCACCTCGGGATGTGTGGACATCTGTCCGTTCCGTGGGGCCTGGACGCTGAACGAATGGGGAGCCGGATGAAGCAGCCGATGCGTCCCTGGCGAGCCGCCCTGGTGGGGTCGGCCGTCGTGGGGATCACCGTGTCGCTGGGCGGGGTCGCGGCCGCCGGGACACCACAGCACCTGAAGGGCGCGGCCGCGCGGGAACAGGCCCGTGCCGCGTACGTGCGCACGCACAGCACCAGCCCGGCCGACAGCGGGCCGACCAACAACCACACCCCCGACGACTCCGACCTGGCCGACCAGTTCGCCCAGTACGAGGCCGAGCGGACCGCCCCGGCCGGCGCGGTCAGCGGGGACGCGTTGACCGCCGCTCAGCAGGCGGCGTCGGCGCTGCCACGGGCCGGTGGCGCCTGGCAGGAGTTCACCAACGAGCCGTACAACGGGCAGCCCAGCAACTACACCGATCCATTCTGGTCGAACGTCGGGGCCGGTTTCTCGCTGGTCGGCGGCCGGACCACGGCCCTGACGACCACCCGGGACGGCACCTGGTTCGCGGGCACCGCCGACGGCGGCGTGTGGCGTTCCACCGACCAGGGCCGGCACTGGAAAGCCGTGTTTGACGGCATGCCCAGCCTGTCCATCGGCTCGCTGGCCATCAACCCGGCCGACGGGTCACTGTGGGTGGGCACTGGCGAGGCCAACGTGTCGCAGGACTCCTACGCGGGCACCGGCGTGTACCGGTCCACCAATGACGGCGCGTCGTTCACCAGGGTCGGCAACACCTCCTCGGGCAGCAACCCGATCGCGACCCGGACCGTGTTCCGGCTGGCGTTCGACCAGGCCGGGGACGCATACGCGGCCACCGACAACGGGCTGTTCCGGTACTCCCCGCACACTCGCCAGTGGGCCGAGGTGCTGGATCCGGCCGGCCCGGCCGACAACCCGCCCTACGACCAGCAGGTGACCGACGTGGCCGTGCAGCCCGGCTCGGGCGGCAAGGTGGTCATCGCCGCGATCGGCTGGCACGGGCCGGGCAACACCGCCTACAACGGGTTCTACCAGTCGACCGACGGCGGCCTGACGTTCGCCAAGGTCACCCCGGCCGGTGACGTCGTGGCCAGCGACATCGGCCGGACCACGTTCGCGTACTCCGCCGACGGGGCCAAGCTGTACGCGATCGTCCAGTCGGTCAGCGAAGAGGCCGCTGCCGACGAGACCGTGCTGCAGGGCATCTACGTGACCTCGGGCAGTTCGGGTGCCCCGGCCAGCGTGACCGGGCCGTGGACCAAGATCGCCGACGAGGCCAAGCTGGCCGCGTCCGGATCGGCGCTGGGGGTCGGATCCGGGTACGGCGTCGGCGTGCAGGCCTGGTACAACCAGGACCTGGCCGTGGACCCGGCCAACCCGGACCACGTGTACGCCGGGCTGGAAGAGGTCTTCGAGTCCACCGATGCGGGCAGTACCTGGGTCACCGCCAGCCCGTACTGGAACTACGGCCTGGCCTGCGGGACCACCACGGCCGGGTGCCCCAACACCACGCATCCGGACCAGCACGCCATGATGATCACCGACGGCAAGATCGTGATCGGCAACGACGGCGGCGTGTACAGCCGGCCGCTGTCGGACGACCAGCAGTACGGCGACTGGACCGACCTCAACGCCACCCTGCGCAACTGGCAGTACTACGACGCCCGGGCCGGGAAGATCGGCCGGGCCACCGCGGTGTGGGGCGGTCTGCAGGACAACGGCACCTCGGTGCTGGTCCAGGGCCGCAGCCAGATGGCCGAGCCCGCCGGCGGTGACGGCTTCTACGTCATCGTCGACCCGCGCAACGCCAACCGGATGGTCGGCGAGTACACCGAGGGCGCGATGTACTCCTCCACCGACGGCGGCCACACGTTCGCCGACTACGTGAGCCCGACCTGCGCGGCCCAGGACACGGTGGGGATCCCCGAGATTCCGGGCTGCGATCCCGGGGCCCGGTTCGTGACCCCGCTGGACCCGGACCAGCAGAACACCAACGTGTGGCTGACCGGCGGCCAGTACGTGTGGGTGAGCAAGGACGGCTGGAACACTAGCTGCACCGCTTCGGCCTGCTCGTGGCAGAACGTCTACGACACCGGGACCGGCAACGCGGTGACCGCGCTCTCCTCCACCGGCGGCGGCAAGGTCATCTACGCGGCCTGGGTGGCCAACGGCGGCAACCCCGGCTCGTCGTTCGCCTCCGGAATCGCCACCAACTACGGCGGCAGCTGGCACGAGGTGAACACGGCCGGCCTGCCCGACCGGTACATCGCCGGCGTCACCGTGGACTCGGCCAACCCGGCGCACGCCTACGCCATCTTCAACGGCTACTCGCGCCGCTTCATCCCCGGTGGCGGCGTGGGCCACGTGTTCGAGACGTACAACGGCGGGAAGTCGTGGACCGACATCTCGGCCAACCTGCCCGACATCGCCTCCGACGCCCTGGTCATCAGCCATGGCCAGCTCGCGCTGGGCACCGACGCCGGGGTGTTCACCGCCCCCGAGGGCCGCGGCTTGTCCACACGCTGGACCCGGCTGGGTTACGGGCTGCCGAACGCGGCCGTGGACGACCTGACCCCCGGCCCGGACGGGTACGTCTATGCCGCGACCCACGGCCGCGGAGTGTGGCGGATCAGGTTCTGATCGCGGGGATCCGGGGGTGGGCCGGTGGGCCCGCCCCCGGATTTCGGATGGGCTTTGTACGGGGCCGACCGCGGTGCGTCAGCCGGCGCGGATGGCGGCCAGGTAGCGGGTGATGGCGTCGCGGTTGCGGATCAGGCACTGAATGCGGGCGTCGAGCTGGTCGCGGCGGCCCTGCAGGGCTTTGAGCAGTTCGGGGGCTGGGTCGCGGACGCGGATCGTGGCCGGGTCCTCCAGGCAGGGCAGGATCTCCCGGATGATGGCGGTGGGCACGCCCGCGTCGATCAGGCCGCGGATCTGCAGGACGCGGGGTACGTCGTCAGGCTCGTAGTCCCGGTAGCCGTTGGCGGCCCGGCCCGGGCGGAGCAGGCCCTGATCCTCGTAGTAGCGCAGCAGCCGGGCGGGTACCTCGGTCCGGGTGGCCAGCTCGCCGATCTGCATCCGTTCACCTCCGGGCTTGCCTTGCTCTCCCCTGGCTCTTTCCTTGACATCAGTGTGAAGGTTTCAGGCTGGCCTGGTGATCATTCTCGCGGTGGTGTCGCTGGCCCAGTTCCTGATCGCGCTGGACTACTCCATCGTGTACCTGGCCCTGCCCAGCATGGCCCGCGGCCTGGACCTGACCCCCGCGCTGGCCCCGTGGGTGGTGAGCGCGTACGCGGTGCTGTTCGCCGGGTTTCTGGTCGTCGGGGGGCGGCTGACCGACCGGTTCGGCCCGGCGCGGATGTTCGTGCTGGCCATCGCGGTGTTCGGCGCGGCCAGCGGGGCCGGGGCGGCGGCCGGGGACGCCGGGATGCTGCTGGCCGCCCGGGGGGTGCAGGGACTCGCGGCGGCGCTGCTGCAGCCCGCGGTGCTGGGCCTGATCGGGACCACGTTCCCGGCCGGGCCGGGCCGTTCCCGGGCGCTGGCCATCTGGTCCGCGGTCGGGGCGGGCGGACTGGCCGCCGGGGTGCTGCTCGGCGGCCTGCTCACCGTGGTCTCGTGGCGGCTCACGCTGCTGGTCAACGTGCCACCGGCGGCGTTCTGCGCGATCTTGGTCGCCTGCTGGCGCGGCCGGCCGGATGGCGGGCGGCGGGATGGCGGGCGGCCGGATGGCGGCCGGCGAGAGGGGCGCATCCCGGCGACGGCGTCGGCGCTCAGCACCGGCGCCGTGATCACCCTGGTGCTGGGCCTGACCTTTGGCACGGCCCAGGGCTGGGGGTCCGGGGCGGCCCTGGGCGGCCTGGCCGCGGCGGTGGTACTGGGCCTCTGGTTCGGCCGCCGCGAGCGGTCCTCGGGCAGCCCGCTGATCGGGCCGGCCCTGCGGCGGATCGGGTCGCTGCGGGCCGGAGCGGCCGCCGCCGCGCTGTACATGGCCAGCGTGGGGTCGGAGTTCTACCTGGTCACGCTGCTGCTGCAGACGATGCGGCACGAATCGCCGGTGCGGGCCGGGCTGGCCTTCCTGCCGCTGGCGCTGTGCGTGACCGCGGGCGCCACCGGCACCGGCCGGCTGGCCGGCCGGCTCGGGGTGACCAGAACGCTGGCGACCGGGTTCGGTCTGGCCGTGGCCGGGCTGGGCTGGCTGGCCTGGGCGGCGGTCGCGCTGCACGCGGATTACCTGCGGGGGCTCCTGCCCGGTCTGCTGGTCAGCGGGGTGGGCCACGGCATCATCTACACGGCCACGTTCATCCTGGGCACCCGGGACGTGCCCGCCCGGCAGCAGGGCACGGCCAGCGCGCTGCTGACCACCGCCCAGTACCTGGCGGGCGCGGTCACGCTGGCGGTGCTGACGCTGGTCCTGGGGCGGGTGCCCGGGTACGCGGGGTTCGGCGCCGCGTTCGCGGTGACCGCGGCGGCGGCGGCCGGAGGGGCGGTCACCGCCGTGGCCCGGGACCGGGACCGGGGCGCGGGCCGGGATGGGGGCCTGGCCCGGGATGGGGGCCTGGCCCGGGGGGTCACTGCATCGGCAGCGGCCGCATCATCATGTGGTCCTCGTGATGCAGGATGCGGCAGGCCTACGTCGCCTGGCGAAACCAGCTCCCCGAGGGCTCACTGACCCTGGCCCAGGGCGAGCGAGGCAGCGGGCAGCCGGTCAGTTCAACCGCATCGAATGCGCATTCGCAACGGTTCTGGCCGCATCAAATGCGCAATCGATGCGGTACCGGACCCGCTGGGATGCCCGTGGGGTTGATGGGGTGGGGCGACCGGCGGTTGGCAGGGGCCGGGCGGGGGTCAGGGCCGGGCCGGGCCCGGGCCGGGGGTGGCGATGCGGGTGATCAGGTCTTGCCAGCCCCGGGAAACGCGGTCGAGGGGGGCCGGGGCGGGGCGGCCGGGGGCCGGGGTGTTGAGGGTTTCGGTGGAGAGGTAGAGCAGGAGGGGGGCGTCGAGGGCGGCGGTGAGCTGGAGGGCCAGCACGTCGAGGTCGGCGGGGCCCAGGTCGAGCTGTCCGAGCAGGGACCGGATGTGCAGCCTCGACAGCGGCGAGGACGAGCCGGCCGGGATGGGCTGGCTGCCGTCCAGGGCGTGGCGGGCGATCTCGCGGTTGCGGAGCAGGAAGTCGATCCGGGCCTGGCCGTAGGCGATCAGCCGGTCCACCGCCGGGGCACCCGGGCCCAGCGGTGGCGGGCCGGACAGCACCTGCTCCTGGAAGGCGCGCTCGTCGTCGTCGAGCAGGGCCTGGAAGATGCCGGCCCGGGACCCGAAGCGGCGGAACACCGTGCCCTTACCCAATCCCGCCTGCTCGGCCAGCGCGTCCATGGTCAGGGCGGCCGCACCCTGGCCGGCCAGCATCGCGCGGGCCGTGGCCAGCAGATGCTGCCGGTTGCGGGCGGCGTCAGCGCGCTCGGCGCGAGGGGCGCCGATGGACACCAGGGGCTCGGTCACGCCCTCACTCTACGGAGCCGGCCAGCGGTGGAATACTAAGCGGGGTAAAGTCCGTTTACGTTGCTGGCATCCTGCGGCAAGCGCGGGGCCGAAGAGAAGGAAGATCGCCATGACCACTGTCAACGCCCCGATCGGCAGCACCGAGCGCTGGACCACGGTGGCGGACGAGGAGACGATCGCGGACACCGTGGTCGCGCTGGAGGAACACGGGTTCAGCGTCGAGGTCGTGGACGACCTGGCCGCCGCCCGCGCGGCCA
This sequence comes from Streptosporangiaceae bacterium, assembly GCA_036521155.1. Taxonomy (GTDB): domain Bacteria; phylum Actinomycetota; class Actinomycetes; order Streptosporangiales; family Streptosporangiaceae; genus Bog-532. The sequence continues at coordinate 6,189 of DATDIH010000085.1, forward strand.
CGCTGGCCCGGATCCCGCCCGGCTCGTCGGTGATGACCAACACCTCGGTCACGCTGGACGAGACCGGCATCGCGGCCGAGATCAACGAGGGCGGCCGGTATGAGTCGGTGCGCAAGGCCATGTTCGCGCTGGACTTCGAGACGCAGGCCCAGGAGATGAAGGCCATCGCCGGGCAGCCGGACTACTCGCTGGGCAGCGTGCACGCGGTGACCCGGGACGGCAGCCTGCTCATCGCCTCGGCGTCCGGCAGCCAGCTGGCCTCGTACGCCTGGGGCGCGACCAACGTGATCTTCGTGGTCGGCGCGCAGAAGCTCGTCCCCGACCTGGCCACCGCGCACGAACGGCTCTACCAGCACACGCTCAAGCTGGAGGACGCCCGGATGCAGGCGGGTTACGGTCAGCACAGCTTCGTGGGCAAGATCCTCGAAATCCGCCAGGAACTGCCGGGCCGGATCCACATCGTGCTGGTCCGCGAGCCGGTCGGCTTCTGAATTAGCCCGGTAGCAGGTCATTGGCCGGACAGTGGCCGTGCAACGTTTACCTACCTTTTCTACCGTCTCGGCTCATGGACGAACCGAATGCGCACGAGCCAGAGACTTCGGATCCGCGCGAGCCGGGTCATTCCCGGTTCTCGCGGCGAACCTTCCTGACCGGCGCGGTGGCCGCCGGCGCCGCGGCTGGGCTGGCCCGGAACGTGGTGCGGCCGACGCGGGCCGCCGCCGCCACCGCGCCGAGCGGGCCGCCCACCTCGACGCTGCCGCTGCCGGCCACCACCGAGCCGGAGCAGTTGCTGCTGACCTGGGGCACCGACCCGGCCACGTCGGTCACGGTGTCGTGGTCGGCCCCCGGCACGGTGGCCCAGCCCGCACCCACGCTGCGGTACTCCACCGAGCCGATCACCGAGGCCAACCCCGGGCACCTGATCAAGCTGCCGGACCCGAAGCCGCTGAACGCGGCCGAGCGCTACGGCGAGGCGTCGTCGGTCAGCTTCACCGACGGGCTGAACGGCCAGACCACCTACGCCTACCACGCCCAGCTCACCGGCCTGCGCCCCGGGACGAAGTACTACTACCAGGTCAGCGACGGGTCGAGCACGCCGTCCACGGCGGGCTCGGAGTTCGCGACCGCGCCCGCGGGCCGGGCCCGGTTCCGGTTCTCCAGCTACGGTGACCTGGCCACCCCGTCCTGGGACCTGAACACCTCGGGCAACATCTGGCACGAGTCGTGTGACAACTCCTACTACGCGGTGAGCGCGATCGAGAACCCCGGCGACGGCCGCGGCGCGCCCCTGTTCCACCTGCTCAACGGCGACCTGTGCTACGCCAACCTGGACATCTTCAACGCGCCCGGGGTGTGGCGGGACTTCGGCAACAACGTGGCCCGGTCCGCCGCCAACCGGCCCTGGATGCCGGCCCTGGGCAACCACGAGACCGAGTTCGGCACCTGCGACCACGCCGGCCACCCCGGGCACGCCCCGGGTGGGACCGCCGCCCAGGCCGCGGCCGGAAACTACTGGAACGGCCCGTACGGCTACGGCCACTACCTGCAGCGGTTCCTGCTGCCGGACAACGGCGTGACCAACCACGACGGCAACCACCTGCGCGGCAACTTCTACAGCTTCCGGGTCGGCACGGTGGCGTTCCTGTCGCTGGACGCCGACGACGTGATCTACCAGGACGGCGCCTCGGCCTACCTGAACGCCACCCCCAACGCCGGGCCGGAGACCACCTCCTCCGGCGCGGCCATCCCGAACGGCACCGTCACCTACAACCACGGGTACACCGGGGACCTGGCCATCGAGAAGGCGGACAACTCGGCGGTCCCGGACTTCCGGCACGGTAAGCCGAACCTGCAGACGCTGTGGCTGGAGCGGACCCTGGCCGGGTACCGCCGTGATCCGGACGTGGACATGATCGTCGTGATCATGCACCAGTGCGCCATGTCCACCTCGGTGGCGGGCAATGGCTCGGACCTGGGCATCCGCCGGGCCTGGCTGCCGCTGTTCGACAAGTACCAGGTCGACCTGGTGCTGTCCGGCCACGAGCACGACTACGAGCGCAGCTACCCGGTCCGCGGCTACGACCAGGGCGCCCACGGCACCGTGACCTCCCCCAACCCGGACCAGACCAAGGGCGAAGCCGTGGACACCCGGCGGCCCCGGGTGGTGACGACCAAGCCCGGGAAGGTGAGCGGCCTCCCGGCCTGGAACACCGCGCAGGGCACGGTGTTCCTGGTGCTGGGTGGCGGCGGGACCAACGGCCCGTCCAACGTCTACGGCGAGGACACCGCCGACGGTCAGCCTGTCCCCCAGGCCAAGGTGATCACAGAAAGAAATGCCATCACCGGCTCGGAGGCGGCCGGTTTCACCCGCAACGCCGCCGACTCGGTGGAGGACGCGCCCTGGTCGGCGGCCATCAACGAGACCGACGCCTACGGGTACGCGATCTTCGACGTGGATCCGGGGCACCGGCGGGGTGAGACCACGATCACCATGCAGTACTTCGCGATCCCCGCCGTCAGCAACGAGGCCGGGTCGGCTCACGACGGCACCACCACGCTGCCTTCGGCGCCGGTCGAGACGTTCGTGTTCGGCCGGACGGTCAAGCACGGCTGATCACTCGCTGGCTGCTGTTCGCGCTGGCTGCTGTTCGCGGCGCGGGGGGGCCGGG
>DATDIH010000086.1:0-16126 GCA_036521155.1 Streptosporangiaceae bacterium
CCTGACCTGGCCCCGTTCCTGCCCGACGACGTGGACGACATCGCCGACGGAGAGGACATCGCCCGTGAGTCCGCGTGACCGGGGATCGCGGCCGCCTGCCGGATCGCGGCCGCCCGCGGGCCGCGGCTCGCGTCCGTCCGCGCGGCCGGTGCCGCAGACTCCCGCCCAGCGCGAAATGGCCTCGCTGGCCGACGACTTCGGCGACGATGACGACTGGGGCGATGAGGGGGAGCGGGACAGCCTTACCGACGTTCCCGGCGGGGTGCGGCTGCAGAAGGTGCTGGCCGCGGCGGGCGTCGGCAGCCGCCGCCACTGCGAGGAACTGATCGGCGAGGGCCGGGTCGAGGTGGACGGGGAGATCGTCCGCCGGTTCGGCGCCCGGGTTGACCCCGAGCACCAGGTCATCCGGGTCGACGGCAAGCGCATCCCGTCCCGGCAGGACCTGGTCTACCTGGCCTTCAACAAGCCGCCGGGCGTGCTCACGGCCATGTCCGACGACCGGGGCCGGGCCACCATCACCGACTACCTGGGGGACCGGGCCGAGCGGCTGTTCCACGTGGGCCGGCTCGACTACGACACCGAAGGCCTGATGCTGCTGACCAACGACGGTGAACTGGCCCACCGGCTGGCCCACCCGCGGTACGGCGTGCTCAAGACCTACCTGGCCGAGGTGCCCGGGCCGGTGCCCAGGGACCTGGGCCGCCAGCTGATGACCGGGGTGGAACTGGACGACGGCGTGGCCACTGCGGACCGGTTCCAGGTGGTGGACCGGTCCGGCCGGCGGGTCATGGTCGAGATCACTGTGCACGAGGGCCGCAAGCACATCGTGCGCCGGATGCTGGACGCCACCGGGCACCCGGTGCAGCGGCTGGTCCGTACCGACGTGGGCCCGATCCGGCTCGGCCGGCTGAAGCCCGGCGCGGTCCGCGAACTGACCACCGCCGAGATCGGCGAACTCTACGCGGCCGTGGGCCTATAGCCTGGTGCGGTTAGCCATGGGCGGTCTGAGGAGGGTGAAACGTGCCGGTCAGAGCGATCCGGGGCGCGGTGCAGGTCGACGCCGACGAGCGGGCGGCGATCCTGGAAGGGACCACCGAACTCGTCAGCGAGGTCATGTCGCGCAACGGCCTGACCCCCGACGATGTCATCAGCGTGCTGTTCACGGTCACTCCCGACCTGACGGCGGAGTTTCCCGCCCTGGCCGCGCGCAAGATCGGCTTTGGCGAAGTGCCGCTGATGTGCGCCACCGAGATCCCGGTCCCGGGGGCGCTGCCCCGTGTCGTACGGCTCATGATGCACGTGGAGACCGGCCGGCCGCGCCGCGAGATCATGCACGTGTACCTGCGGGGCGCGGCCGCGCTCCGGCTGGACATCGCCCAATAGATGGCACAGTAGGGTCAGCGCCGTGAGCCCAGAACCGGCCCCGCCGCGCACCGTGGTGGTCGTTGGCACCGGCCTGATCGGGACGTCCGTGGCCCTGGCCCTGCGGCAGGCCGGCGCCGATGTCTGGCTGTCCGACACCGATCCGGCCGCCGTCACCCTGGCCGCCGAGCTGGGCGCGGGCCAGGTACTGCCCGCCGAGGGCGGGGCCGGCCGGCTGGCCGCGCCGCCCGGCGGCCCGGCCGACGTGGCGGTGATCGCGGTGCCGCCCGCCAGCGTGGCCACCGAGCTAACCGCGGCCCAGCGGGCCGGCCTGGCCCGCAGCTACACCGACGTGGCCAGCATCAAGGCCCAGCCGCTGGCTCAGGCCCGGGAGGCGGGCTGTGACATCACCCGGTACGTGCCCAGCCACCCGCTGGCCGGCCGGGAACGGTCCGGGCCCGCGGCGGCCCGCGCTGACCTGTTCCTCGGCCGGACCTGGGCGCTGTGCCCGGCTCCGGAGACGGCCCCGGACGCGACCGCCGCGGTGACCGCGCTGGCCGTGGCCTGCGGCGCCGAACCGGTGGTGGCCGACGCCGCCACCCACGACCGCTGGGTGGCGCTGATCTCACACGCCCCGCACGTGGTGGCCGCGGCCCTGGCCGCGCAGCTGGCGGCGCCCTCGGTGCCGCCGGACGCGCTGGAGCTGGCCGGCCAGGGCCTGCGCGACACGACCAGGATCGCGGTCGGCGACACCGCGCTGTGGCGGCAGATTCTCACCGGCAACGCGGTGCCGGTGGCCGAGGTGCTGACCGCGGTGGCCCGCGAGCTGACCAAAGCCGCCCAGGACCTCACCGATGTCAGCCCCGGCCGCCCCGGCGGGCACAAGGAGCTGACCAGCCTGCTGGATCAGGGCCGGGAGGGCGTGGCCCGGATCCCCGGCAAGCACGGCGGCCCGGCCCGGGCCTTCGCCGGTGTCCAGGTCGTGATGAGTGACCGGCCCGGCGAGCTGGCCCGGCTGTTCGGGGCCGCCGCCGCGGCCGGGATCAACATCGAGGACGTCGGCATCGAGCACTCGCCCGGGGCGCCGCTCGGCGTGGCCGAGCTGTCGGTCCGGCCGGAAGCGGCCGGACCGCTGATTACCGCGCTCGCGGACGCCGGATGGCCGGTGCGCCGGTAACCTGGGACGTGTGAGCATTTCTGCCGGGAGTCTCGGCCCAATAGGTGACACTGCAGCGGGGAACGGAATCGTCATCGCCGTCGACGGTCCATCGGCATCGGGTAAATCGAGCGCCTCCCGCGGCGCGGCCCGCGCTCTCGGCCTCCGCTACCTGGACACCGGCTCCATGTACCGGGCGCTGACCTGGTGGATTCAGGCCCGCGGCGTGCCCGTTGACGACGCCGGCGCGGTGGCCGCGGCCGCCGGGGAGCCCATCATCGAGGTGGGCACCGACCCGGACGGCCCCTGGGTCACCGTCGACGGCCAGGACGTGTCCGCGGCCATCCGCACCCAGGAGGTCACCGGTACGGTCTCCGCCGTGGCCCGGGTGCCGCAGGTGCGGGCCCAGCTCATCGCCCAGCAGCGCGAGATCATCGCCCAGGCTCAGGCCGAGGGTCGCGGCATCGTCGCCGAAGGCCGTGACATCGGCACCGTGGTCGCCCCGGACGCCGTGGTCAAGGTGTACCTCACCGCCAGCGAGCACGCGCGGGCCCAGCGCCGCACCGCCGAATCGCCCCGCGACCCGGCCGTGACCGTCAGCACTACTCAGGCCGACCAGGCCCGCCGCGACCGGCTGGACTCGGGCCAGCTGGCCCGGGCCGACGACGCGGTGGAGATCGACTCCACCATGTTCGGGCTCGAGGACGTCATCGCCATGATCGTCGGCCTGGCCCAGGACCGGGCCGGCCTGCCCGACACCGCCCGGACCACCCGATGAACCCCGGCGACCCGGGTCACCCGGACGACGAGCTCACCGGGGCCGGGCCGGACCAGGAGTTCGTGCCGGGCATCGACGAGTTCGTGCCCGGCGTGGACGAGCACTACCTGCCCGACAACGAGGACTTCGACGACGACGACGGCGACCTGCCTGACCGCCCGGTGGTGGCGGTGGTCGGCCGGCCCAACGTGGGCAAGTCGACCCTGGTCAACCGGATCCTCGGCAGCCGCCTGGCCGTGGTCGAGGACACCCCCGGCGTCACCCGGGACCGGGTGGCCTACGACGCCAACTGGCGCGGCCGCCAGTTCACCCTGGTCGACACCGGCGGCTGGGAGCCGTCCGAGGAGCGGACCGGCTCGCTGTCGGCCCGCATCGCCGGCCAGGCCCGGATCGCGGCCAGCACCGCTGACGCCGTGCTGTTCGTGGTCGACGCCACGGTCGGCGCGACCGACGCCGACGACGCGGTCGCCGACGTGCTGCGCCGGTCCGGGGTGCCGGTGGTGCTCGCGGCCAACAAGGTCGACAACGCCGCCACCGAGCTGACCGCCTCCGCCCTGTGGTCACTGGGCCTGGGTGAGCCCCGCCCGGTCAGCGCGCTGCACGGGCGGGCCAGCGGTGACCTGCTGGACGCCGTGCTGGACGCGCTGCCCGAAGCGCCGCCGCAGCCTCGCAACGCCCCGTCCGGCCCCCGCCGGGTGGCCCTGCTCGGCAAGCCCAACGTGGGCAAGTCGAGCCTGCTCAACAAGCTGGCCGGGGAGCAGCGGGTCCTGGTCGACGACGTGGCCGGCACCACCCGCGACCCGGTGGACGAGCTGATCGAGCTGGGCGGCAAGACCTGGCGGTTCGTGGACACGGCCGGCATCCGGCGGCGGTTCCGGGAGAGCCAGGGCGCCGACTACTACGCGGCCCTGCGCACGGCCGGCGCGCTGGAGGTGGCCGAGGTCGCGGTGGTGCTGATCGACGCCAGCGAGCCCCTGACCGAGCAGGACCTGCGCATCATCTCCATGGTCATCGAGGCGGGCCGGGCCCTGGTCATCGCGTTCAACAAGTGGGACCTGGTCGACGAGGAGCGTCGCCACTACCTGGAGCGCGAGATCGACCGGCAGCTGTACAACGCCCGCTGGGCGCCCCGGGTCAACATCTCCGCCACCACCGGCCGGCACGTCGAGCGGCTGGTCCCGGCGATCGAGGCCGCCCTGGCCGGCTGGGAGACCCGGGTGTCCACCGGCCGCCTGAACAACTGGCTGAACGCGCTCATCGCCGCCACCCCGCCGCCGGTGCGCGGCGGCCGCCAGCCCAAGGTGCTGTTCGCCACCCAGGCCGGTATCCGGCCCCCGCACGTGGTCCTGTTCACCACCGGGTTCCTGGAAGCCTCCTACCGCCGGTTCGTGGAGCGCAAGCTCCGCGAGGAGTTCGGCTTCGACGGCAGCCCGCTCAAGGTGTCCATGCGGCTGCGGGAAAAGCGCGGCCGTGGCGCCGGGAACCGCGGCCGCAGCGCCACCCGCCGCTGAGCCGCCCGGCCACCGACACCGCCAACCCCGCTACCCTTCCGCCCCCTGGCCAGCCCCGTTCCAGAACGAGCACTGGTGCTCGGCCGCGAACTCGGGCCCGCCAATGACCCGGCTCGCGCCGCCTGGCCGTAGCGACATCAGCTGCGTGCGGCCAGGACTGCCGGCCGAGTAGCGCGGCCAGCGCGGTGACCCCGGCGCCGACGGCACGCCGGTGCGCACGAACGCGCCCCAGTAGGCGATCATCTGCCGGGACAGCTGCAGCTGGGCCGGGGTCAGCTCGGCGTACAGCGAGAAGCCGTTGGTGAAGCTCGGCCACAGGTAGGCCAGTTCCATGGCGTGCCCCGCGCCCCACTGGTAGCCGGGCAGGTCGTTGTTGAGGCCGGGCGCGTGCCGGTCGTCGAACTGGAAGAACCAGGTCGCCGAGCCGGTGCCGGCCAGGGTTCCGGCCAGGTTCTGCTCCGGGCAGCCGCCGATCCCGCCCACCAGCCCGGCGTCGGTCTCGATGGCGCCGATGGCGTAGGCCGCGGTATACGGGTGCGGGTAAGCCGACCACGGGTAATGGGCCAGCACTTGCGGGGCCAGCGCCCCGAACGCGGCGTCCACGTACTGCACGTACTGAGCCTCGGTCAGGTTGGCGTCGCCCTGGGCGAAGGTCCGGCCCTCGTCGTGGTTGGTCCCCATCAAGATCGGCACCTTGGTGTAGTTTCCCGAGGTCACGGCCTGCTCGGGGGCCACCGGCAGGTCGGACCCGCCCACGGTCAGCAGCGGCTGGTAGCTGGAGCTGGCCGACAGCAGCGTGGCCTCCGGCACCGCGCGCAGGCAGGCGGCCACCGTGGCCGCGCCCGCGCCGGTACTGGGGCAGCCGACCTTGGCCGCCAGCGCCGCCCCGGCCTGCTGGGCGGTGGCCAGCGACTGGCTGACGCAGCTGCCGCTCTCCATGATGGCCCGCGCGAACAGCCCCTGGGCCGGGGGTGAGGCCAGCAGGCCGCACACCGACCAGCCCCCGGCCGACTCCCCGGCGATCGTGACCTGACCCGGGTCACCGCCGAAGCCGGCGATGTTCTGCCGAACCCAGCGCAGCGCCGCCTCCTGGTCCAGCAGCCCGAAGTCACCGTTGGCGTCGGACCCCTGACCTGAACCAGCACCGGTCAGGCCGGGCAACGACAGGAATCCGAACGGCCCGAGCCGGTAGTTGACCGACACCACGATGATGTTCTGGGCCGAAGCCAGCAGCGAGCCGTCCTGCTGATCCCCGGCTCCGGTGGTCAGCCCACCGCCGTGGATCATGAACATGACCGGCAGCTTCTTCCCGGACGGGATCACCGCGGGCGCGTACACGTTCAGGTACAGGCAGTCCTCGTTGTCGATCCGCGGCCCGTTCCCGTTGGTCAGCTGGGCGCACCGGCCGCCGTAGGACAGCGCGCTGCGCACCCCGGTCCACGGCGTCACCGGCTGCGGCGGCTGCCAGCGCAGCGCTCCTGTCGGCGGTGCCGCGTAGGGCACGCCCAGGAACTGATCGACGGTCCCGGTGGTGCGGCCCTCGATCTGGCCGGCCCCGGTGCTGACGATCAGGCTTTGCGGCTGGGTCGCCGGACCGGGCGAGCTGGCCGCGATCGACCCCAGCGTGGTGCCCGCGACCCCGAGCACGATCCCGGCCATCAGAGGCAGTCCCCGCCGGACCCAGCGCCGCATCGTTACCTCCACATTGAGGAACAAAGGAACAAAACCAAACATCGACGCCCTCATGATGAACCCCGGATCCGCTGCCGTCGAGCCCCCGCTGGCAAGCTGGACCCATGCCGTCCGCCGACCCGATCCCCGCTGGTCCCATGGCCACCGCAGACCTCCTGGCCACCGACCGCCGCCGGGCCTGGCACCCCTACGCATCCATGCCCGGCACCCAGACCCCCCTCCCGGTCGAATCCGCGTCCGGTGTCCGCCTCCGCCTGGCCCAGCCCGGCCACCCCGAGCTCATCGACGGCATGTCCTCCTGGTGGGCCGCCATCCACGGCTACCGCCACCCGGCCCTGGACGAGGCCGCCCACGCCCAGCTGGGGCGGATGAGCCACGTGATGTTCGGCGGCCTCACCCATGAGCCGGCCGTCCGCCTGTGCGAGCGGCTGGCCACGCTGGCCCCGGACGGCCTGGAACACGTGTTCCTGTGCGACTCCGGCTCCGTCTCCGTCGAAGTCGCGATCAAGATGGCCCTCCAGTACTGGCGCTCCCGGAGCCGCCCGGCCAAACGCCGCCTGCTGACCTGGCGCGGCGGCTACCACGGCGACACGTTCTGGGCCATGTCGATCTGTGACCCCGACGGCGGCATGCACGCCATCTGGGACGGTGTGCTCCCGCGGCAGGTGTTCGCGGACCGGCCCCCCGCGGGCTTCGCGGCCGGGGTGGACCCCGGCTACGCCGGCCACCTGGCCGGCCTGATCGAACGGCACGCCGGTGAGCTGGCCGCCGTGATCGTCGAGCCGGTCGTGCAGGGCGCCGGTGGCATGCGCTTCCACGATCCCGGCTACCTGCGCGTGCTCCGGGAGGCCTGCGACCAGCACGGGGTGCTGCTGATCTTCGACGAGATCGCCACCGGGTTCGGCCGCAGCGGCGAGCTGTTCGCGGCCCGGCACGCCCGGGTCAGCCCGGACGTGATGTGCGTCGGCAAGGCGCTGACCGGCGGCTACCTGACCCTGGCGGCTGCCCTGTGCACCCCCGAGGTCGCGGCCGGCATCTCCCGCGGCGAGCTGCCGGTGCTGGCCCACGGTCCCACGTTCATGGGCAACCCGCTGGCGGCCGCGATCGCCAACGCGTCCCTGGACGTCCTGCTCGACGGCTACCCCCAGGGCTGGCCCCACGAGGTCCGCCGCATCGAGTCCGCCCTGCGCACCGGCCTGGCCGCCGCCGCCAGCCGGCCCGGCGTCACCGACGTCCGCGTCCTGGGCGCGATCGGCGTGGTCCAGCTCGACCACGAGGTCGACGTCCCCGCCGCCACCGCCGCCGCGGTCCAGGCCGGCGTCTGGCTCCGCCCCTTCCGCGACCTCATCTACACCATGCCCCCCTACATCACCACCGACCCGGAGCTGGCCCAGATCTGCACCGCCATCACCGCCGCCGCCGACGCCGCGGCCGGGGCCGCCGTCACCGCCCGTTAGCGTGGTGGGTGTGATCAATCGCGCGGAACGGGCCCGGTCGTTCGGGGCGGTCGCCGAGGATTACGACCGGCTGCGCCCCAGCCCGCCGGACGCCGCCGTGGACTGGCTGCTGCCGGACCACGCCGAGACCGTGACCGACCTGGCCGCCGGGACCGGGCTGCTGACCCGGGCCCTGGCCCGCCGGGTCCCCAGGGTCGTCGCGCTCGAGCCCGACGAGCGGATGGCCGCCGTGCTGCACGCGAACTCACCGGGGGCCCGGGTGGTCCGCGCGGTGGGGGAGCAGCTCCCGCTGGCCGCCGCCACCGCCGACGGGGTGTTCATCCAGTCGGCCTGGCACTGGCTGGACCCGGATCGGGCCATCCCGGAGATCACCCGGGTGCTGCGGCCCGGCGGCAGCTTCGGCGCGCTGTGGATCACCCGCGACCGGGACGTGGACTGGGTGGCCGAACTCGACCGGGCCCGGCGCCCGGCCCAGCCGGCCAGGGTCAGCCCGCCGGTGCGCGAGGCGGCCCGGCGGGCCCGGAGCCGGATGGTTGAGCTGCCCGCGGACGCGACCTTCGGTAAATCGGAAAACGCCTCGTTCCGCTACACCCGCATGATGACCGTGGCCGACTTCCTGGGCATGCTGGCCACCTACAGCCGGATCATCACCGCCGACCCGGCCGACGTGGCCGCCGACGCCGGCCGGGCCCGGGCCTACCTGGCCCAGCGGTTCCCCGGGGCCACCGAGCTCGAAGTCCCGCTTCACGCCTGGACCTGGCGCGCCCGCCGCGTCTGAGCCTGGGCCTGGTCCCGCTGCGCGTGCGCGGGCCGGACCGGCTCCCAGCGGAAGAACCGGACCGAGGCCAGCAACCCGATCACCGCCCACCCGGCCAGCACGGCCAGGTCGCGCCCGGACACCGGGGCCAGCCCGGATCCGGAGAACTCCAGCGCCCGGGTGGCCGAGCCGATGACCGGCTGGCCGGGCAGGTAGCTCATCAGGGTGGTCAGCCACTTCGGCTCGCTGAGCACGCCGAACGCCCCGGACAGCAGGATCACCGGCAGGTAAGTGAAGATCAGCACGGGGTTGGCGCCCTCGGCGCTGGAGATCAGCGCGGTGATCGCGGTGCCGACCGCGGCCCAGGCCACGCCGCCCACCACGAACACGGCCAGCAGCGCGGGCACGCTGCCCGCGGGCACGTGCGCGCCGCTCAGGCCGATGCCGGCGGCCAGGATGATCGCCCCGGAGGCCAGGCTCAGCAGCACGGTGGCGGTGATCCGGCCCGCGAAGTAGCCCCATCGCGGCAGCGGGCTGGCCTGCCAGCGCCGCAGCACGCCCGACTCGCGCGCCGCCACCAGCCCGATTGCGTGGGTCAGATAGCAGGTGGCGATCAGCCCGAACGCCGCCAGCCCCGCGATGATCGCCGCCTTCTCGGACGGGGAGCCCGTACGCGAACCGCTCTGGCTCAGCCGCAGGGCCAGGATCACTCCCGGCGCGAACAGGCTGATCATCAAGCCGCGCGGGTTGCGGGCCAGCATCCGCAGCTGGTAGCCGACCTGAGCGGCCAGCATTCTGGTCATGATGTCCTCCCGGTGAGCGCGAGGTAGGCGTCTTCCAGGCTGGGCGCGCCCACCTCCAGCCCGGTCAGGTCCACGTCGCCGGCCCGGGCCCAGGCCACCAGCGTCGCCAGGTCGCCGGTCAGGTCCGCCGACGGCAGCGACAGCTCGCCGCGGGCCGGATCCACGTGCCCGGCCAGGCTGGCGGGCAGGCCGTCCAGGGCGGTGCCGCGCGGCAGCCGGAGCCGGATCACCGGCATCCCGCCCCGGGCCCGGAGCTGGTCCGGGCTCGCGTCGGCCACGATCTGCCCGTCATCCAGGACGATGATCCGGTCGGCCAGCCGCTGGGCTTCGTCCAGGTAGTGGGTGGCCAGCAGCACGGTGGTGCCCCCGGCGGCCAGCTGCTGGATGACCGCCCACAGCCCGCGCCGGGCCTCCGGGTCCAGGCCGGTGGTCGGCTCGTCCAGGAACAGCAGCTCGGGCCGGCCGATGACCCCCAGGCCGAGGTCGACCCGCCGCCGCTGCCCGCCCGACAGCGCCCCGATCCGGGTGCCCGCGTCACCGGCCAGGTCGATCAGGTCCAGGACTTCGGCCACCGGGATCGGCTGGTCGAACAGGCCCGCCCACAGCCGCAGGGCCTCCAGCACCGTGAGCTGGCTGTCCAGGCTGGTGGCCTGGAGCACCAGGCCGATCCGGGCCCGCCAGCGCTGCCCGGCCCGGCCGCCGGCCCGGGGGTCGCAGTTCAGCACCCGGACCTGGCCCGCGGTCGGGGCCTGGAACCCCTCCAGCATCTCGATCAGGGTGGTCTTGCCCGCCCCGTTGGGGCCCAGCACCGCCGTGACCTGGCCCGCGGGCACCGCGAAGCTGAGGTCGTGCACCGCGCTGAAGCCGCCGAACCGCTTGGTCAGCCGCTCGGTCTCGATCGCGTTCACCATGGCCTCCCGCCGCCCCCGCCACCACGGCCGAACCAGCCGTAGGCGGCCACGGCCAACACGACCAGCCCCACCGCGAACGTGACCACCAGGTGGAAGGCCAGGCCGGCCACCACGAAGGCCACCCCGATGAACAGCCGGAGAAAGAGCTTGCTGCGAGCGGAGCCGTACCGCATGTCGTCTCCTCGGATTTGATGTCCTTACCTCACCCAGCCTGCGGCGGCGGGCGGCCCGCGGTCTTCGGCGCCAGGGTTGAAGTCCAGGGCGCGGCCGGTCTCCACCCGGCGATCGATTCCGGTTCCACCCACGGGTCGAAGACCGCAGGCCAGCCCGGACGTACGCTGGCTGCGTGAACAGCGAGGGGCCGGGCACGCTGACCCTGGCGACGCTGCGGCAGACCCGGGCCCAGCGTCAGGCCATGCTCCGCCGGGTGCTGCCGCTGGCCCTGATCGCGATCCTCGTCGGCACGGCGCGGTCCACGCCTGCTCCCGGGGTCCACGGGGCCCGCCTCGGGGTGCTGATCGCCATGGCCGGCCTGGCCGCGGTCGTGGTCGCGGGTGTGCTGGCCCGCGACTCGCTCCCGGTCCAGATCGCCCTGTTCGGGCTGCTGCTGGCCTGCTCGGCCCTGCTGGTGTGGCTGCAGCCCAGCGGCCCGGGCACGATCGGGCTGTTCCTGGCCATCGGGTTCGGGGCCCGGCTGATGAACAGCCGCTGGGGCGTGCTGCTGGCCGTGACCGCCGGGGTCTCCATCCTGACCTTGATCGTGCTGCAGGGTACGGGCCTCTACACCAGCAAGCCCGGGCTCGGCGTGCCCGGGGTCGTGATCGTGGCGGCCATGCTGGTCACCGCGGCGTTCGGGCGGCGCGTGCAGGTGCAGGACACCCAGGCCGACCAGATGCTGGCCGAACTGGAGCAGACCCGCGGCGCCGAACTGCGCGCGGCCGCGCTGGCCGAACGCCAGCGGCTGGCCCGGGAGATGCACGACGTGCTGGCCCATTCGCTGTCCGGGCTGGTCATGCAGCTCGAAGGGGCGCGCCTGCTGGCCGCGTCCGACCCGGCCGACCCCCGGCTGGCCAGCACCATCGACCGGGCCCACCACCTGGCCAAGTCCGGGCTGGGGGAGGCCCGCCGGGCCATCAGCATGCTGCGCGACGACGAACTGCCCAGTCCCGGGCGCATCGAAGCCATGGCCACCGAGTTCGCCCGCGACAGCGGCATTCCCTGCCGGTTCGTCACCGTAGGTCCGCCGCGGGACGTGAGTTCCGAGACCCGCCTGGCCCTGTACCGTGTCGCCCAGGAAGCGCTGACCAACATCCGCAAGCACGCCCACCCCGGGAGGGTCGAGGTGACGCTGACCTACCAGCCGGAGACCATCTCCCTGGTGGTGGAAGACTTCCAGGCCGCCGCACCCGTCTCTCCGGCCACTGGCGGCACGGACGGCGGCTATGGCCTCACCGGCATGCGGGAGCGGGCCGAACTGCTCGGCGGGACCCTGGCGGCCGGCCCGACCAGCCACGGATTCCGGGTCGAGCTGCGGGTGCCCGCGTGACCATCCGGGTGCTGGCCGCCGACGACCAGCGGGTGGTCCGCGAGGGGCTGGCCATGCTGCTCAGCCTGCTGCCCGACGTGGAGGTGGTGGGCACCGCCGCCGACGGCGAGGAAGCGGTCACGCTGGCCGCGGCGACCCAGCCCGACGTGGTGCTGATGGACCTGCGCATGCCCCGCCTGGACGGCGCCGCCGCCACCCGCCAGCTGCGCGACCGCTGCCCCCGGGCCCGGGTCGTCGTGCTCACCACCTACGCCGACGACAAGTCGGTCATCGACGCCCTGCGCGCCGGGGCCCGCGGCTACCTGACCAAGGACGCGGGCGCCGAGGAGATCCACCGCGCCCTGCACGACGTCACCTCGGGCCGCGCGGTCATCGACCCCGCCGTCCAGGGCCACTTGGTGGACGCCATCGCCGGACCCGGAGCATCTCCGGCCACTCCCGCCCCCGCGGGTACGGCGGTCACCTCGGCCTCGTCCGAGGCCGCCACGCCCGATCCTGAGCTGCTCGCGGCCAACCTCGGCCTGACCCCCCGCGAGGGCGAAGTGCTCACCCTGATCGCCGAAGGCCTGTCCAACTCCGAGATCGCGCGGCGCCTGGTGGTCAGCGAGGCCACGGTCAAGAGTCACGTCAACCACCTGCTGGCCAAGATCGGCGCGCGGAGCCGGGCCCAGGCGGTCAGCACCGCCTTCCAGCATGGCCTGGCCGCCCGCGACCAGGCCTGAGAAAGAAAGAACGCCGCAAAAATCGGGCAAAATACCGCACAACGCCTCTGGCCATCACCGCCATCCGCGTTCACAATGCGTAGATTGTGCATTTTTTCACCGAAGGTCGCTTCGTCGGCTCCCCGGCAGCCCTGAGCGCGACGCCAGCCGGCGGGCCGGCCGTCCCCGCCCCGCCGGGCCAACCCCCTGCCGGGAAAGGAGACCGTTACTTTCAGTTAACACGATAGTTACTCTTTGTATGAGTAAATGTTTCCGCTGGTCGGGACGGGGGGAGACCTGATCAAGATCACCAAATGGCCGGGGGTAGCCAATTGATGGGGCCTGATTCGCCACTGACCCCGAGGACCCTGCCGATCATCCTGGACACCGAGATCGGCGGTGAACCGGACGACGCGATGGCCCTGATCATCGCCGCCCGCGAGCTGCCCGAGCTGGCGCTCGTGGTGACCACGGACGAGCTGAACGGCGAGCGGGCCCGGTTCGCCCGCTTTCTGCTGGACCGCGCCGGGCGGAGCGACGTGGCCGTGGTGGCCGGCCGTCAGCTCAGCTCGACCGCCCCCTACTTCGCCCACGGGCTCACCCCGGACTGGGTCACGCCCCCGTCCGGCGAGGTGACCCGGGCCGTGGCCGAGGCCGCGGCCCGGTCCGGCGGCGCGGCCCGCTGGATCGGGCTCGGCCCGCTCTCCAACCTGGCCGGCCTGCTGGCCCATCAGCCCGAGCTGGCCCGGCGGCTGTTCGTGACCCAGCTGACCGGCACCAGCGACCACGCGGGCCAGGCATTGCCGCCGCGCAATTTCCGGCTCGACCCGGTGGCCGCCCGGCAGGTGCTGGCGGCCGCACCGCACCTCCGGCTGGTCAGCTTCGCCCTGCCCGCCGGGCGCCAGGTTCAGCTCACCGCCGCATCGCCGGCCGTCCGGCGGCTGGCCGGTACCGTCCCGGCCCGGGCCGGCCACAGCTGGGAGACCCTGCTGGCCGCGCACATCGGGCAGTTCTTCACCCGCTACCACCCGGCGGTGTTTCCGGCCGCCCCGCTGGCCCTGGCCGCGGCCCTGCGGCTGCCGTTCACCTCGTTCGGCCTGGCCCGGGTCACCGTCAGCGAGACCGGCGGGATGGGCACCGGCCCCGGCGGCGACGTGCTGATCAGCCAGGACGTCGATTACCGGGCGCTGGGGGAGTGGCTGCGAGCCCGGCTGCGGCCGCAGCGCCGGGCCCAGTGGGCGCCCACCGGGCACCGCCCGTTGCGGGCCGTCCGCGTGTGACCAGCCCCGCAACGGTCAGCGGCCGAGGCCGTCGCCCGCGCCGTCGTGGTCCAACTGGAACCAGACCGTGGTCCCGGCCACGTCGCGCAGGTAGCCCCAGCGGGCCGCGAGCTGCTCGACCAGGAACAAGCCGTGGCCATGGGCGGCGTAGCGGTCGCCCTGGACTTCCGGTCCATGGTCCGGCGCCCCATCGTCGATGACCTCGACCATCAGCCCGTCGGCCACATCGACTACCACGATAGTGACGGTGCCATCGGCCGTTCCGGAGTTAGTGTGCAGCATGGCGTTGGTGACCAGCTCTGAGGTCAGCAGGGCCGCCGTGTCGGCCGCCCCCGCGCCGCAGGCGCTCTGCCCGGCCAGTCCGGCCACGAACGACCGGGCCTGGCTCACCTGTTCCGGCCGTCCCGGAACGGTGAGGCTGCCCAGTACCACCGTGGCCGGCGTCATATGCTCCCCACCCGGCCCGTGCCCGCCCAGCCAGCGTCGACCCGGTCGGCGCCGGCCCGGCCCGCCCAGTGCGCGCCAGGCCGTCCGCCTCGCCCGGATCGGCCAGCGCCGGCCGAGAAGTGCCTCATGCCGCATCCCTCCCAGTGACCACGGCAGCCCGGTTGTGGGCGGTCTCTGCCCCATGCCGGACGACTCGTCGACGCTATGGGTAATAATGTCATCACCGAGCGTCAAAAACGATGATGGTCCGGATGGAGGTGGCGGCGCAAGTGCATGAAACAAATTTCTCACGTGAAATCCCGGATGGGATTTCATCGCGGATCCTGGTGCTGTATCGTCGTGCTTGTCGAGAAACGGTACGAAGTGATCCCGTTACCATGCGCTACCAAGCGGCTGGCCACCCGGTTGCCTGCCCCCCGTTCGATCGGGCCGGGTATGACGCGGCCAGGTGGCTCGAGGAGGTGAGCCGCCCGTGACCATGGGTCCGACCGTACGCCGCCGGAGGCTAGGCTCCGAGCTGCGCAAGCTGCGTGAAGATCACTCCATCAAGCTGGAAGAAGTGGCCGAGCGCCTGGGCGTCGCCGCTTCCACGTTGTCCCGCATCGAGACCGGTAAGGCCCCGACCAAGTCGGTCTACCTCACCGCGATGCTGGAGATGTACGGCGTCACCGACCCGTCCCAGCGCCAGGTCCTGGTGGACATGGCCCGCGAGGGCCACCGTAAGGGCTGGTGGTCGGTCTACGACGACGTGCTCCCGACCGGGTTCGGCATCTACGTCGGGCTTGAGGCCGAGGCCGCCGGTGTCCGCAGCTTCGAGGGTGAGGTCATCCACGGCCTGTTCCAGACCCCGGACTACGCCCGGGCCATCCTGCGGGAAGTTCAGGTCAAAGACTCCGACGAGCAGATCGAGCGGCTGGTCGACCTGCGCATCAAGCGCCAGGACTCGCTGGAACGCACGCCGCCCCTGGACGTCTGGCTGATCCTGGACGAGTCGGTCGTCCGCCGGACCATAGGCGGCCCCGACGTCATGCGCGGTCAGCTGGCCCGGCTGGTCGAGGCCAGCCGCAAGCCGAACGTCACCCTGCAGGTGCTGCCGTTCGCCAGCGGCTCCCACGCGGGATTGCGCGGGTCATTCTCCATCCTTGAGTTCCCCGAGCGTGCCGACTCCGACGTGGCCTACGTCGAGTCGGTGGCCGGCATCATCTACCTCGAGAAAGAGCGGGAAGTGAAGCACTGCGCGGAGGCCTTCGACCGGCTCCGCGCGGCCGCTCTCTCGCCGGGCCAGTCCACCGACCTGATCGTCGAAGCCGCCAAGGAACTGGACTGATCAGGCGGTTCCACGCCACAAGCTACTTTCCACCAGGGTTCCACAACACAAGAAAGAAGGGGCGGATGGAAACCGACCTGACAGGGTTGCGCTGGTTCAAGAGCAGCGCAAGCAGCACCGGCGGATGCGTGGAAGTCGCTCATCTGCCCAACGGCGGGATGGCGGTCCGTGACACCAAGGACCGCAGCAAGGCGCCGCACGTGTTCAACGCGCACGAGTGGGAGTGCTTCCTGATCGGCGCCAAGAACGGTGAGTTCGACCTTCCCAGATAACGGAGCCGAGCTCGAAGGGGTGAACAAACTTCCCAGCAGGTCGGC
Source organism: Streptosporangiaceae bacterium (assembly GCA_036521155.1). GTDB lineage: Bacteria > Actinomycetota > Actinomycetes > Streptosporangiales > Streptosporangiaceae > Bog-532. Next base: position 16,046 of record DATDIH010000086.1, read on the forward strand.
CATTAGCCCGGCCTCGTCCCGAGGTTCCGGCCTCGGGTGCTGGGGGGAGTGGCGGGTCCCGCTGAGGGGTAGCGGGACCCG
>DATDIH010000087.1:0-4127 GCA_036521155.1 Streptosporangiaceae bacterium
GGGCTGGCCGCGGCCGGCCAGGTCGAGCGGCTGGTCCTGGTCAGCCGGTCGGGGGCGGCCGAGGCGGCGGCGACGATCGCCAGCAGCTACGACTGCGTGGTCGAGTCGATGGCGGCCGACGCTCGCCAGCCCGACGAAGTCGCCAAGCTGATCTTCACGACCGATCCGGCCCTGATCGTGCTGTCGGCGTCCGGGCGCGGCCCCTACGCCCTGGCCGACCGCGACGACGAGGCGGCCCGGGCCATCGGTGCCACCGGGTTCGCGCTGCGACTGCCCTACAACCTGCCGGTCCCGCTGGCGGTCATGCAGGCCGTCACCGACGCCGGCTGGGAGGGCCCGGTCGCCAACGTCTCGTTCCCCGACGTGACCGGCCCGGTGCTGGCCCGGCTGGGTCTGGCGCCCACGGTTGGGCTCGGCAACGTGGCCATGATCCTGCTCCGGGCCCGGGCGGTGCTGCGCGCGCGTAACCCGGAGGCCGAGCTGCCGCTGCTCCGCGTCCTGGCCCACCACTCCCAGCTCACTGCTGTCCGGCAGTCCCGGCCGCCCGACGACCCGGCGGCCCGGCCCCGGGTCTACGTGGGCGAGGACGGCATCCTCGATGACACCCTGGCCTACCAGGGGCCGCCGCTGGCCCCGGACCCGCAACGGTCCAACTTCGCGACCGCCGCGTCGTCGATACCGGTGCTGCACGCGCTGCTGGCCGGGGGCCGTCCGCTGCGCTGGTCGACGCCGTCCCCGGGCGGACGGCCCGGCGGTTACCCGGTGCGGATCGACCAGGGCGAGGTCAGCCTGGATCTGCCGCCCGGCCTGACCGAGGAACAGGCCGTGCGCTACAACGAACAGCAGGGGCTCGCCGACGGCGTGGAACGCATCGACGACGACGGCACCGTGCACTTCACCGAGACCGTGCGCGAGGCCGTGGCCGCCGTCGATCCGGGTCTGGCCGAACCCCTGGAAATCGGTGATCTCGAAGCCCGCGCCGATCGTCTCGACGCCGCCCTGCGGTTCGGCAACAGCCTCTGAACAGGTGTTTCCCCCCAATGGGGAGCCCAATGGGGAGCCCAATGGGGAGCACTGTGGGGAGCGCTTCCCTTGTCCGGAAATCTGCCGTCCATAGCATTTACCGCATGCAGCCAAACAGTGTGATTAAGTCAGCGCGGGGGCGCTGGCTCGCGGGGGCCGCTGTCATCGCCGGGACGATGCTGGTCAGCGCCTGCGGGTCATCGCACCCCACACCCACCGCCTCGGCCAGTGCGTCAGCCAGCCCGGCTTCGCCGGCGGCCGCGGCCGCTCCCAGCGCGCCCGCGACCACGGCCGTCGCGCCCGCGCCGGCCAGCCCGGCCGCCACGCCCACGGCCACGGTCAACCCGGGCGGCCCGGTCGCCAGCACCGAGAGCTGCGCCTACAAGCGCGACCACGACCGGTTCATGCAGATCAGCCAGGTGCAGCAGAACAGCAACGGATCGCTCACCATTCACGGCTACGCCGAGGTGATCGTGTGCGGTGGCCCGGATGACTTCCACTTCAGCACGACCGCTCCCGAGATGGGCCAGACGGTCCCGGACGCCTCGATCGTCACCTTCCCGGTCACCCAGATGAAGCCGGAGCCGATCAAGCCCAGCCAGCTGGCCTCGTACCTCAAGACCGACGGCGACACCAAGATCTTTCTGGTCGGCGGCTCGATCTACTCCATCACCAGCCTCCAGGAGCAGTACCACCCGTAGACAAGCCAGGTCAGGCCCGTAGCCACTGCGACGACCTACGGGGGCCGTCGCAACGTGGCGGGCACCATCTCAGACCCGCGTTCTCGCCACGCGGGTCTGCCCACCTCAGGCCTGCGTTCTCGCCACGCGGGTCTGCCCACCTCAGGCCTGCGTTCTCGCCACGCGGGTCTGCCGATGTTTATCGAAGGTCTGACTCTGGCTCCGACTGCCCTGACCCGGTCCCGCTGATCGCGGTTCCCGGGAGCCGCACTCGTTCCGCCTCGCCTAAACAGACACTCGATCATCAACTACCCAAACAGACAGTTTCGGCTCAGATATTGCCAAACAGTTTGTTTGGGCTTAACTTCCGGGCAGCGTCGCCTGAACGTGGAGGTTCGCTGATGAATCCCGCTGCCCCCGTCCGCAGAGCCCACCGTTCCGCTCCCCGAACCCGACGAATCCGCAGGTCATCCGCTCTCTCCTGCTTCGCAGGAGCTGCCGCGGCCGTCCTCGCCCTGGCCGCCTGCAGCTCCAGTGGCGGAGGCAGCAGCGGCGGCGGTGGCGGCTCCGGCGGAAGCACCAAGGTCGCCCTGATCCTCAAGGAGTTCACCAACCCCTACTGGATCTCGATGGAGAAGACGGCCAAGACCGAAGCCAAGAAGCTGAACGTCGACCTGCAGGTCACCGCGGGCAACTCCGACGACGACACCAGTTCGCAGATCACCCAGATCGACGACGCGATCTCGGCCGGCGACAAGGGCATCATCATCGCCCTCAACGGCGACGCGGTGAACAGCGCCCTCAATCAGGCCAAACAGCAGGGCCTGGTCGTGGTCGCGGTCGACACCCCGCCCATCCCGGCCACCGTGGCCAACGTGACCTACGCGACCGACAACACCCAGGCCGGCCTGCTGGACGGCAAGTGGGAGGCGGCCAAGCTCGGCGGCAAGAGCGCCGACATCGCCATGCTCGACGACCTGGCCAACCAGGTCATCACCGTGGACGTCGACCGCGACCACGGGTTCCTGGAGGGCATGGGCATCAAGGTCGGCAACCCCAACGTCAACGGCCAGGAGCCGAAGGGCGGCCAGTACACCGGGGGCAAGGGCGGCACCTACAAGATCGCCTGCCAGCTGGCCACCAACGGCTCGCAGACCGGCGGCCAGACCGCCATGGAGAACTGCCTGTCCAAGGACTCCGGCATCAACGTGGTCTACGCGATCAACGAGCCCGCCGCCGAAGGCGCGGCCAAGGCCCTGAAGTCCGCGGGCAAGACCAGCGTGTCGATCGTGACCATCGACGGCGGCTGCACCAACCTGCCGTTCGTGGCCAACGGCGAGATCGGCGCCACCGCGGGCCAGTTCCCCGGGAAGATGGCGCTGGACGGCGTGGACGCCATCGCCAAGTTCGCCAAGACCGGGAAGAAGCCCGCCAACCAGGCGGGCCAGGACTTCTACAACACCGGCACCCAGCTGTACACGGACTCGCCGCAGACCGGGGTGGCCAGCATCACCGCCGCGGCCGCCAAGAACAAGTGCTGGGGCTGACCGCATGCTGACCCGCGTGCCGGCGTGCAGCGCAGGCCGGTCATGACCGACGGCACCGTCACCACCACCCCGGGCGGCGGCTCCGGCGCGCCGTCCGGGGCCGCCCCGCCGGCCTCGCGCCGCCGGGCCAACCCGTTCCAGGCCGCGCTGCATGCGCACCCGTCGCTGGGCCCGCTGATCGTGCTGATCCTCGCGGCGGTGATCTTCGGCCTGATCAACACCAGGTTCTTCGCCCTCGCCAACCTGTCGATCATGCTCCAGCAGGTCGCGGTGATCGCGCTGCTGGCCCTGGGCCAGACCATCATCATCCTGACCGCCGGGATCGACCTGTCGGTGGGCGCGGTCATGATCCTGGCCCAGATGGTCATGGCCGGGCTGGCCATCAACTCCGGCGTGCCGGTGGTGCTGGCCCTGATCATCGGGCTGGTCATCGGCCTGATCTGCGGCGGCATCAACGGCGTGCTGGTCACCCGGTTCCACGTGCCGCCGTTCATCGCCACCCTGGGCACGCTCGGGGTGTTCACCGCGGCCGGGCTGAAGTACGCCAACGGCCAGACGCTGACCCCGAAACCGGGCAACCTCCTGCTGTGGACGGGCAACATCATCAGCCTGGGCTCGTTCAAGATCTCCGTTGGCGTGCTGATCACCATCGCCCTGTACGTCGTGCTCGGCTACTGCCTGGGCCGGACCGCCTGGGGCAAGCACGTCTACGCGGTCGGTGACGACCCGGAGGCCACCCGGCTGGTCGGCATCCGGTCCACCCAGCTGCTGATCAGCGTGTACCTGGTGGCCGGGCTGATCTACGCCGTCGCCGCCTGGGTCCAGATCGGCCGGGTCGGCGACGCCAGCACCGACATCTCCTCCACCCTCAACCTGG
>DATDIH010000088.1:0-37371 GCA_036521155.1 Streptosporangiaceae bacterium
CGCCTTGGCCTCGCTACCCGACCCCGTCGTCCCGCTCCCGGCCCGGCCGTCGCTCCCGGATCCCGTCGTCCCACCCGCGCCCCCCGAGCCCGCGCCCGCGCCCCCCGAGCCCGCGCCCGCGGCCGCCGAACCCGCGCCCGAAGCGCCCGCCGAGCCTCGGGCCGTCGCACCTGCGCGGCTCTCGGTCGACGGCCCATCAGTGTTCACTGGGTCACCTTCACCCATCTGGCCAGCCGGAATACCTGCTCCATTGGTACGGTTCATGACAGAGGTATTCGAAACGAACCGTTCCGTATTTTTATTTCGAAGGACATCATGCCGCCGTCACGCATGCCGGGCCGGTCCAGCCGATCGCAGTCGTCGCGACCAGCTTCTCTGCATGCTCCCTCCGCCCGAAAGGTCCACCGCCGTTCCCGCGGCCATCGCGAATCCGCCCACCCTTTCACGCTGCGCGCGCACCGCACCCAGGACACGCAACGTCCCGTAGGCGCGGCGGACGCCCCAGCCGTCCCAGCCGCCCCGGGCACCTCAGTGGCCCCTAGCGCACCAGCAGTCCCAGCTGATGCGAAGGCCCCGTCAGCCCAGACCGCCCCGTCAGCCCAGGCAATCTCAACAACCGAGGCAACCTCAGCTGCCGAGGCAACCTCACCAGCCCGCGAAACCCCGAGCACTCCCACCCCAGAAACGCCAGATGCCGCAACGGCTGTTCAGGTCCCAGCCGCCACCCCCGTCTCGGGGACGGCTCCGGACACGGCCGGCCGGCGCCGCAAGATAATCCGCCTGGCTCTCATTCTGGTCGCGAGCTTCATGATGGTGCTCGACTTCTCGATCGTGAACGTGGCCCTGCCTTCCATCCAGCGCGAGCTGCACCTGTCCGCGTCGTCGGTCGACTGGGTGGTCACCGCGTACGCGATCGCGTTCGGCGGGTTGCTCATCCTCGGTGGCCGCGCCGCCGACCTGCTCGGCCGTCGCCGAATGTTCGTGGTCGGGCTGGTCGCGTTCTCGCTGGCCTCACTGTCCGGTGGTCTGGCCCAGGACCCGGTGCTGCTGCTGGCATCCCGGGTGATCCAGGGCGCCGGTGCGGCCGTGGTCATGCCCGCCGCGCTGTCCCTGATCACCACCAGCTTCCCCGAAGGGCGCGAACGCACGCGCGCCCTCGGCCTCTATGGCGCCACCGCCTCGCTCGGCTTCGTGTCCGGGCAGGTGCTGGGCGGCGTCCTGGTCGAGCTGACCAGCTGGCGCGCGGTCTTCCTGGTCAACGTGCCAGTGGGAATCGTCGCCGCGCTGATCACGCCGCGGGTGCTCGGCCGTTCGGCCAACCTGCGCGACGCGCGGAACGGGCGGCACCTGGACGTGCGCGGTGCCCTGCTGATCACCGCCGCGGTGGCGCTGGCCGTGTTCGCGGTGTCGGAAGGCAACGTGTTCGGCTGGCTGTCCCTGCCGGTGCTGGGCTCGGCCGCGGTGGCGGTGGCGGCCGTGCTGGGCTTCGCGTTGGCCGAGGCTCACCACCCCGAGCCGCTCATCCGCCTGGACATGTTCCAGCACGCGGGCCTGCGCCGGGGGAGTGTCCTGGCCCTGCTGATGGGTCTGTGGAACGGCGGCGAGATGCTCGTGCTGTCGCTGTACTTCCAGGAGGTGCTGCACGAGTCGCCGCTGATCACCGGGCTGGCCATCGCCCCGCAGGGCGTGGCCGGGTTCACGGCCGGCATCTACGGTAGCCAGCTGGCCGCCCGGTTCGGCGGGGTCCGCAAGATGCTCGCGGTAACCGCCGCGCTGGCCGCGACCGGCTTCCTGGTGCTGACCCAGCTGCCCGCCCACGGCTACAGCCCGCTGATGCTGGCCGTGATGCTGATCGGGTTCGGCACGGCCGGTACGGCTTTCGGCTCGATCGTCATCGCCAGCCGCGGGGTGCCCGACCGCGATCAGGGTCTGGTCGGTGGGATGATCAACACCAGCCGTCAGATCGGCGCGGCCATCGGGGCCGCGTTGCTGCCGGCGGTGGCGGTGGCTGTCGGCCACGGTGCCGGGGCTTCCGGTGACCGGGTCGCGATGCTGACCGGAGCGGTCGCCTCGGGGCTGGCCATGGTGCTCGCCTGGCGGGCGAGCCGGGTGGAGGACCCGGCCATCCAGCCCGGCTGAGCCCGCGCTGGTCCGGCCCCTCGTCCGCCGCGGGCCGCGGAAGCACGGCGGGTAGGAGCAGGGCATGCCGGCGACGCCGCGGGTCACCGTACTGGGCAGCATGAACATGGACATCTCGGTGTCCGTGCCTGAACTGCCTCGCCCCGGGGCGACCGTGCTCGGCTCCGCGGCCCGGTTCGCGCCCGGCGGCAAGGGTGGCAACCAGGCGGTGGCCGCGGCCCGCCTGGGGGCCGAGGTGCGGATGGCGGGTTGCGTTGGTGCGGACGACTTCGGTGTCCGGTTGCTGGAGGCCCTCGATTCCGAGTCGGTCGACACCTCCGCCGTCCGGCAGGTTCCCGGGACCGCGTCCGGCCTGGCCCTGATCCCGGTGGACCCGTTCGGGGAGAACATGGTCACCGTGGCCGCCGGGGCCAACGAGACGGTCGGGGACGAAGAGGTCCGGTCCGCCTTCGAGCACCCGGTCGACGTGCTCGTCATTTCCGCCGAAATTCCCGCGCTGGCCATCACCGCCGCCCTGAGTCAGGCCCGCGAGGCCCATCATGCTCACGAGGCCCAACGGGCCGGCCAGGACGGCGCGGGCGCGCTGATCTGCCTGCTGAACCTGGCCCCGGTCCCGTCCCGCGTGGGTGACCTGCTCGCCGCCGGTGTCGACTGGCTGGTGGTCAACGAGATCGAGGCCGCGGCCGTCCTGGGCCACCCGGTGTCGGGCCTGGCCGACGCCGACGCGGCCGCCGGGGAACTGCTGTCCGCCGGAGCCGCCCGCGCCGTGGTGACGGCGGGTGCAGCCGGAGCCGCCTACGCCGGCCCGGACGGGACCGTCACCGTGTCCGGCTTCCCGGTGCGCGCCGTGGACTCGGTGGGCGCCGGCGACACCTTCGTCGGGGCGCTGGCCACCGCGATCGGCGCCGGGGCCACCCCGGAATCCGCGGTCCGCGCCGCCAGTGCCGCGGCCGCGGTGGCCACCACCCGGCGCGGCACCCAGGCCGCCATGCCCCACCCTGCCGAGATCACCGCCCTCACCGGCGTCCCGTGGCCCCCCACCAGCTGAGCCCGCTCGCGGCCTGCCAGCCCGGCCCGTCAAGTCCGCAGCCCCACAGCCCCGTCAGTCACGCCAGCCACCAGCGCCACGAAAACTGCGCTGAGCCCCAGGGCCGGAAGGCGGCGCCGAATACTTAGCGTCACCGTCAGCCCACCCATCGCCAACCCATGGAAAACCTTTGTCATCGGCCTTTTGTGCCTTTGTTCGCAATTTGGACCGCAAAAATTCACCTGACCTGCACCTACATCCATCGCCACGCCTGAGGTGGTCTGGTATAGGGCCACCTGCGGGTGATACCGTCCGCGACGTGGAGGCCCGATCGCGCGATCTTTTGCTTGCTGAACCCAGCCGGCAGCGGCTCGATCAGGTGCGCGCGGAACTGTCCACGGCCTTCACCGTGACCGGCGCCGATCGCCCCACGCGGCGGGCCCGGCGGATCTGGCTGGACACCTTCGACTGGCGCCTGTACCGAGCCGGCCTCACGCTGCAGCAGGTCACCGACCGGAACGCCACTGAGCTGGTACTCACCACCCAGGACGGCACCCAGATCACGGCCGTCATCGATCGCACGACCCGGACCCGGACCCCCGGCCCCCGGACCCCCGGCACCCGGACCCCCGGCTGGCCCGCCCGCATCGAAGCCCTCCCCGACGGCCCCCTCAAGGATCGCCTGGCCAAGATCATCGCCAACCGGGCCCTGCTGGCCGTGGCCACCGCCACCGGCCAGACCAGCGAGCTGCGCCTGCTCAACCCGGACCAGAAGACGGTCGCCCGCCTGCACATCGACACCTTCACTCGGCCCGGCACCCGGCCCGGCACCCGGCCCGGCCGCGACCCGCTCCCGGCCCGGCTCAGCGTCAGCGAGGTCCGTGGCTATCAGCCCGCCGCCCGGCGGGCCCGCCACCTGCTGGCCGCTACGCCGGGGATCGCCACCAGCCGCCAGACCCCCCTCGAGGCCGCGCTCGAGGCCGCGGGCCGCCACGCCCTGGACTACAGCGGCAAGGTCGATCTCAAGCTGCGCCCGGCCATGCCCGGCCGCGAGGCGGTGTCCGCCCTGCTGCTCCAGCAGCTGGACACCCTGGAAGCCAACGTCGACGGCGTCCTGCACGACACCGACACCGAATTCCTGCACGACCTGCGCGTCGCGGTCCGGCGCACCCGTTCCGCGCTCAAGTTGCTGGGCGACCAGCTGCCCGGCGAGCTGACCCTGCGCTTCGCCTCCGAGTTCCGCTGGCTCGGCGACATCACCACCCCGCTGCGCGATCTCGACGTCCAGCTGGAGGAGCTGCCGTCGCGGGCGGCCGGGCTGGTCGCCGCCCAGCCCGCCGATCTGGAGCCGTTCCGGGTGTACCTGACCCGGCGCCGTACGGCCGCGCGCCGGGCCCTCAACCGGGGGCTGCGGTCGGACCGGTTCGCCACCGTGCTGGGGGACTGGCGCAAGGCCCTGCTGGTCCCCAGGGCCAACCGCCGCAGCCCGGCCAGCCCCCGGACCGCGGACCTGGCCGCCGCCCGCACCCGGCGCGCCTACAACAAGGTGATCCGGATGGGCGCCGCCATCACCGATGACTCGCCCGCCGAAAGCCTGCACACCCTGCGCAAACGCTGCAAGGAGCTGCGCTACGTGCTCGAATTCTTCGCCAGCCTGCACGATCCGCAGGCCCAGCAGGCCATGGTCGGCGACCTCAAGCGGGTGCAGGACTGCCTGGGCGAGTTCCAGGACAGCGAGGTGCAGCAGCACGAGATCCAGTCGCTGGCCGCGGCCATGCTGGCCCGGCAGGCCGCCCCGGCCCCGGCGCTGCTGGCCATGGGGGAGCTGGCGGGCCAGCTCGGGCTGCGGCAGCGGCAGGCCCGGGCCGAGTTCGCGGGCCGGTTCGCCGCGTTCGCGGGCAGCGCGGGCCGGCGCCGGCTGGACGCGCTGAACTCGGCTCCCCGGACCGCCGCCCCCGCCTGGACCCGCGCATGAGGGTGTTCGCGACCTACAACATCAAGGGTGGCGTGGGCAAGACCACGGCCGCCGTCAACCTGGCCTACCTGGCCGCCCAGGACGGCCTGCGCACCTTGCTCTGGGACCTGGACCCGCAGGCCGCGGCCACCTATATGTTCCGCGTCCGGGCCCGGGTCAAGGGCGGCGGCAAGGCTCTCATCAAGGGCACCCGCACCCTGGAGGGGGCGATCAAGGGCACCGACTTCGACGGGCTCGACCTGCTGCCCGGCGACTTCACCTACCGGAACATGGACCTGCTGCTGGACGACGCCAAGAAGCCGGTCCGTCAGCTGTCCCGGCTGCTCGAGCCGCTGGCCGGCGACTACGACATCGTGTTCCTGGATTGCCCGCCCAGCGTGTCCCTGGTCTCGGAGAACGTGCTGCACGCGGCCGGCCTGATCCTGGTCCCGCTGATCCCGGCCACCCTGTCCGTGCGCACGCTGGACCAGCTGACCGAGTTCGTGTCCGGCTTCAGCGGCCCGCGGCCCGAGGTGCTGGCCTTCTTCTCCATGGTCGACCGGCGCAAGCGGCTGCACCGGGAGATCGCCGAGCAGCTGCCCGCCCAGCGCACGGACGTCGCGGCCACGACGATCCCGGCCCTGGCCGTCATCGAGCGGATGGCCGTGGAACGCGCCCCGGTGCCCACGTTCGCCCCGCGCAGCCCGGCCACCCGCGCCTACCGCGACCTGTGGGCCGAGATCCAGAAGCTCGCCCCCGCAGAAGGCGCCCCCGCCTGAGGCGCCCGGCCCGAACCGAGCCCCACCGGCCCCATCAGCCCCAGCCACCTCAGAACGCTGAGTCCGACTTGTTACATACCAGTACGTTAATTCGTTGTTAAACCGGACGTACGTTCTACGAGAACCGTGCCGCAGGGGTCGTCCGGCGAGGCAGCGCGGCCGCGCCGGCGCCCTGCGAGCGCGGATTTTTCGTCCCCGGAGCCCTCCAGAGCTCCCTGCGACCGCAGGGCCAAAGCCCGCGGTCTCAGGCGACCTGGAACGACCGCTTGGACAGCCCCAGCGAGTAGCCCTCGATCGCCGTGCTCACCGGCTGGTCGGGCCGTTCGGCCGCGCCCAGCGTGATGAACAGCGGTATGTAATGGTCCACGGTCGGGTGCGCGTACGGCATGCCCGGCGCCTCGGCCTGGTAGCGGGCCAGCGTCTCCACGTCGCCGCGGCCGAGCGCGTCGGCCGCCCAGGCGTCGAAGTCGGCCGACCAGGACGGCACCTGGCCCTCGACGACCATCTCCCGGGTCAGGAACGGCAGCCCGTGGGTCATGAACCCGGACCCGATGACGAGCACGCCGTCCTCGCGCAGGGGCCGGAGCCGCCGCCCGATCTCCAGCAGCCGCCCCGGGTCGTGCGTGGGCAGGCTGAGCTGCAGCACGGGCACGTCGGCCAGCGGGTACATCACCTTGAGCGGCACCCAGGCCCCGTGGTCGAGCCCGCGGCTCGGGTGCTCGTGTACCGGCTCCCGGTCCGGCAGCAGCGCGGTCACCCGCCGGGCCAGGTCGCCGGCGTCCGGCGTGCGGTACGTCATCTGGTAGTACCGCGGATGGAATCCGCCGAAGTCGTACACCAGCGGCGTCGCCGCCCCCGAGGCCGACAGCATCATCGGTGCCGACTCCCAGTGCGCGCTGACGATCAGGATGGCCCGCGGCTTGGGCAGCGTCTGCGCCCACGTGAACAGCTCGCCGATCCAGGGCGCGTCGTCGAACAACGGCGGCGCCCCGTGGCTGAGATAGAGCGCGGGCATCGGCCCGTCGTCCGGCGTCCACACCCGCTGAGCCTGGCTGACCTGCTCGGCGTCGCCCACGAACTGGTCGAACGCCCCGCCTGGCACCTCAGGAAACAATGGCGAGCCCACGGCCGTCACCCCGTTCCAATAACTTGAAGCTTCAACTAACAGTATGAAGGCAACCGCCGATCGTCAAGTCCCGCGCCGCGCCCGGGTGCCCCGCCCCCGCCACCGGCCAGCAGAGTGTGACACTTTCCGGCCCGGTGACGGTTACCAATTCGTGATCATTGACTGCGAACAGGCCTGCGCGCCCGGATCACCTTGTGTCCTGCCGGCCGCCTCCCTGTCCCTGCCCCCCGCCTCTGTCCCGACTACTCCGCGTAGGCTAGTTTCATGATGGCCGCCGACCGTCCCGATCAGGGTCCCGCCCGCCCGCCGTCCGGAACGGACCCCGAGCCGTCGTGGCTGACCGACGACGAGCGCGACGCCTGGATACGGCTGGTGGGTGTGTTCATCAAGCTCCCAGCCGCGCTGGATGCGCAACTTCAGCGTGACGCGGGCATCAGCCACTTCGAGTACATGGTGCTCTCCCGGCTCTCCGAGGCGCCCGACCACGCGCTGCGCATGAGCGACCTGGCCGTGCTGGCCAATGGATCGCTGTCCCGGCTGTCACACGTAGTGACCAGGCTGGAGCGCCGCGGCTGGGTCCGGCGTGAGGCCTGCCCGGGCGACGGCCGGTACACCAACGCCGTGCTGACCGACGAGGGCATGGCCAAGGTCGAAGCCACCGCTCCCGGCCACGTGGCCGCCGTCCGCGACCTGGTCATCGACGCGCTGCGTCCGGAGCAGGTCGGGCAGCTGCGAGACATCTCCCAGGCCATCATGGGCCGCGTCATCCCCGGCGCCGAGTGGTACGGCCGGCTGCCGCACACCGGTGCGCCCAGCCCGCGCGCCCGCCGCCCGGCCTGAGGACGCGCTCGCCGGTGACCGTCTGATGATCATTTCCCGATCTTATTTAGTCGAAGGTCACCAAGTTCGGGTCGTCAGGCAGCCCTGAGTGCATTCTCGTCTGCTTTTAGGGCGAGCCAGTCACGAGACCTTCAACTAATAAATGAGGCCGTGATTTCGGGTCGGCCCCAGCGTGGTCAAAGCGCAGGTCAGCATGCACTCAGCCGCTATTACGGCCACCTCGGCCAATGGCCGTCAGGTCCAGCGGTGGGTGGCACTTCCATGACCGCCTGCCTTTCAGCTGGGGCGGCGCATTCAGTCGGCCGACTGGGGGCCGCCTGCTGCGCGGGAAAGTGCTATGTCGTGATCTGCCCCGGTCTGTCCGGCATGGGAGGCCCGGTCGCTGATTCATGATCACCACTGGCGGGGGCGTCCGGGCGGCCGGTGACTTTGCCATCGATTGACCCGAGGCTTGCTGTTTAGTGTCGATCTCCCAGGGAATCCGGGGTGTGGCTCAACCCCATTCGGGAGGTAAACATGTCAACCGGAGCCGTGATTGCCATCGTGGTTGTCATCGTCGTGGTGATTGCCGCAGTGGCGCTAGGTGCGATGGAAATGCGCAGACGCCGGCTGCGCCAGCAATTTGGCCCCGAGTACGACCGGGTCGTGTCCGAGACGGGCAACCGCCGTAAGGCCGAAGCGGAACTGTCCGCTCGCCAGCGGCGTGTGGCCAAGCTCGACATCCGGCCGCTGACCAGCGACGAAAGCGCCCGCTACCAGGGCGAATGGAACGCCATCCAGGAACGGTTCGTCGATACCCCGACCGAGTCGGTGACCCAGGCCGCCACCTTGGTGACCACGGTCATGCGGGTGCGCGGTTACCCGACCGACGACCACGACGAGGCCATGGACGCCCTGTCCGTCGATCACGCGCCCACGCTGACCCGCTACCGCGAGGCCCGGGCCATCAGCGAGCGCGCCGGGTCCGGGGCCGCCACCACCGATGACCTGCGCAACGCCATGCTGCGGTACCGCGAGCTGTTCCACGAGCTGCTCGGCACGCCAGCCGACCCCGCCCGCGCCGGCACCGACGCCGAAGCGACCAGCGACGCGACCGGGGCCACCCCGGACCCGGCCACCGCTCCGGCCACCGCTCCGGCCGACGCGGCGCCGTCGTCCGACACCACCGCTCCCGTCGCCACCGAGACTCCGGTCGCGACCGAGCCTCCGGCCACCGCGGAGACGCGGGCCACGGACGTCCCGGCGTCCACCCAGGGAACTTCGGCTGACCCGGCCGGCCCCGTCGGCACCGACGAAGCCGTCTCGCCTCAGCGGTCAACGAGAGGATGAGCTGATGCCGCGCGACCAGGAAACGAGCATCGGGCAAGACCCGGCGACCAGCGACGACCCGCTGTTCCGTGAGCCGGATGACGAGCGCGGCGATCAGTCGCTCCGTGGCCACGGGGACCCGCTCCGCGACCCGCTCGACACCGACGACGACACCGCCGACACCCCCATCGGCGACGGGATCGCGACCGGCCGTCACGCGGACGACACCGGCGACGAGCCGTCCGACACCCCCGGCGAGTGGGTGGCCGGTGACAAGGGCCCCGGCTACGTTGCGGGCCGGGACGGCTCGATCGTGCCCGGCCAGGCCGGTGAGCCCGCGGCGGAGCGCACCGACCCCGAAGACGGCTCGGTGACCAGCGACGGCTCGGTGACCGGCGACGGCTCGGTGACCGGCGACGGCTCCGTGACCGGCGACCGCGACCCGGTGACCGGTGACCCGGTCGCCAGCGGCACCCAAGCCACCGCGGACCCGGACGCCCCGGTCGACCCGGACGCCCCGGCCACCTCCGAAGACCTGGATGCCGTGAGCACTTCAAGTACCTCGGAGACCCCGGGCGCCACAGCAGCCACTTCTGACCTGCGGACCACCCGCGACCCCGAAGTAGCCCCGGACTCGGCCTTTACCCGCGGCTCCGGCGCCCCGGCCGACCCCAACGCACCGACACCAACCACAGAGGACGCGGGAGAAACGTCGACCTCGGCCACCACGGCCAGCTCGGTCACCACTCCGGACCCCGCCGCCCCGGCGGCCACAACCCCAGGCGCCACGACTGCACCTGGCACAACACTGGCCACTCCAGTCCCAGGCGCGCCCGGCACCGGCAGCACCACCGGCGTCCAGGCCGCTTCGGCCGCCCTGGTCACCCACGGCGCGGAGCTGCACGACGACTGGGCCCGGATCCAGTCGTCCTTCGTGGACGACCCCCGGGGCTCGGTGTCCCAGGCCGCCGACCTCGTCTCCCAGGTGACCAGTTCGCTGGTCAACGCGCTGCAGGAGCGTGAGCAGACGCTGCGCGGCTCCTGGGACAAGCAGGGCGATCAGGGCTCGGACACCGAGAACCTGCGCAACGCCCTGCGCGACTACCGGGCCTTCTTCGAAATGCTGACCAAGGTCTGAGTGTTTCCAGCCGATGCCTCGCCCCGGTCCCAGCCCGCCGGGGCGGGGCATCTCGTCGTCCGGTTTGGTGCGATCGGGACCGTATCCTCGCCCCATGGTCGCCGTCCAGGCCGACAGTGAGCGCCGCGCCGATCCCCTGGGGGCACGGAGGCGGCGCTTCGTCCCGCTGCTGACCCTCGTCCTGCTGGCCGTGGGGTTCCTGGCCCTGGGCGTCTCCGAGGCCTGGTCGGACGGGCCAACCTTCGACGAGCCGGTCTACGTGTCGGCGGGCCTGGCCGGGATCCTGCATCACGACCTCACCCTCAACGACGAGCATCCGCCCCTGCCGAAGGCCCTGGCCGCGCTGCCGGTCCTGTTCACCCATCCCGTCATTCCGCCCAACGGCTCCTGGTCGGGCAACGACGAGCAGGCCTACGCGGCCCGGTTCCTGGACGCCCAGCTGGCGGCCGGGGACGTGCGGTCGGTCACGTTCGCGTCCCGGCTGGTTCCGCTGGCCGAGACCGTGGCCGTGGCCTTCGTCCTGTTCGCCCTGGCCGTGGACCTGTTCGGCTCTTCCCTGGCCGGTCTGCTGGCTGGCGCGTTGTGGCTGGCGTCGCCGTTCGTGCTCGGTATCGGACACCTGGACGGCGTGGACATCCCGTTCACCCTGGCCACCGCTCTGAGCTCCTGGGCTCTGGTGCGCTGGCTGCGGCGGCGGACCCGGCGCGCCCTGGGCTGCCTGGGGCTGGCCTTCGCCGCCGTGGCCGGCAGCCAGCTCTCCGGGCTGCTGGTGGTGGCCTGCGGCCTGGCCGTGGTCCTGGTCGCCGAGGTGCGCCGCCAGTGGCCGATCCGGGGCTGGCCCGTCGTGGGCCGGATCGCCGGGCACACCGCCCTGCCCGCGCTGATCGGCCTGGCCGGGCTGTGGCTCGGCTACCTGGTCCTCGACCCCGCCGTCATCACCCAGCCGGCCGTGGTCCTGCCGCGGCCGTACCTGGATGGCCTGCACTTCCTGGGCGCCCAGGACACCCAGTCGGCCGCGGGTTTCGTGGCCGGTACCGCCTACCAGGGCGGCCGCTGGTGGTTCTGGCCGGTCACCCTGGTCATCAAGTGGCCCCTGGCCAGCCTGCTGCTGCTCGTGGCCGGGCTGGTGGCCTGCTGCTGGCTGCCCCGGAACAACCGGCGCGCGGCCGTCTGGGGCGTGGGCCTGCCCGCGGCCGCGCTGGCCGCCTTCGACCTGGCCACGCCGCGTGATGTGGGCCTGCGCTACCTGCTGCCCACGCTGGCCCTGGCCGCCGCGCTGGCCGGGGCGCTGGTGCCGCTGGCGGCGCGCTGGCGCCCGGCGGCCCGGCGGACAGCGCTGGCCGGGATCGCTGCCGCGACCACGCTGACCGTGGCCGCTACCGCCGCCTCGTTCCCGCAGTCGATCGCGTGGACGACCTGGCCGTTCCGGCCCGCCTACACCGCCGTGACCGACTCCAACGTCGACTGGGGGCAGGGCCTGTACGCGCTGAGCGCCTGGAGCGCGGCGCACCACCCGTACGTGCTGTACTTCGGCCCGCGCGGGGTGGACACGACGGCCATCCGCGGGGCCCGGCCGCTGCCGGCCGGGCCGGTCCCGCGCGTAACCGGCTGGGTCGCCGTCTCGGTGACCGCCCTCAACAGCAGTAACCGGGCCGAGCTGAGCTGGCTGCGCCGCTGGTGCCCGGTGCGCGTGCTGGACGGGTCGATCCTGCTCTACCGCTTCCGGGAACCCCCGGGCGGCGTCGCGACCGCGGTCCCCGCGGTGTCACCGCCCGTCTGCGCGGGCTCCTGGAGCTCGGCTTCGGGTTCGGCGGCCGCCCCGGCCCGGTAACCGTCCGCGACCGCCCCCGGCCCGGGTTCGTCCGCGGCCACGACGCGCTCCTCCGCCCCGGTGCTGGCCGACAGGGCCCGCACGTGGGGCACGATCAGGTAGTTCATGACCAGCCAGGTGATCACGGCCACCGCGATCCCGCCGAACACGTCGATCGCGTAGTGCTGGCCCAGGAACACGACGCTGAAGAAGACGATGAAGCACCACGGCACGGTGAAGTACGCGGTCTTGCGGTTCACCTGCCACAACGCCAGCGCCCCCAGCGTCGGGTAGGCCGCGTGCAGCGAGGGGAACGCGGCCACCGGGTCGGCGTCCAGCCGCTTGAAGTAGGGGCTGAGCGAGCTGGGCAGTGTCCGGAACACCAGGTCGTGCACGCCGGGCAGGGCGTGCCAGTCGTTGGCCAGCCACGGCGGCGCGGTCGGCACCAGCAGGAACACCACGAAGGCCAGGAACGACATGCCGAGCAGGGCCACCACGTAGCGGAGGAAGAACGCCCGGTTGATCAGCCACAGCACGAGCCCGATCAGCAGCGGGTACAGGAAGTGGCAGAAGTAGACCACCGTGCAGGCGACGATCAGCCAGTGCAGGTGACCGAAGTGGCGTTGCAGCACCTCGTTGGGGGACCGGCCGTCGAAGATCCACCGCTCGATGTGGACCATGGGCCAGACCTTGGGCGGGACGCCGAGCTTGGGGGCGATCCCGGCCAGCGCCTCGTAGCCCAGGAACAGGGCCACGAACGGCACCCAGTCGCGCAGGAAGGCCACGAACCGCCCGGTCAGCAGGGCCAGCGGCACCATGCACAGCAGCAGGTAGTCCGGTGACACCGAGATGCCGCGCCAGATCATCACCCCGGACACCAGGGCCAGGTAGGCGATCGACAACGCCACCAGTGGCCCGGGACGGCGGATCCGCCGCAGCCACGCCCGCTCCTCGGCCATCCCCGCTCGGCTCCCGTTCACAGGTCGTTTACTGGAGTAACATCCATAGTTCTCCCAGAGTCGAATGATCGTAGCGTCCGTTCAGCTATGGGGTATCCGGAATCTTGCCGTGCGTCACGTTCGCGTTACACGCCCCGTAACCGCCGATCTGCGCTTTCGCAGGCCACAGCCGGTCTTGGCTCGCCTGCGCTCGCTCAGAAAATTCTTCCGATGTGACGCAAGCCGTTACACAATCCGTTCCATCAGACGCGCCTTTCGCGGCTGGTATCCCGCCCGGCGGGCCCGCCCCACCGCGGCCCTGGCTCCGGCCGCGGCTCGGGCCCGCCGCTGGCCCACCAGCGGCCCGCCTGGGCAAACATCGTGATCAAGTTGCAGGCTGGGAGATATTCCGTTACGCGCGATCTGCCGTCACAGTAGCTCCATGGCAAGCACGCAGACGCGGACCGGTGGTCTGGAAGTCCGCTCTATCGACTACGTGCCGCTGAACGAGCGGCACGGCAAGATCTGGCACCTCGGCCCGTTGTGGTTCATGTCGAACGCCCAGATCGCCACCCTGGCCGTCGGCCTGATCAGCATCAGCGAGGGCGCGTCCTGGTTCTGGTCGGTGGTGTCGATCGCGATCGGCACGCTGGTCGGGACGCTGTTCATGGCGTTCCACTCCGCCCAGGGCCCACAGCTCGGCCTGCCGCAGATGATCCAGTCGCGCCCGCAGTTCGGCTACCTGGGCGCGCTGCTGGTCTGGCTGTTCGCCTACGTCCAGTACGCCGGCTTCAACGTGTTCAACACGATCCTGGCCGGCGAGTCGATGAGCACGGTGGCGCACGGCCCGACCAAGCTGTGGGTGGTCATCGTCACCGTGGTGGCCCTGGTCGTGGCGCTGGTCGGCTACGACCTGATCCACCGGGCCGAGCAGTGGCTGACCTACGCGATGATCCTGATCTTCGGCATCTTCACGATCACGCTGTTCTTCATCCACTACCCGGTCGGGACGTTCAGCCTGGGCACGTTCCACGCCACCCCGTTCCTGGGCCAGTTCGGCGTGGTGGCCGGCTACCAGATCAGCTGGGCCATCTACGTGTCCGACTACTCGCGCTACCTGCCGCCCTCGGTGACCGTGCGCAAGACGTTCTACTGGACCTACTGGGGCTCGGCCATCGGCGGCGGCTGGATGATGATCGTCGGCGCCACGCTGGCCGCCTGGGCGGGCAAGAACTTCGACGGCACCGGCATCGCCGAGATCAACGCGGTCGGCAACAAGGTGTTCGACGGCTTCGGCGAGATCGTGCTGGTCCTGGCGGCCTTGGGCCTGATCTCGGTCACCGCGCTGAACATGTACGGCGGTTCGCTCACGCTGATCAGCGCGGTCGACTCGTTCAAGAAGATCCGGCCCACGATCAGCCTCCGCATCGTGACCGTCGGCCTGACCGCGGTGCTGTCGCTGATCGGCGCGCTGGCCGCGACCCAGAACTTCCTGGGCAACTTCAACAACTTCCTGCTGCTGATCCTCTACCTGTTCATCCCGTGGACCGCGGTCAACCTGGTCGACTACTACATCGTCCGGCGTGGCCACTACGCGATCGCGGAGATCTTCAACCCCCATGGCATGTACGGCCGCTGGGGCTGGCGCGGGATCGCGGCCTATGTCATCGGGTTCGCGGCCATGGTCCCGTTCTTCGACGTTGGGACGCTGTTCGAGGGCGTGGCGGCCAAGGCCCTGGGCGGGGCTGACATCTCGTTCTTCATCGGCCTGCCCGTGGCCGGGGTCCTGTACTACGTGTTCACCCGGTCCATCGACGTGGCTGCCGAGACCCGGGTCGCCGAGGCCGAGGCCGCCGAGCTGGAGGCGACCGCCAGCCAGCACAACCTGCCGGAGTCGGAGACCGGGCTGCCCGAGCCCGGGATGCCGTAGCCGGCGTCAGCCGTTGCGGCTGGGGGTGTCGTCGTCCACGGCGTACGCTCCCAGCCGCCGGCGCCGCGACCACCGCTGGTAGGCCTTGACCGGGTGCACGAACCCGCGGAAGAACGCCGTGTCCACGTTGCTGAACACGGTGACCGGGAAGCCCAGCACCCGCTGCGGCTCCGGCCGATGGGCCCGCGCCTCCGGGCCTCGCGGCACGCCGAACATGCGGTTGCCCTGCTCGCCGTCACCCGGCATCCCGCCACCTCGCTTCTGCGGAGTCCCCCTGCGGCGAGCGTACCTCTGGCGAGCTACCCGCCGCCCCCTCCAAAGCCGCGGGTCGCAACCTCGTCCCCGGCACCAGCGGTCTGCTGCTGCCGGAATAACTTTCCGTGCCGCAGCTCAGGCGGAAGTACCGTGGTCAGACAACGAGCTCGGCTTCAATACTCCGGAGCTGGTGCCGGGCCAAAGCCAGGTTCGCCTTCTGCCGGTCCAGGACCAGGTAGAGGAAAAGGCCTTGCTCGCTGCGCGAGCTCCGCAGCAGCCTGATCAGGTGGTACTGCTTGTTCAGCGTGATCAGAATGTCTTCGATAGCGTCGTCCAGGCGAAGTGACTCCATTGTCCGCATTTTGGCCCGGATGACCTCCGTGTTGCCGGCGGCGGCGACGTCCAGGTCGAGATATTTCCCCCCGCCCAGGTTGCCCAGGGACATACCGCTGTCCCAGTCCACCAGCGAAACGCCGGCGGCGCCGTCAATGGTCATGGCTTCCTTGAGCGCCGTCTCAATGTTCACGGAATCCGCCCTCTCGACTGTGCATGTTTTGGCACCGTCACGGTAGCGAAGCTCCACGTTAATCATCAATCAAAATGTAAAAAAGCGTTTTTAACTTTAAGTAGTTACATAGCTACTTTAGGTAGTTATAGGTCTCTGAACTGCGAATAGTCGGAGTGGTAGGACCATTTCTAGCCGGGGACCAGCATTTACTAACTAAGAAGTAAGGTCGGCGGCCCAGGCCACCTCATTACACTGGGCTTTCGGCGCACGGGCATTCGCCCAGATGGTTGGCAAATGCCCAATTTCGGCAAAATGAGCACTTTACGTTGAACAGGCAGTTTTGGCGTGACGGACGCAGCTGTCCAGGTACTGGCGGATGTTCGCGTTTCATGAGAAACGCGCACTGGGGGATGTGATTTCGGCTGACCGAATCAGATGTTCTGGCCCGGCCACAGGTTGCCGCCGTGCTGGAGAGCCTGGGACGAAAGCGCACGTCGGGCGTTCTCGAAGTGGACGGAAATCCGGCCGGAGCCATCTATCTTGATCGAGGCCAGATCACTTTCGCGCGCGCGTCGTGGGTGCCGGATCTGACCGCTCGCCTATGCGGCGTTCTTCAGCCCGCGCCCGAATTGCGTAATTTGCTGCGCGGTAGTGATCAGGCTGACCGTGATATCGGTGTCATGCTGGTCGAACGTGGGTTTATGGCGCGAAATGAGCTGCAGTCCATTCTGCGTTCGGCGATAATCGACGCCCTGCTCGCGCTGACCACGCCGCTGGCGGGCGGATCGTCAGCCTCGGACATCAGGTTCGAGGCCCCCGGTGTCCACTGGGCCACGGCCTTCGTCCGGCTCCCGCTCGAATCCGCGCAGTCGGAGGTCGCCCGCCGCGCCGAGCAGATGTCCCGCGCCGGCATTGCCGACACCGTCCCCGTCGCTCTGGCCGACTTCGACCGCGGCCCGGCCATCCTCACCCGCGACCAGTGGGCCATAGCCTGCCGCGTCAACGGCTCCCTGACCCCCCGCGACCTCGCCCGCCAGGCCGGGCTCCCGCTCTACGACACGGTCACCGCCCTGGGCATCCTCCTGCGCCGCGGCCTCTGCACCCTGGCCACCCCCGTCACCCCACCTCCGCGCACCAGCACCACCCCCGTCACCCCGGACCCGCACCTCAGCCGGACCCCGGACCCGCGCTCCGGCGCGACCGCACCGGCCCCGCGCCGAGCCGAAGCGGTGGCCCCGTCCGCCCCGTCCGGGCCGCCGTCCAGCGTTCCCTCCGTACGGGAGTTCCCGCCCCCACCTGGCCCTCGCTATCCGGGCGACATCGCGCCCGCCGCCGGAGCCACCGAACCACGCCCCGCGCCGTCTCCGGCCTGGGTGCCTTCCCCGGAGGAACTTCTGTCCCAGCACGACACCGGGCCCCAGGCGAACCTCGCGGCCCCGCGCGACGTACCACCCTGGAACGACGGTGCGCCAGTGAATGATCCCGGCATCTCGCGTCCGGCCCGGGACGGTCTGACCTGGGGCACTCACCGCGGCCCGGCTGGACCGCCCACGCCGGGACCAGCCGATCCGCCCGAGCCGCCAGCAACGCGGAGCGGGCCCGCCTCGATCCCAGCTGACGCAGGCGTCCCTACAGCCGGGCGACAGCCCAGCTTCACCCCGATCGTCACTCCGGCCCCGCTGACCGCACCGGAACTGGCGAGCCCCCAGCCGCCGGTCCCCAGCCCGGTCGCCGAAGAGCCCGTCCCCTCGGGTGCGGCGCCAGCCGCCGTGGTCCCGCCCGCGCCCGCGGACGTCCCGATCGTGCGCCCCTCGCGCCGGCTGCCCCCGGCTCACCCCGGCTACCGGCGTCCGCCCCGGCCCGAGTGGCCGACGGCCGCCCCGCCGGTCCCTTTGGCCGTGCTGGCCGCCCCGGCCGCCGTGGACTCCGCCGCCGCGGGCCCGCAGGACCCGGACGAACCGGCCGGCGCCTGGCGACCATTGCTGCCTCAGCGGCAACCAGGCGCCGGCCTGGTTCAGCCGCCGCCGAACGCGACCGCTCCCATGCCCATCCCCGCCCGTGCCTGGCACCGCCCGGAACCCGCCGAAGGCGCCGAACCCGAGGCCTTCGGATCCATCGGCCCCGACCTGCTCCGCCGCGTCCTCGACGGCCTCCGCAGGCTCACCTGACCCCCACCGCCCTCGGCTGCCGCCACCATCCGGCCACCCGAACCTCACGAGTGCAGCAGCTCGCTGCTACTTCCTGGTCCTGCGGCGGGCGGGCAGGGTCGGCGACGTTTCCGGATCAGGCTCGGGTGGCTCCGATGCCGGGCGACTGGGGGAGCCCGCCGCCCGCACGGTGGCGGGAGCGGCCCAGGTGCCGAACTCGGTCGAATACTTGGTGATGCGGTCGATGATGTCACGGGCCTGGTACTGGAGCATGCCCACGTTGAGGCGTGGCGTGCCGATGACGGCGACGATGGCGCTGGGGCCGGCCGCATAGACGGCCAGGTAGCCATCGGTGCCGCGGGTGACGGTCTCGCGGAACTGGCCGCGGCCGGTGGACAAGGTCATGCGGCTGCCCAGGGCCAGGCTGGTGGCGACCAGCGCGGCGATCTGGGTTGGTTCCATGCCGGCCAGGTCGTGGGCGATCAGCAGACCGTCGCTGGTGGCGGTCAGGCTGCCGTGGACGCCGGTCACGTTCTCCCGGATTCGCTGAAGCTGGCGGCGGACCCGTTCCTCCACCGGCGGCTTGGACCTGCGGGCCGCGGGCATCACGCGTCCGGCCCTGACCCGCCGCGGGGAGCAAGGTCATCTGCTGGCATGCTGCTGCCTTTCTCGGGGGATACGGCACGAACGAACGACATCGTGGCCGGGCCGTATCCGGGATTCCGGCCGTTGCGGTGCGCGCGCTGGCGGGCCGACGACAACAGCCGCAGGGCCAGCAGCCGGTAGATCTCCAGCGTGGTCCCGAACACGCTGCGACCGAGTTCCCAGGCCAGCGAGCGCGGCGTGGACCCGTCCCGGACCCGGATGAGCAGCGCCCACTGCAGGGCCGACACCCGGATGTCGGGGGTGCGCAGCTGCGGGATCCGCGCGACCGTGCTGTCGGCGGTGACCATCGGCGCCAGCTGGCTGAGGATCCGCCGCCGCCGGGCGACCTCGGCCAGGAGCCCTTCGACGGCGAGGCCGGGAGCGATATCGCTCACCGGAGTCCGGGCCGATCGGAACTTCGTGATGCGGGACTCACTGATCAGCAGTTCTGCCGCGGCGTCGACGGTGGGCTCGGCCATGGCCAGCGCGGCGGCCAGGCGGGTGTACGGGGTCTCGCCTGCGGCCGTGCCGTCCGGAGGCCCGGGGGTGCGGGTCGATCGGGCGAAGATGATGTCCCCGTCCCGGAAGTAGATGGCGCCGTCGCCCGCTCCGCTGAACGGCAGCATGCCGGTGCTGCCGGCTGCGGCCAGTTTGTGAAAACGGGCCGCGAGCAGGCCGTCATAATCGTCAGCGGCCTTTCCTGGCCATACCGAGGCGGTCAGCTGGCGGGCCCGGGAAAACTTGGGCAACTGGCTCATGAGGCGAAGTTTGTGCAGAAGGAACGGATCTCACGCCGGGCCATGGCCAGATTGGTTCGCGCCCGGTCCAGGACGACCAGGAGCAGAATGCGGGCTTCGGGGTCCGGGCTTACTGGATAAATGACGTGGAAATGGTCGCTGAAAGTCACCATGACGTCTTCCAGGCCTTCGTTCATGGCCAGCTGGCCCGCCAGCAGCGACAGCACGTGCGCGATGTCCGCCGCGCCCGCCGCGGCCGTGGGCACGCTGATCTCGCCCTGGTTCTGCCGCGAGGCCAGCACCATGCCCGTGGACGCATCGACCAGGCAGGCCAAGACGAAACCGTCGATCTGCGTGACCGGAGCGAGCAGCGTGTCGGCCTCAGACAAGATCACGATGCATCCTTCCTGGCGCGGCCGCCCCGCTTCCCGTCTCCGGGCCGCGTGGGGACGGCGGAAAGCCCGTCATCGGCCGCGGGCGAGCATTTGCACGGAAACATGGTAAGACCGTCATCACCCCGCCCGTCGGCATAGCGACGAATAACGCAAGAATGATTATTTTGTCCACCAGCATTGCGTTTCTGCCCTGTCCGATATGGCAATGAAAGTAACTTTTGCGTGCCACCGGAAAATCCCGGTTCACGCCAATCCGGACCCACTCGTATTCGCTGGCCCATCCGCATCCCGCTGCGGGACTGACCGGCGGCCCGGTGTGTTCGTGCCAGCCATGCTGGCCGATCCGATCCCGGCTGCGTAAACTCGGTTCCGGCCGGCACGTCGGCCTGATCCGCGTTCCACCGGCCCGGCGCCGGGGGGGCCTCCACGGACAAGAGCGGCTCAGCCCTCGCGTGAACTTCTCCTCGCTGGTTCCGTCGTGATCTCGTCATGGTGGCCAGGCGCCGGGACGGGTCACCGGAATGAGGCACGATGCCGCACGACAAGATCAAGTCGGCCGCCCGGGCGCGCATGGCCCAGACCGGCGAGCCCTACGCCGCCGCCCGCCGGGCGGTGCTGGGCCAGCACCAGGACGCCGCGGGCCGGTCCGGTGACCAGCCGCCCGAGCCGCGCCTGTTCCTGATCAGCTACCGCCAGGCCGGCCTGGACCGGCCGACGGCCTGGTTCGACACCCTGCTCGGCTCGGGACCGGGCCGATCGGGGGTGCTGGTGGGCGCGGACCAGCTTCGCGTCCGGATGGGGGATTTCCGGCTGACCGTGCCCCGTTCTCAGGTGCGCTCGGTGGCGCGCTCGGACGCGGACCTGCGCGGCACCACCGGCGTGCACATCGGCCACGGCCGGCTGCTGGTCAACGGAGGGCCGGACGGACTGGTCGAGCTGAAGCTGGATCCGCCACTGCGCACCGGACGCGGGCTCAGCACGTTGTTCACCCGGGCCCGGGTGAACACGCTGGTGCTCAGCCTCGATGATCCCGACGGCTTTGTCGCCGAGCTGACCGCCCGCCCCGAGCCCCGGGCGACATAAACAGGGTCGTTTCCATCGTTGGAGCGGAACGGGGATCAGGCCACCCGGGCGGGACCATCGCGCAGGTGGCCAATCCTTGTCATGCAATGACGCATCGGCGATATATCTAGAAACACTCATGATAGTGTTAAGTTATGCCACAGACTGACAACGAGAGCCGCACGGCGGCTCCGCCGCGGCGCCGGCCGCGGCCGTACGCGGCCACGGTGGCCGAAGTGACCGCGGTGACGCCGTACCTGACGCGCGTCACCCTGAGCGGCGACGACCTGGCCAGCTTCCGCTGGCCGGGCCCGGCCAGCCACCTGAAGCTGTTCCTGCCCGAGCCGGGCCAGCGCGACGTCGAGCTGCCGGCCACCGACGCCGAGGGTTTCATGATCAGCGTGCCCGGCCGGCCGCGCCCGACCACCCGCACGTTCACCCCCCGGCGCTGGGACGAGGGCAAGAACCAGCTCGAGCTGGAGTTCGTCCTGCACGGGCACGGCCCGGCCTCGCAGTGGGCGCTGGGGGCCAAGCCGGGCGACGTGGTCGCGGTCAGCCAGCCGCGCCGCACCTACGAACTGCTGCCGGACACCCGCTGGCTGCTGGTCGCGGGGGACGAGAGCGCGCTGCCCGCCATCGCGACGCTGCTCGAGGCGATCAGCCCGGACGTCAAGGTCCAGCTCCTGATCGAGCTGGAGGACACCGACCACCAGGTCACGCTGCCCGATCGGGCTGACACGATCACCCGGTGGCTGACCCGGTCCCCGGGCAGCAGGCCGGGCGGCAGCCTCCTCGAGGCCATCCAGGCCTGGACCCCTCCGGCCGGGAACGCCGGCGGACCAGGCCAGGTCTGGGCGGCCTGCGAAGCGGTGGCCGTCCGCGACATCCGGGCCCATCTGCTCGGCCCGCTCGGGTTCGACCGGGACCACATCCTGACCCGGGGCTACTGGCGGGCCGGGGAAGTCAATCACCCCGACCACGACTACGGCGAGGACGCGCTCTAGGGGCCCGAAAACCAGCTGCGTCATTTCCGCGGCCGGGTGAAGATGTCCCATGCCCGAGGACCGGAACCTGGCCGCCATGCGCACCTACTACGAGCGCGGCGAGGAGGAGGCGCGGCTGGCCGTCAGCGCGGCCGGCCTGCTCGAGTTCGAGCGGACCAAGGAGATCGTGCTGCGCCACCTGCCATCCCCGCCCGCGGTGGTGGCGGACATTGGCGGCGGCCCCGGCCGCTACACGCACTGGCTGGCTGACCTGGGCTATCAGGTGATGCACCGGGACCTGATGCCGCTGCACGTGGCTCAGCTCCAGCGGGCCGACGGCGCCGGCGTCCGCGTCGACTCCGCGGTGGCCGACGCCCGGGACCTGGACCTGGCCGACCACAGCGTGGACGCGGTGCTGTTGCTCGGACCGCTGTATCACCTGGTCCAGCGGCGGGACCGGCTGACCGCGCTGGCCGAAGCCCGGCGGATCGCCCGGCCCGGGGGACCGGTGTTCGCGGCCGCGATCACCCGCTGGGCGACCCGCATGGACGGTGTGCTGCGGCAGCGTATCTACGAGCGGATCCCGGGGGTGGAGGCGATGATGGCGCCGCTGGAGCGGTCCGGGCGCATGCCGCCGCTGCACCCCGGGTCGTTCACCGGCTACGCGCACCGTCCCGGCCAGTTCCGCGCCGAGATGATCGCCAGCGGTTTGCACCTCACCGATCTGGTCGGCGTTGAAGGGCCGGCCTACCTGCTCGGCGACCTGAGCGAACGGCTGGCCGACCCGGAAGATCGCCGGGTTGTCATGGACACTGCGCGGGCCCTGGAGCGGGTTCCCGAACTGCTGGGGATCGGCCCCCACCTGCTGGCCACCGCCCATGCCTGAGCGTCAGCTGATCCGGGTGTCGGCCCCGGCCGACGAGCCCGCCATCGCCGACATCGTGACCGCCGCCTTTGGCGACGGGCACGGCCCGGTGGTGGCCCGGCTGGTGGACGCGCTGCGGGCCAGCCCGGCCTGGGATCCTGCCCTGTCCTTCGTGGCCGAGTCCACACCGGCCGACGGCGGGCCGGGCCAGCTCACCGGCTACGTGCTGCTGACCAGGAACCTGCTCGACGCGCCCCGCCGCCTGGTCGACGTGCTGGTGCTCAGCCCGCTGGCGGTGCGGCCCGGGCACCAGGGCCGCGGCGTCGGCTCCCGGCTGGTGCGGCACGCGCTGGCCGCGGCCGGGGCCCGGCCGGAGCCGCTGGTGTTCCTGGAGGGCTCGCCGGACTACTACCCACGGTTCGGCTTCGCCCCGGGCCGGGACCGGGGGTTCCGCCGCCCCTCCCTGCGCATTCCCGAGCCGGCCTTCATGGTCCGGGCGCTGCCCGGCTACGAGCCCTGGATGACCGGCACCCTGGTCTACGCCGACCCGTTCTGGCGTCTGGACTGCGTAGGCCTGCGCGACCCCGCCGCCCCCGGGATGCCAGCGGCCGATTGACTCAGGCTCTCCGGACCGTGCAGTTGTAGCAGCCGTAACCGACGTTGCGCAGGTGGACCAGGGCCACCCCGGGCCGCCCCAGCAGTTCCTGGATCACGCCCAGCGCCTGATCACCGTCCTTGGCCAGCACCCCGTCCGCGATCCGGCCCTGGTGGTCATAGGCCCGGACGACCTGAGGCCGGTACCTGAGCTCGGGCGGGTACCGGTCCGGCGTGGTGTAGCCCGCGCACGGTTCCGGGTGGATGAACACCGGGCCGCGCTCCGCGTAGGGCCCGCCGGTACCGGGTGGCGTGTAGGCGATGAGCACCACTTGCTCGCCGGGCCTGGTCTCGCGCAGGCAGCACCGGAGCGGGTTGCCGCCGTCTGGATCCTGCTCGGCGACCAGCCGGTTCCCGGCCTCGTCGGTGCCGGCCGCGCGCAGCGCCGCCAGTTCCTGCGCCGGGATGGGCTCGAACACCAGAGTCTGCGTTGCTGCCTCCATACCCCCAGCCTGCCGCCCGGGCCTGGCCCGCGCTGGCGGTCATCGGACGTGACGTTTCCGCCCGCGCGCCCCTAAGGTGTGCACTCATGGAGACCTGGGGCGCCGCGCGGTACGGCGATCCGTGCCGGGAGTGCGGCTTCGGCTTCGGCCTGACTCCGGAGCAGGCGGTGGCGGCGGTCCGCGCCATGCCCGTCGCCTTCGCCGAGCGGCTGGCCGCCGCGACCGGCCGGGAACAACTGCCCGGCCTGACCTGGAACACCGCCGCCTACACCAGCCACGTCACCGACAACCTGCGCGGGTGGGCCGGCGCCCTGGCCGGTGGCTTCCTGGCCGACGACCTCGATGTCCCCGGCTACGACCAGGACCAGCTGGCCCAGGCCCGTCGCTACAACGAGCTGTCGCTGGCGGGCGCCCTGTGGTCGCTGCGCTGGGCCGTCGACGCCTGGGTCCAGATCGTCCCCGAGGCCCTGGCCGGCCAGGTCGTGCTCCAGCACGCCACCCGCGGCCCTCAGCGCGCCGAGGACGTCGCCCGCAACAACGCCCACGACGCCCACCACCACCTCTGGGACATCGACCGCATCCTCCGCGCCCAGTAGCCGCCTGGTCAGGCGGCGTCGAGGGTGATGACGGTGGCGGCCGCGGTCGACGGCTGGGGTCTAAGGATGCTGCGCTCAGTTCCAGCCCGCACCGACATTCTGAGCGGCCGACGCCCAGCCCCCGCCTATCCAGCTAGAGCTTGCCCAGCTTCTCGGTGACGTAGGCGGCCAT
This sequence comes from Streptosporangiaceae bacterium, assembly GCA_036521155.1. Classification (GTDB taxonomy): domain Bacteria; phylum Actinomycetota; class Actinomycetes; order Streptosporangiales; family Streptosporangiaceae; genus Bog-532. The sequence continues at coordinate 24,452 of DATDIH010000088.1, forward strand.
GGCGGTCGGGAGGCCGGTGGGATACCTTTCGGCGGCGGCCGTGCTGACCTGGGTCAGGATGGGGGCGCTGGCCCGGGCGGCCGCCCGCAGGGCCGCGGGGTCGAGGGTGGCCACGGTGGCTTCGATGCCGGGCGGCAGGTGCTCCGGGTCCTGGTCGAGCACCTGGGACAGGCCGTGCCACGGGTAGATCGCGCCGGTGGCCGCGGCCCACAGGGCCCAGATGTGGTCCCGGGCCTCGTTCAGCCGGGCATGTGCCTCCCACAGCGAGCCACGCCGCAGGTACTTGGTGAGGTCGATCAGGGCGCACCAGCCCATGAACGCCCACTCCCAGACCTGCTCGCTGGTCGCCAGCAAGGCCGAAGGCTGGTCCACCCCGGCCGCCCGCACCACCTCGGTCAGCGCGTCCTCCGCCTGGTAGAGCGCCAGGAAGTCGGGTGCGGCATCGCCCCGCCTGATCTCGGCTTCGGCCACCACCGCGACGTCCAGCTGGGGGCCGTCCGCGAACTGGGCGAAGATCCGCCGGGCAAACTTGTCGGCCGGCCCGGTCCGGTGCCGCAGCACGTCCACCACCGGGCCCAGCCGCGGTAGTTCCGCCGCCACCGCGGCTTCGACCGACAGCACCTCGGCGGCGCCCGCGGCCCCGCGCTCGGCGGCGATGCCCAGGGCGGCGTCGATGTCGGACAGCGCGTCGCCCGCGCCCCGGCCCAGTGAGCAGCCGACGTTGAGCGACGTCACCGCGGGCGCGGTCACCGAAAACTCCAGCAGCCCGGCCAGTACGCGCCGTTGCCCGGCCAGCTCAGAAGGCAGCGAGTCCAGAAACACCCAACCGTCGGCAACCTCAGAATCCACCCCACCAAGCTAGCTCTGCCGCATGACTCCGGCGGACGGCAGAATCTCAGCATGGAGCCGAACACCGACCCCCGCGGGTCAGCATGAACAGCCTGCGTGACCCCGGGCTGGTGGTGGCGCTGGGACTGGCCGTGCTGGTCTGTGACGTGGTGGCCAGCCGGATCCGGATCGCCCCGCCGGTGGTGCTGCTGGTCTGCGGTGCGCTGCTCGGGTTCGTGCCCGCGCTGCGCAGCACGCACCTGCCGCCGTCGGCGGTATTGCTGCTGTTCCTGCCGGCCCTGCTGTACTGGGAGAGCCTGACCACCTCGCTGCGCGAGATCCGCCTCTATCTGCGGATCATCACGCTGCTCAGCACGGTGCTGATCGCGGCCACCGCCGCGGCCGTGGCCGCCGCCGGGCACGCGTTCGGGCTGCCGTGGGGTCCGGCCTGGGTGCTGGGGGCGGCGCTGGCGCCCACCGACGCCACCGCGGTCGGGGTGCTGGCCCGGGCGCTGCCGCGCCGGACCGTGACCCTGCTGCGGGCCGAGAGCCTGGTCAACGACGGCACCGCCCTGGTCATCTACGGCCTGGCCGTGGGGGTGACCACCGGTGAGGAGCACCTCAGCGTGCTGCACGTGTCCGGCCTGCTGCTGCTCTCCTACGCGGGCGGGGCCGCGGCCGGGGTGGCCACCGCCTGGGTCGCCATCCAGGTGCGCCGGCGGCTGGACGACCCGTTGCTCAGCAATCTGGCCGCCCTGCTCACGCCGTTCACCGCGTTCCTGGCCGCGGAGGCCATCCACGCCTCCGGCGTCCTCGGCGTGGTCGTGTGCGGCCTGATCATGAGCCAGACCGGGCCCCGGGTGAACCGGGCCAGCACCCGCCAGCAGTCCATCGCGTTCTGGTCGCTGGGCACGTTCGTGCTCAACGGGGCCCTGTTCGTGCTGATCGGCCTGGAACTGCAGTCGGCGGTGCGCGGCCTGACCAGCGTGGCCCTGGCCCGGGGCCTGATCCTGGTCGTGGTGGTCTCCGCGGCCCTTATCGGCGTCCGGTTCGCCTGGCAGTTCACCACCCCGTACGTGATCCGCGCGCTGGACCGGCGCCCGCGGCAGCGGCAGCTCCGGATGGGGGCCCGGGGCCGGGTGCTCAGCGGCGCGGCCGGGTTCCGCGGTGCGGTGTCCCTGGCCGCGGTGCTGGCCGTGCCGCGGACCACCCACAGCGGCCAGCCGTTTCCCGACCGGGACCTGATCGTGTTCGTGGCCGCCGGGGTGATCGCGGTGACCCTGGCCCAGGCCCTGCTGCTGCCCGCCATCGTGCGCTGGGCCCGGCTGCCCCAGGACTCCGAGGCGACGCACGAAGAGCACCTGGCTCAGACCACCGCCACCCAGGCGGCCCTCGACGCCCTGCCCCGGCTGGCCGCCGAATTGCACACCGACTCCGAGGTCACCGACCGCCTGCGCCGCGAGTACACCGAGCACCTGCACGTGCTGCGGGCCGGCACCGACGACCCCGACGACGAGCCCGCCGAGCGGCACGATCGGCAGTACACCGCCCTGCGCCTGGCCGGGGTGGCCCGCAAGCGCGCCACCATGCTCCGTCTCCGCGACGAGCAGCGCATCGACGACACCGTCCTGCGCCGTCTGGAAGACCGCCTCGACCTGGAGGAACTCCGCCTCACCGACCAGGAGCCCGCCGGCTGACCAGCCAGCTGACCCCCTGACCGGCCGCCTAGGTGACCGGGTGCAGCCGTTTCATCAGGTCGTTGGCGGTCACGCCGTAGGTCTCGACCACCTCGACCTGGCCGTCGTGGAGGGCGAAGACGGCGTGGTCGGTGTACACGCGGCTGACGCAGCCCACCCCGGTGAGCGGGTACGTGCAGGCCGGGACCAGTTTCGGGCTGCCGTCCCGGGCGAACAGGCTCATCATCACGTAGACGTCGCGGGCCCCGATGGCCAGGTCCATGGCCCCGCCCACGGCCGGGATGGCCCCGGGTTCGCCGGTGCTCCAGTTGGCCAGGTCACCCCCGGCCGACACCTGGAACGCGCCCAGCACGCAGACGTCGAGGTGGCCGCCGCGCATCATCGCGAACGAGTCGGCGTGATGAAAGTAGCTGCACCCCGGCGTCTCGGTGACCGGCACCTTGCCCGCGTTGATCAGGTCGGGGTCGATCTCGTCGTCGTGCGCGGCCCGGCCCATGCCGAGCATCCCGTTCTCGGTGTGCAGCACGATGCCACGGTCCGCGGGCAGGTAGTCGGCCACGGTGGTCGGCTGGCCGATGCCGAGGTTGACGTAGGCGCCGGGCGGTATGTCGGCCGCCACCCGGGCCGCGATCTCGCGCCGGTCCAGCGGCTCCCGATCCAGGTTCTCAACGCTCACGCGGGCACCCCCACCGGCAGAGCCACCACCCGGTCCACGAAGATGCCGGGGGTCACCACCGCTTCCGGGTCGAGCTGGCCCGCGTCGACGATCTCGTCCACCTGCACCACGGTCAGTGCGGCCGCGGTGGCCATGACCGGCCCGAAGTTACGGGCGGTCTTGTTGTAGACCAGGTTGCCGAGGGTGTCGGCCCGGTGCGCCTTGACCAGCGCCACGTCGCCCCCGATGGGGTATTCGAGCAGGTACTCGCGGCCGCCGATGACCCGGTGTTCCTTGCCTTCGGCCAGCGGGGTGCCCACCCCGGTCGGGCAGTAGAACGCGCCGATGCCCGCGCCGGCCGCCCGCATCCGCTCGGCCAGGTTGCCCTGCGGCACCAGCTCGAGCTCGATCCGGCCCGTCCGGTACAGCTCGTCGAACACCCAGCTGTCGGACTGCCGCGGGAACGAGCAGATGATCTTGCGGACCTGCCCGGCGGCCAGCAGCGCGGCCAGGCCGGTGTCGCCGTTGCCGGCGTTGTTGTTGACCACGGTCAGCTCGCGCGCCCCGGACCGGCGCAACGCGTCGATCAGCTCCATCGGCTGCCCGGCGCTGCCGAACCCGCCGATGAGGACGGTCGCGCCGTCCCGGATGCCCGCCACCGCCGCATCGGTGTCAGGCACGATCGCAGCCGCGCTCATTGCGCGGCTGCGATGTCCGACGGGTGCCGGGACAGCGGGGTGACCTCGATGGTCATGTAGGGGAACAGCGGCAGGTTCCACAAGATGTCGTGCAGCTCCTCGTGACTGTCCACGTCGAAGATGCTCAGGTTGCCGAACTGGCCGACGAGCCGCCAGATGTGTGGCCACTTGCCCGCCCGCTGCAGGTCCTGGCTGTAGGCCTTCTCCCGGGCCAGGGTGTCCGTGCGGACGTCGGGGTCCAGGTCGGGCGGGAGGTCGACGTCCATCGTCACCGCGAAGAGCATGACGGGTAGGGCTCCTTTCCTGCACATCCGGCAAACGGCTGGCCCGGCCCCGCCAGCGGCAGCAACGTGCCGGGCTCAAGCAACCCTAAATCAGGCCGGGTCGAGCACGTAGTCGTACTCCACGTCGACGCCGGGGCCGTCAGCGGCGGGCTTCGGGTCCAGCATCAGCTCCGGCTTGACCGCCGAGGCGATGTCGTCATCGTTGTGCGGGTCGCCGGGGAAGTACAGCTGCGTCGTGATCAGCTGGTACCCCGGGGCCGACACTTTCATGTGCAAATGTGCGGGTCGCCACGCGTGCCAGTCGGCCGCCCGGATCAGCGCGCCGGTCGCCCCGTCGGTCGGAATCTGGTACGGCGCGGGCTGAATGGTGTGGATGCGGAACCGGCCGCCGGCACCGGCGGTGATGCGGCCGCGCAGGTTCCACTCGGGGATGCCCGGCGCGAACTGGGCGTAGTAGCCGTCGTCGTCGCAGTGCCAGATGTCCACCTCGGCCCCGCTCAGCGGCGTGCCGTCCACCGCGCGGACCTGGCCGTGGAACACCAGCGGGGTGCCCTTCTCGCCGTCCCGCATGGGCAGGGTGGCCTCGGCGCCGAACTCCGGCGCGCCCGGGGCGTAGAACGGCCCCTCGATCGTGCCCTTGCTGCCCGCGCGGGCCTCGCCGGCCACCTCTTCCACCACATGCTCGACGAACACGTCCAGGAACAGCGGCCACTCGCCGTCCGCGCCGACCTGGATCAGCCAGGCCTTGAGCGCGTCGTACTCGGGGTAGGTGACCTCGTGCTGGCGGATGATGCCGTGGACTGCCTCGAGCAGCTCACGGGCCAGCAGGCTGACCCGCTCCGGCGAGGTGTCGGCGGTGTGCTGCTTGTCGGTCCGGAAGCGCTCGGTGGCCGAGGCGCCGGTCGCGGCCGCCGTGGCGTTCTCTTCGGTGCTGGTCATGACAGGTTCCCTTCGTTGGGGTCCAGGCGGGTCAAGGCAGGGTCAGTCGGTGCGGTAGTGCGCGAGCTTGTCCTCGTCGATCTCGGCGCCCAGGCCGGGGGCCTCGCGGACCCGCAGCGTGCCCTGCCGGATCTGCAGCGGCTCGGCCAGCAGGTCGTCGCTCATGTCCAGGAAGTTCGACAGCTCACCGGCCCGGCGTGCGGTGGCCTCGAACGCGGCCCCGAAGGCCAGGCTGCACAGCGAGCCGAGCTGGCCGTCGATCTGGTTGCCCATGACCACGTCGGCCCCGAGCCCTTCACACTGGGCCAGGATGCGGTGCGAGCCGGTGAAGCCGGTGCGCGCGGTCTTGATGCTGACCCCGGTGGCCGACCCGCCCAGCAGTTCCCGGGTCACGTCTCCGGCGGTGGGCACGCTCTCGTCGGCGAACATCGGGATCGGGCTCTGGGCCACCAGCCAGCGGCGGCCGAGGACGTCGTCGGCCGGGCACAGCTCCTCGGCGAACTGCAGGTCCAGATCGGCCAGGGCCCGCAGCGCGCGAGCCGCCTCGGCCGCCGTCCAGCCCCGGTTGCCGTCGATGTACAGCTCGGCCTCGTCCCCGAGCGCCTCCCGGAGCGCGCGGCAGGCCGCGATGTCCTGGTCGGCGGGCCTGCGCCCGACCTTGACCTTGAACGTGGTGATGCCGTACAGCTCGCCGACCCGCCGGGCCTCGGCCACCATTTCGGCGGGCTCGGCGAACCCGACCATGTGCGCGACCCGCATCCGGTTGCCGTAGCCGCCCAGCAGCTCGGTGACCGGGAGCCCGCTGGCCTGGCCGATGACGTCCCAGACGGCCATGTCGATGGCGGCCTTGGCGGTGGGGTTGCCCACGGTGCGGTCCAGCCGGACCCGGATCTGCTCGCGTTCGTACGGGGACAGCCCGGTCACCTCCGGGGCGAACACGGTGCGGACGATGGCCAGGATCGACGCCTGGGTCTCTCCGTAGGTGTACGGCCGCGGCGGCGCCTCGGCCACACCGACGAGACCCTCGTCGGTGTGCACCCGGACCAGCACGTGCGTGGCCTCGGTGACCTCGCCGGACGCGAACCGCAGCGGCTTGCGGTAGGGGATGGCGAACGGGATCGCCTCCACCTTGGTGATCTTCATGGTCCCCCTCGGCGGCGCCGGGGACTGGTCGCCGGAGACCAGCCCGTGGGACGAGTGTCACCCCGCCGATAAGGGTCTGTGAAATACTAAAAAAGTCGGGATTAAGACCTTCGATATATTAATAATCCACAGCACGGGCCGGGCCGCCTCCGCCGATGAGGGACTCGGCCCGGGCCCGGACCCGGGCCACGTGCGGGGAGGTCTCACCGGCCCGGGTGGCCAGGGCCAGCTCCACCTCCCGGGTCGTCCCGGCCAGCGGCAGGTAGGTCGCGCCGGTGATCCGCAGGTGCTGTACGGACGCGGGCACCAGCGCCACGCCCAGGCCCGCGGCCACGAACGACACCATCGTCGAGGTTTCCGCCACCTCGTGCACGTTGGCCGGGACGAAGCCGGCCTGCTGGCAGGCATCGATGACGGCCTCGTAGACCACCGAGCGGTGGTTGGACGGGTAGGTGATGAACGGATCGTCCCGCAGGTCCGACAGCCGGACCCGGTCGCGCCCGGCCAGCGCGTGGTGCTCGGGGAGCACCGCGATGAGCGGCTCGCGCCGCAGCACCTGGACGTCGATGGCCGTGCTGTGCACCGGCGGCCGCAGCAGTCCCAGGTCCAGCGACCCGTCGGCCAGCGCGGCCACCTGGTCGGGAGTCAGCATCTCGCCGTGGATGTCCAGCTCGATGCCGGGCAGGTCGGCGCGCAGCACCCGGACCAGCGACGGCAGCAGGTCATAGGTGGCCGACCCGGTGAACCCGATCGCGATCCTGCCCAGCATCCCGTCGGCCACCTGAGCGGCCTCGGCGACCGCGTCGTCCACCTCGGCCAGGATGGCCCGGGCCCGGGGCAGGAAGCGTTCCCCGGCCGCGGTGAGCTCCACCTTGCGGGTGGTGCGGTGGAACAGCACCACCCCCATCTCCGATTCCAGCGCCCTGATCTGCTGGGACAGCGGGGGCTGAGCCATCTGCAGCCGCTGCGCGGCCCGGCCGAAGTGTGCCTCCTCGGCCACGGCCACGAAGTACTGGATCCGGCGGAGCTCCATCGCCGCAGGTTAACCCCCGCATCCGGTAATGACCACGCTCCGTTTATTACCGAAGGTCGCGGGTACGCGTCCGGATAACAGCGCCTAGCGCGCATATCGAGGTGATTGACATGCCGTGGTGGGAGACGGTCCTCTTCCTTATCGCCGTCGGGGTGGCCATCTGGGGCTTCCTCTCCATGGTCGGCGTCAACAAGCGCTGGCTGACCCGCGGGCACGGCCGCACCGCCCAGGACTTGTACGACGATTACGCCGACTCGCCGAGGAAGCAGAAACAGTACGCGCGCAGGCACGGCGGCACCTGGAGCGACCACAGCTAGAGCCCCGTGCGGCCTGGCATGATGGCCCGGTGACCGATCGTGCCGAGCGCCCGTGGGGCGCCTACACCGTCCTGGCCGAGGCCGGTGACTTCAAGGTGAAGACCATCGAGGTCCAGCCCGGCCAGCGGCTGAGCTACCAGCAGCACCAGCGGCGTTCCGAGCACTGGTTCGTGGTCAGCGGGGGAGGGGCTGTCACCCTCGACGGCCGCGACCGCGAGGTCCGGCGGGGCGACAGTGTCGATGTCCCGGTCGGCGTGGCCCACCGGGTCCACAACACCGGTTCGGTGCCGCTGGTCTTCGTGGAGGTCCAGCACGGCGACTACTTCGGCGAGGACGACATCGTCCGCCTGGACGACGATTACGGTCGCTCGTAACGTCAGCTCGACGGCCCCCGCCTAAGACTGCGGGCGCGCTCTGGCCTGCTTCCTGGCGTCAGCGGCCGCGTCGGCCACCGCGTTCTCGCCGAACCCGACCCCGATGACCTGGTCCGGGCGGCGCTGCTGGGCGTGGGCCAGGTCGCTCAGCACCCGGAAGTCGGCGCTGGTCGGGTCGTCGACCATGGGCAAGGCCCGCGGGTACAGCGAGCGGGACAGCACCGGGTTCAGCTCGGCCGCGTAGATGGACACCTTGGCCAGCAGCAGCAGGATGGCCACGATGCCGATGACCCCGCCGAACGTGCCGTAGGTGTTGGAGGCGTTGGCGAGCTGGTGGGTGAGCAGCCCGGTCCCCACGGTGAGCAGCGCGGTGAGCCCGATCGACCCCAGGATCGAGCCGGGGATCAGCCCGCGCGGGCCCACCACCTTGGGCGTGAGCACGTAGAAGGTGGCGAAGTAGAGCACCGTGTTCACGACCAGCAGCCCGGCCAGCACCGGCACCCGGATCGCGTAGTTGGACGTGCCGCCGGTGGCGTAGGTGCTGAGCGCGGCGTTGACCAGGAACGTCCCGCCGATGGTGATCAGCCCGGCCAGGCTGCGCCCGAGCCGGGGCAGGAAGCCGGTGAACCTGGTCTGGGGCACGTTCCAGACCATGGCCATCGCCTGCTGCGCGCTCTGGGTCACACCCTGCGCGCCGTAGATCAGGCCGAGCAGGCCGATGACCAGGCCGACCGTGCTGCCGTGCAGCTGCTCGCCGCCGGTCGGCTGGAACTGCGTCCCCACCACCGGGAACTTGTGCAGCGTGGTCACCACGCCGCTGCCAAGTGACTCCTGGCCGATGAACCCGAAGATCGTCACCACCACCAGCAGCAGCGGGAAGATGGCGGTGAACCCGTACCACGCCAGCGCCAGCACCTGCAGGTTGGCGTTGTCGTCCCCGAATTTCTTCACCACCGCATACGGAACGCCGGCCCGGCCCCGGCGCTGCCACGCGTCCAGCGCTGCAATGATCTTCCGCAGTGGCTTCATGACCAGTGATTTTACGGACGGCCGGGCTGGCCGCCCGGCTGGCCCGCCGTGAGCCTCGATCCGGACTGCTGAATGGCCGTTCGGACGGGCAATCATCGGGGCTATTAGCCCCGGCCGCGGGCCCGAATTTTGGCGCCACGGCAGCGGTCCGGCGCATAAACAGCAAATCCGTGAATCCGCCGGACCGAACCTCAGAAAGGACTCCGCGGCCGTTAGTGGGAAGCTTCGTACTCCTTGACCACGTTGGCGGGAATGCGGCCGCGCTCGTTGACCTGCAAGCCGTGGTCCTTGGCCCAGGTGCGGATGCTGGCCGTCTGCTGCCGGGCGCCTGCGGTGCGTGGCCGCCGGCGGCTGGTGCTGGTCCCCGCCTTGCGGGCATTGGCCACGAACGGCTCCAGGCCCTCACGAATCTGCTGCGCGTGCTTGGCGCACACGTCTACCTCATAGGCGGTGCTGCCCAGGCTGAACTGCACCGTCTCCTCGGCGTCGACATTGCCCTCGTCCAGGTCACACAGCAACATGACCTGTACCTTCTGCGCCATCTTGTCTCCTCTAGGAAAGCTTCTCTGCCGAGAAGGCCGTCTTAATGGTCGGCAAAGCTGGCCCACCCGTATATGCGTTGGTATTTAACCACAACTAAGCATCTTTACCGCGCACATTGGTAAAAAGTTTTAGCGTCACGCAATTGCCTTAGCGCTAAAAAGGCCAGAGCTGGCGCGGCCGCTGGGAAACGGCCGCGCCAGCCAAACGGGCGTGTTGCTACCTCAGCCGGTCACCGAGGCCCGAACCTGTTGCGCGGCGGCCACCATGGTCCGAAGGGCCGCCTCGGTTTCGGAGTAGCCACGGGTCTTCAGCCCGCAGTCCGGGTTGACCCACAGGCGCCCCGCCTCCACGCTCTGCAGAGCCAGCGACAAGGCCCCGGTCAGCTCGTCCAGCGACGGCACCCGGGGTGAGTGGATGTCCCAGACACCGGGGCCGATGCCCTGCTCGTAGCCGGCCGCCCGCAGGTCGCCCAGCAGCTCCATCCGGGACCGGGCCGCCTCCACGCTGGCCACGTCGGCGTCCAGCCCGGAGATGGCCCCGATGATCTCGCCGAACTCCGAGTAGCACATGTGGGTGTGGATCTGGGTCGAGTCGGCCACGCCCGAGGTGGCCAGCCGGAACGCGCCGACGGCCCAGTCCAGGTAGGCCTGGCGGTCACGGCCGCGCAGCGGCAGCAGCTCGCGCAGGGCCGGCTCGTCGACCTGGATGATCCGGATGCCGGCCGACTCCAGATCGTGTATCTCGTCCCGCAGGGCCAGCGCCACCTGCCGGGCGGTGTCGCCCAGCGGCTGGTCGTCGCGCACGAACGACCAGGCCAGCATGGTCACCGGGCCGGTCAGCATGCCCTTGACCGGCTTGCCGGTGCGGGACTGGGCGTAGGTCGCCCAGGCCACGGTCATCGGCCCGGTGCGGTGCACGTCGCCGTGCAGGATCGGCGGCCGGACGTAGCGCGAGCCGTACGACTGGACCCAGCCGTGCTCGGTGGCGGCGTAGCCGTCGAGCTGTTCGGCGAAGTACTGCACCATGTCGTTGCGCTCCGGCTCGCCGTGTACCAGCACGTCGAGCCCGATCTCCTCCTGCAGCGCGATGACCCGGTCGATCTCGGCCCGCATGACCCGGACGTAGCTGTCCTCGCTGATCCGCCCGGCCTTGCGGTCGGCCCGGGCCTTGCGGATCTGGCTGGTCTGCGGGAACGACCCGATGGTGGTGGTCGGCAGCGCCGGCAGCCCGTGGCCCTGGGTCTTGCTGCGGATCGCGTACGGGGTCCGGGCCACGCCGTCGCCGAGCGCGTCGAGGCGAGCGCGGACCTGCCCGTTCACCGGCGCGGCGGCGACCGGCCCGGTGTCCAGCTCGGCCGCGATGGCGTCCCGGCCCTCGGTCAGGGCCCGGCCCAGGGTGACCACCTCGGCCACCTTCTGCCGGGCGAAGGCCAGGCGGCTGGTCAGCCCGGGTGGCAGCGCGGTCTCGGCGTCCAGGTCGAGCGGCACGTGCTGCAGCGAGCAGGACGTGCTGACGGTCAGCTGCCCGGCCAGGCCGAGCAGGGACGCGCACGTCGACAGGGCCTGCCCGAGGTCGGCCCGCCACACGTTGCGGCCGTCGACCACCCCGGCCACCAGCGTCCTGTCCCCGATCCCGCCGATCCGGGCCAGCGCCTCACGGTTGCCGGGACCGGCCACGAAGTCCAGGCCGATGGCCTCGACCGGGCTGGCCGCCAGCACCGGCAGCGCGTCCTCGATCTCGCCGAAGTAGGTGGCCACCAGCAGGGACGGGCGCTGGTCCAGGTGGCCGAGCCGCTCGTAGACGTGCTGCAGCGCGTCCAGTTCGGCGCCGGTCCGGTCGGCGGCCAGCACCGGCTCGTCCAGCTGCACCCAGGACGCGCCCGCCTTCTTCAGGGCCCGCAGCAGATCCGCGTAGCCGTCGAGCAGAGGTTCCAGCAATTCCATTACATCGAAGGTGGGTGGGGTCGGCTTGCTCAGCAGCAGGAAGGACAGCGGACCGAGTACGACCGGCCGGGTCTCGATGCCCAGCGCGGCCGCTTCGGCGTACTCCCGCAGCGGCTTGTCGCCGGCCAGCCGCAGTTCGGTCCCGGGCCCGAGTTCGGGCACCAGGTAGTGGTAGTTGGTGTCGAACCACTTGGTCATTTCCAGCGGCGGTACGCCGTCGGCCCCGCGGGCCATGGTGAAGTACTGCTCCAGCCCGTCGGTGCCGCCCTCCAGGCCGGCGAACCGCTCGGGCACCGCCCCGAACAGCACCGCGGTGTCCAGCACCTGGTCGTACAGCGAGAACGTGTTGGACGGGATGCCGCTCAGGCCCGCGTCCCGCAACGTTTCCCAGGTCTGGCGGCGCAGCTGGGCCGTTGTCGCGGCCAGCTCGCCGGCGCTGACCCGCCCGGCCCAGTAGCCTTCGGTGGCTTTCTTCAGTTCCCGGCGCCCGCCGATTCGCGGGTACCCCAGGACGGTGGTTTCCATAGGGACCTTCTTACCCGGGGTGATTCAATGACACATGGCCCCGGGACTGTCCCGGGGCTGGCGGTCAGCCAGCGAAGTCCGGTGAGAGCCCGGCACTGTCGCGCAACGGTCAAGCCCCGGCACGGGGATGAGTCCGGTCGCCTGGCTGACGGCCTGCGAACACCAGTCCTCGCTGGAAGGGCGGTTTCGGTGGCCGGTTCGGCACTCGCTCGGTTCAGGCTCTTTCGTTCTCAGCTGGCGGCCCGTGAATGGGGCCGGCTCGGCGCCATGCTCGCCTTCATCCTGGCTCTCAACGCGGCCGGGTGGGGCATCTTCATCCTCTACGTCATGCCGCACCACTTCGACTACCGGGGCGAGGGGGGCAGCCGCGGCCTCGGGGTCGGCATCGGCGTGGCCATCACCGCCTGGTTCCTGGGTTTCCGGCACGCCTTCGACGCCGACCACATCTCCTGCATCGACAACACCACCCGCAAGCTGATGGCCGACGGGAAGCGCCCGCTGGGCAGCGGCTTCTTCTTCTCCTTCGGCCACTCCACGGTCGTCGTCGCGGTCGGCGCCGGCATCACCGTCGCCGCCCGGGCCGTGTTCGGCGCGGTGGTCAACCCCAGCTCGGCCTACGAGACGGCCGGGGGAACGGCGGGCACGCTGGTGTCCGCCGGGTTCCTGTACCTGATCGCGGTGCTGAACCTGATCGTGCTGGCCGGCATCGTCAAGGTTTTCCGCGACATGCGCCGCGGCACCTATGACGAGCAGGAACTCGAGGCCCAGCTGCAGGCGCGCGGGCTGATGTACCGGTTCTTCGGCCGGTTCATGAAGTCCATCAACCACACCTGGCAGCTGTACGTCGTCGGGCTTATCTTCGGTGTCGGCTTCGACACCACCACCGAGGTGGTCCTGCTCTCCGCCACCGCC
>DATDIH010000089.1:0-3382 GCA_036521155.1 Streptosporangiaceae bacterium
CGTCTGGTAGAGGCGGTCCCGCAGCACCCGGAACTGCAGGGTGTCGAACAGCTGGTGGATCTGGTCGCGGTCCCAGACCTTGGGTACCAGGTCGTCGGGGCCCGCGCCGATGTCGTTCAGCGGCACGTCCCGGACCAGGGCGGTCATCTGCCGGTTGCGCAGCACGTCACCGAGGTGCTCGCGCAGGGCGTCGCCGGCCTTGCCCTTGACTTCGTCGACCCGGTTGACCAGCTCCTCCAGCGAGCCGAACTCGCGGATCCACTTGGTCGCGGTCTTCTCCCCCACCCCCGGGATGCCGGGCAGGTTGTCGCTGGGGTCGCCGCGCACCGCGGCGAAGTCCGGGTACTGGGCCGGGGTGAGGGTGTACTTCTCCTCGACCGCGGCCGGGGTGAAGCGGGACATGTCGGTGATACCGCGCCGGGTCATCAGCACCGTCACCTGGTCATCGACCAGTTGGAGCACGTCCCGGTCGCCGCTGACGATCAGCACGTCCATGCCCTCGGCCTCGGCCTGGGTGGCCAGCGTGGCGATCACGTCGTCGGCCTCGAACCCGGCCACCGAGAGGCGCTTGATGCCGAGCGCGTCCAGGACTTCGAAGATCAGGCTGAGCTGGCTGCGGAAGTCCTCCGGCGTCTCGCGCCGGTTGGCCTTGTACTCGACGTACTGCTCGTGCCGGAAGGTCGGCTCGCTGCGGTCGAAGGCCACCGCCACATGGGTGGGCTGCTCGTCCCGCAGCACGTTGATGAGCATGGCCGTGAACCCGTACACGGCGTTGGTCGGCTGGCCGGTGGTGGTGGAGAAGTTCTCAGCGGGCAGCGCGAAGAACGCCCGGTAGGCCAGGGAGTGCCCGTCGAGCAGCAGCAGCCGTCCCTGCTCGGGCTTTTTGGCCTGGTCACCGGCCTTTGCGCTGTTCTGGCCGCCTGGCGCGGTCCCCGTCTTCGTCGCCACGAACCGATCCTACGGTCAAAAAGGGGTGGCCCGGCGGCTGGGCCGCCGGGCCACCAGGAAATCAGTTGGTCCAGATGTTCAGGTCAGGACGAGAACGCGAAGATCGTCGTCGAGTTGAACGTCTGGCCGGCCTTGAGCTCGGTGCTCGGGAACTGCGGGTGGTTGGGCGAGTCCGGGAAGTGCTGGGTCTCGAACGTGTAGCCCGCGCCCTGCCGGTAGGTGTGGCCGCTGATCCCCACCAGGGTGCCGGTGAGGAAGTTGCCGCTGTAGAACTGCACGCCCGGCTGGTCGGTCCAGACGGTCAGGGTGCGGCCGCTGGCCGGGTCGTTGGCACGGGCGGCCAGGTTCAGGCCGTCCGGGCCGGTGGTGGCGGCGCTCTGCTTGTTCAGCACCCAGTTGTGGTCGTAGCCCTGGGCGAGGAGCAGCTGGTTGCCGGTCGAGTTGTCGTTCGCGCTGACGTCGTCGATGCGGGACCCGAGCGCCTGCGGGCTGGTGAAGTCGAACGGCGTGCCCTTGACGCTGACGCTGTTGGCCAGCGGGATCTGGGTCGTGTCGGTCGGCGTGTACTGGTTGGCGTTGATCTGGATCTTCTGGCTGTACGCGGAGCCCGCGGGCGAGGCTTCGCCGGCCAGGTTGAAGTAGCTGTGGTTGGTCAGGTTGATGACCGTGTTCAGGTTCGTGGACTCGTTGGTGGCCGCGTAGTGGATGCTCAGCGCGCCGTGGCTGTTGATCGTGTAGGTGACGACGTCCTTGAGCACGGCCGGGTAGCCGGTGCAGCCGTTGGGGCAGCCGGGGGTACCGGCCGCGGCGGACTGGTCGCCGTTCGGGCTGACCAGGGTGAGCTGCACGCCCGCGTAACCGTTGCCCTTCACGGCCTTGGCCGACCAGATGTGGTTGCCGAAGCCGACCAGGCCACCATGCAGCGAGTTGACGCCGTTGTTGACCGGCACCGTGTAGGTGACCGGGCCGACACCCGGCTGGTCGAGAGTGAAGGTGCCCTTGGCGATGCGGTTGCCGTAGCGCCCGATCGACTCGCCGAAGTACGGGCCGCCGTTCGCGGTCACCGGCGGGCTGTCGAAGTTGACGTAGTCCTGCAGGGTCTTGAAGCCCAGGGTGACGTCGGCCACCTGACCGGTCCGGCTGGGCGCGTTGATCGACTGGATGATCGCGCCGAAGGTGAGAATGTTGGCCGTGACACCGCCGCCCTTGAGCGTGTAGCGGCTCACGGGCGTGTTCTTGCCGGTGTAGGGCTCGATGGTGCTGCCGAACGGCGCACTGCTGACAGAGGGTGCGCCGCCGCCGTGACCGGCCAGCTTGGCGGGCGAGGCCGAGGCGGCGGTGGCGCCGAGCGTGCCGCCGACGGCGGCCAGCGCGGCTACGGCGGACACCGCGCCGATCCGGGCACGACGCCCGAAACGCAAATGTCTTGACTCAGCAGACAATGAAGGCTCCCTTCGTTGGGTTCCCTGAAGATGCGGCTTACGCCGGTTCTTCAAGGCATTGTGAGCGCTAACAACGTGAAAGTCACGCCTTTTCACACAAGAAAATACGAAACAGTACGGTAAACGCGCTGGGCGCGGAAACGCCGGCACTGATCCGTATTGAGGCCTTGACCTGCACAGTTACTGGCTCACCGGTCCGCTTTGGCTGACAACGTTGGCCAGAGCGCGCTGACTGTAAGCGCATACAGCACACAAGGCCGAACATCGCCTATCAAAGCACGCCCTGGTGGCGAGGTACCAGGGTGAAACGCGGGTTTTTCGGGCGGTGTCTGTGCGGCGGCGGGGAGTGATGATGCTGGCAGTGGTGGGGGGCGAGTAACGGAGGGTACTGCTTCTTGCTGTTATCAGCGGCGACGGGCGGCGGCAGTGGGGTGGCGGCGGCAGTGGCGGGTTGGGCCTGGGCCGGGCGGGCGGGTCACCGACCGGGCTGTGGGCGGGCGGGCCACCGACCGGGCTGTAGACAACGAGTCGATCAGGACTGTGGGCAGAGAAGGCGAGCAGGACTGTGGGCAGAGGAGTCGATCATGGCCCGGCCGGCGAGATGAGATTGTTATGTTCGGCGGCGAGGGCCGGCGTGGCCACCTGTCCGGTTTCGGTAGCAAAATCCGTGATGGCCCGACTACGCTCGGCCATGAGCTGGCGGCACCAGCGGACGCGCCATCGGGGCGCGGTGGGACTGCAGCCCGCCCGGCCTGGGACGGCGCACGCTGGGTAGCGACCGGCGGACAGATCACGCTGAGTAGTGCTCGGGTGATGGCGCGGCCTGGGTGGCGGGTAAAGCTCAAGTGACGCAGGAGTCACAGTAAGCCGGCCCTGTATCAGCGGAGCGCAGCCAACGGGACGATCGCAGGCCGACGCGGTGAACGCGCGGCGACGAAACTTTGTCCGCCCACCCAAAAGGGGATGGCTCGCCTTTGCGCTGGACCGCGTTC
>DATDIH010000090.1:0-4766 GCA_036521155.1 Streptosporangiaceae bacterium
CCCCGGCTGGCAGACCCCCTGATAACAGCAAGAGACTCCCCTTGATACCCACTAGAGCAAAGGTCAGCCGTGATCCCCAGCGGCCCGCCGCACCTGCTCCGGAGCGTTCTTCGTCAGCGTGACCCGGACCAGGGCCGCGGCCAGCCGGGCCAGGTCCTCTGCGGATCCGGCCCGCCGCGCGAGAGCGCCCGGCTCGTCGGACCACCCCAGCTCCCGGGCTCCCTGCCGCACCCGGTCGTCCAGGTACGGCGCCACCGACGGCCAGACACCCTGCACCTCACGCAGGAAGATGGCCGCGCCAGCCGGCCCGATGCCCGGAAACTCCTGCAGCAACCGCCCAACAGCCCTGGCCTCGCCGCCGGCTTCGTTGCGGAGCCGGCGCAAGTCTCCGTGCCAGCGGTCCAGAGCCAGGGCGGCACCGTCCCCGAGCATGGTGGCGGTCCGCTCGTCGTAGCGCTTGTAGTGGCCGCGGCCGAGCGCGTCCACCCGGTCCTGCCAGCTGGCTTCCTGCATGGCCCGTGGGGTCCGGTACCCGGCGGTGTACAGCTCACGGGCGGCAGCCACCGCGATGTCGGCCGAGATCCGGGCGCTCAGCAGCGTAGCCAGCACTAGCAGTTCGTACAGGGGCGAGGGCTTGTCGGCCAGCCTGATGCCCGCCTCCTGGGCGTAGGTCTGGCCGAACTGGTCCAGTAGCGGGGCGACCAGGGCGCCGGATGAGGATGAGGACAAATCAGCCATCCACGCCTGCTAACCAGCTGAGCGCGCTTTACTCCTGGTCAGCGGAGTCCTCGCCCGCCGACGGGCCGGATGACTCGCCGGATGACGGGTCAGCCGCTTCATCGTCGTCGCGAATGATGGTGGCCTGGACCCCCGCCTGCCCCCGCGCGACATCTTCCTGGTCGTAGCCCTCGGCCGGGGCGTCCCGGTGCGGCGCCACGCTGCGGCCGTCGCCGGCGTGCACGCCGCCCTGAACCGGGCCGCTCCACGGCAGCGTCGAGGCCGGGCCTTTCTGCCGCGGCGCCCGGCCGGCCAGGATCGGCGGCAGCAGCAGGGCGCAGCCCAGGAACACCGCCGCGACCGACATCACGATCAGCCCGCTCTCCGGCATGTTGGTGATCGACGTCTGTACCGCCAGCGGCCCCGCCGCGGAAACCAAAGACATGTGACCTATTCTCCTCGCGCCCTTGTGCTGCGTGCTGCCCGGTACGAACCTGGCCGCGCCGCCGGCCAACCAGCGGCGCGAAACCAGCCGCGCCTATCGTGCCTTACTGGCCTCCGGCACCACCAGCACGGGGCACGGCGCGTTACGCAGAACATACTGGCTGACCGCACCGAGCAGACGCGAGGGGGTTCGTTCTTTCCGGGCCGACAGCACCACCATCACGGCCTGATGCACCCGCGCGGTCTCTACCAGCACCCGGCCCGGATGCCCGGCTTCCACCCGGAGGACAACCCCGCCGTCGTCCCCCAGCGCCGCCTTGACCACGCTGCCCAGGGTGGATTCGGCCTGCTCCTGGTCCTCGGCGGGGGAGCGGGGCGTGGTCAGCGGCCGGGCCGCCGGGGTGCCGAGCGCACCGTCGCCGCTGTAGGCCATCACCGCCACCAGTTCGGTGCCACGCAGTTTGGCTTCTTCGTGCGCCAGCCTGATCGCGGCGTACGAGTCAGGGGTTCCGTCCACGCCTACCACTACGCTCATCGTCCACCTCTTCATGGACCTGTACTACGACCGGTTCGGCCAGCACGACCAGGCATGACCAGCAGAACTGGCGTGGCCTGCTCCGTACTAAGATCATTCCCTTTCCCGCCCGAATCCAAGGCATGCGCGATAAGGCGGTTTCTTCCACCGAGCCGGGCCAGCGCCCCGAGGTGTTTCGGTGGTGGCTAACCCGGCCACGGCGATCGGGGACGCCGGCTCAGCGAGCCCCATGGTGCTCCGCGAGCCGGCGGAACAGGTCGCCGAAGATCTGGTCCCGGTGCACCTGGGTGGTGGACCGGATCAGGTGCCGCCCGGGATCACGGGACCAGGTCAGGCTGGGGGTGAGCAGTGGGCTGGTGGTGAACTCGGTGTCCAGCCAGTCCTGGTGCAGGACCCAGGCGGTGGCGGCCATGTCCCAGATGACCTTGGACTGACCTGGCTCATCCGGCACGTAGTCGTCGTAGAGCCCGGCCAGCAGCGCGCCCACCTCGCCCAGCGGCCGGACGTAGCGGTCGATCTCAGCCTTGGTGGTGATCATGTGGTCGGTGACCCCGAGGCACGGCACCAGCACCAGCGGCACGCCCGAGTCGAGCAGCACCCGGGAACTGTCCGGGTCCTGCTGGAGGTTGAACTCCGCGGTATCGCCCCAGTTCAGCGCGTGGCCGCCCAGCCACACGACCACGATGCGCCCGGCCAGCGTGGGGTCGGCCAGCAACGCCGAGGCCACGTTGGTCGGGGCGCCGATGGCCACCACATACAGCGGGGAGTCCCCGGTACGGGAACGCCCGATCAGATCGTCCGCGGCCGGGCTGGGCACGGGGCGGCCGGCCTCGGTCAGCCACTGCTCCGACCCGGGGAAAACCGGGACCTTCTGGCCGACCGCGTGCAGCACCCGGTGGATTTCGGCTTCGCTCTTGCGCATGCCTTCGGCCGGGGTGGCCGCCCGGGTGCTGGCGAACGGCGCCGCGTACACCGCCTCCAGCCGGGCCCGGTCCGGCGCCAGCAACACGTGGACCAGGGCGAACTGGTCGTCGATCTCGTTACACGTGTCGGTGTCCAGGGCCAGGCGCGCCGGGACCGGGGGTGCCGCCGACAGCAGCCGGACCCGGTCTTCGTCGCGGCCGTGGACGGAAGT
Organism: Streptosporangiaceae bacterium; assembly: GCA_036521155.1. Classification (GTDB taxonomy): domain Bacteria; phylum Actinomycetota; class Actinomycetes; order Streptosporangiales; family Streptosporangiaceae; genus Bog-532. The sequence goes on from DATDIH010000090.1 coordinate 2,832, forward strand.
CATGGAGACCACGCTGAGCTCACTCTCCTTCTGAGGGGTAGCCCGGCCCTGGAGCCGGGCAGGCCGGGCAAGCCGCCGCCAGGCTCACACGCCCGCGCCCACGGCGGCCCGCTCCGCCAGCCGCAGTGACCGCTCAGCCAGCGCGGTGATCTCGATCCCGTCGAACCCTTGCACCGCGCTGGTCAGCCGCTCCCCGCCGGCCGCCCGCAGCTCAGCGGGAATGGCGGCCGCGCCGTAGAGCGCGCCGAACACGCTGCCCACGGTGGCGGCGTTGGAGTCGGTGTCCAGCCCGGCCGCCACCGTGCGCGCGATCGTGGTCACGAAGTCTTGCTCGCCCCACAGCAGCGCCACCGCGATGATGCCGGCGTTGTTGATCGTGTGGACCCAGTTGTACTGGCCGGTGTACCGGTCCAGCCAGGCCCGGGCCTCCTCGTACGACGCGCCGTCGGTGGCCAGGGCCGACACCCCGTCCAGAACCTCGGCCAGCCGGGAGCCGTCCGGCACGCAGGACCGCCCGGCCGCCAGCGCCACCACCGGCTCCCGGGTCACGAAGGCCCCGGCCACCAGGCCCGCCGCCCACGTTTCGCCGTAGATGCCATTGGCCACGTGCGACAGCCGGGCGTCGGTCAGCGCCAGCCGCGCGGCCCGGCCCGGGTCGCCGGGGTGGGCGTAGCCGAAGGCGTCGGCCCGGATCAGGGCCCCGATCCACTCCCGGTACGGGTTGCGCCAGGTGGCCGTTTCCGGCGGCCGCAGGCCGCGGACCAGGTTGCGGTAGGCGGCCCGCTCGGCGGTGAACGTCTGGGTGAACGGCAGCAGGTTCAGCCACTCGCGGGCGATGTCCTCGGTGGTCACCGTGTCGCCGTAGGTCTCCAGCAGGTGCAGCCCGACCAGCGCCCAGTCCAGGTCGTCGTCGCGCGGGATGGCGGTGAACCGGCCCAGCGAAGCCAGCGGCGCCGACTCGTGCAGGTGGCTGACCCCGGCCGGCAGCTGGTCCAGCAGCGGCACGAACCCCTGCTGCGGCCACGCGCCCGCGGCCCGCAGGTAGGTCTCGACCTCGGCCGCGGTCAGGCCCTCGACCGGCTTGCCCATGGTGTTGCCCACGCACCGGCCGAGCCACGCGCCGTACTGCCGGTCGGCCAGGTCCGGCAGGGTCAACGCCACCGGGGTCGGCGTCGGCAGCAGCGCCGCCAGTTCGTCCGCGCCCGGCTCGTGGTACCGCCAGCCCGGGTCCCGGGACACGGCGGCCAGCTGGTCCTCGATCTTCGCCAGCCCCGGCCGGTCGTCGGCCTGGGCCGCCGCCCGCGCCTGTTCCAGCAGCGAGCCGACCTGGTAACCGCTGGTCGCCAGCTGCTCCGCCTCGTCCGGGATCAGGTCCCGGTCGTCGAGCACGTCATGCACGAAAGCCTCCGATTAACTCTGAAGTCTCCGGCCACTTGCCAGGGCTGGTTACCGATTCATCACCAAAACCCCGACATAGGCACCAAGTCAACGATGTCACGACCCTGAACTGGCCCGATCATGAAATCGCTGTCCTGATTGATATCGAAGGTCGCGTTGTGAGCCACCAGCCTGACCGTTCGGACCCGCCCGAAACTGGCCTCAGCCGGCCGGGGAGGGGGCGGACCCGGAGATGTTCCCGGTCCCCGCCCTGCGCCTCGGACTCCTGCCCCCGCGAGTCCGGCTCCGGTCCCTGCCTCCGTGCGCTGGCCGCCGCCGATGGCCGGTCGGCCTCCTCTGCGGTCGCCTCCGGGGGCGGGGACACCCCTCCTGCCCCCGCCCCCGGAGGCCGCGACGCCCCTCCGCGGTCGCCTCCTGGTCGCGGACACGGCCGGCGTCACTCTGACCCACGGGTCTGCCTGCTACGCAAAACAGAGAAAAATATGCTCGCAGAGCGGTGCTCTTATTTGTGCCCACTGCTCTGATACGCTCGGAAAA
>DATDIH010000091.1:0-4452 GCA_036521155.1 Streptosporangiaceae bacterium
GCGATCCAGTGCGACCGGCGCAGCCGGACGGTCAGGGGCGGCCGCACCCGCCCTTCGTTGGTCACAGGTCTACGGTAACCGCGCAGGCCCTACGCGCGCGTCGGCCGCCGAGCCTACGCCTGCGGGCGTATCCGGGCCGGCCAGGTTCGCTCCGGTGGCCGATGACGCGCCCGGCGCGCGCGGGCCAGGGTGACAGGGTGATCGAAACCATCGCCCTCACCAAACGCTATCCGGGCGGCGTGACCGCCCTGGACAGCCTCACCGTCGAGATACCACCCGGCATCACCGGCCTGATCGGGGCCAACGGGGCCGGGAAGTCCACCTTGATCAAGATCCTGCTCGGGCTGGTGCCGCCGACCAAGGGGCTGGCGCGGGTCCTGGGCCTGGACTGCGCCTCGGCCCGCACGCTGATCGGCTACATGCCCGAGCACGACTGCCTGCCCCCGGACGTCAGCGCCACCGAGTTCGTCACCCACATGGCCCGGATGTCCGGGCTGCCCGCGGTGGCGGCCCGGGAACGCGCGGCCGAGTCGCTGCGTCACGTCGGCCTGCACGAGGAGCGCTACCGGGCCATCGGCACCTACTCGACCGGGATGAAGCAGCGGGTCAAGCTGGCCCAGGCGCTGGCGAGCGACCCCCGCGTGCTGCTGCTGGACGAGCCGACCAACGGGCTCGACCCGGCCGGGCGGACCGCCATGCTGGAGCTGATCGCCCGGATCGGGGCCGAGTTCGGCCTGTCGGTCGTGGTCGCCTCGCACCTGCTGGGGGAGATCGAGCAGATCTGCGACTACCTGGTCGCGGTGGAGTCGGGCCGGCTGCTCCGGGCCGGCCCGCTGACCAGCCTGACCCAGGCCCGCCAGTCGCTGGTCATCGAGGTCGCGGACCGCACCGCGGACCTGGCCGGTGAACTGGGCCGCCGCGGCCTGGAGCCGCGCCCGTCCGGCCGGGGCCTGGTCGTCCCCATCACCGACGAGTCGACCTGCGACGTGATCCGGGACGCCGTGGCCGACATGGGGCTCGCGCTGGCCCGGATGGAGCAACGCCGGCACCGGGTGGAGGAGCTGTTCCGCCCCGACGGCTCCGACGGTTCCGAGCGCCCCGAGCGCCCCGAGGTGACCCATGTCGGCTGACGCCGCGCCCACCCAGACCGGGGTCATCCACGACCTCGGCTACCAGCGGTACACCGGCGACCGGTACGGGCGGGCGGCCATCGTCCGCACCCTGACCGGCTACAGCCTGCGATCCGCCTTCGGGCTGGGCCGCGGCGCCCGGGCCAAGATCGTCCCGGTGGGGGCGTTCGCGCTCATCTGCCTGCCCGCGGTCATCAACGCCTTCATCGTGGCCCGGGGCGGCACCCGCGCCTTCCCCTACGACCTCTACTCCTACGCGGTGCGGGCGGTTGCCATGACCATCTTCCTGGCCGCCCAGGCCCCCGAACTGGTGTCCCGGGACCTGCGGCACCGGGTGCTGCCGCTGTACTTCGCCCGCCCCCTGCGCCCGGCCGACTACCCGCTGGCCAAGCTGGCCGCGCTGATCACGGCCTGCCTGATCATGCTGGACGTCCCCCTGCTCCTGCTGTACGTGGGCACGATCGTCGGCGTGCACGGGCCCGGCGCCGTGTGGCACCAGACCACCCTCCTGCTGTCCGGCCTGGCCCTGGGCCTGCTGTGGTCGGTGGTGCTGGCCACGATCGCCCTGGCCATCGCCTCGTTCAGCGGCCGCCGGGCCTTCGCGGCCGGGGGCGTGGCCGGCTTGTTCTTCCTGACCTTCGTGCTGTCCGAGGTCCTGTCGACCATCGCGCCCAAGGCGGCCGGCCTGGTCAGCCCGTTCGCCCTGCTGGACGGCGTGCGGATGTGGCTGGGCAGCACCAATACCGGCCCGCTGCCCGCCCCCGGCGGCAGCTGGGGGACCGGTTACGCCGTGCTCCTCATGGCCCTGGTCGCGGCCGGCCTGGCCGCGCTGGTGGCCCGGTACCGGGCGGTGGCCTCATGACCGCCATCGAACTGCGCGGCGTCTCGCACTGGTACGGCAACGTGGTCGCGGTCAACGACGTCACCATGACCATCGGCCCCGGCGTGACCGGCCTGCTCGGGCCCAACGGCGCGGGCAAGTCGACCCTGCTGCACCTGATGGCCGGCTTCGGTGAGCCGTCCCGGGGTGAGCTGACCGTGGGCGGGGCCCCGGCCTGGCGCCGTCCGGACGTCTACACCGTCCTCGGCCTGGTCACCGAGGGGGAGTCGGCCTACACCTTCCTGACTGGCCGGGAGTTCGTGCTGGCCAGCGCCCGCCTGCACCGGCTGCCGGACCCGGCCGCGGCCGCCCGCCGCGCGATCGGGCTGGTGGACATGGTGGGCCCGATGGACCGGCGCATCGGCACCTACTCCAAGGGGATGCGGCAGCGCATCCGGGTCGCGGCCGCGCTGGTGCACGACCCCGAGGTGCTGCTGCTGGACGAGCCGTTCAACGGCATGGACCCGCGCCAGCGGCTGCACATGATGGACCTGATCGGACGGCTCGGGGCCGCGGGGCGGACGATCGTGTTCAGCTCCCACATCCTGGAAGAGGTGGCCGAGGTGTCCGGCACCATCCAGGTCATGGTGGCGGGCCGGCTGGCGGCCTCCGGCGACTTCCGGGCCATCCGGCGGCTCATGACCAGCCGCCCGCACGTGTTCGTGGTCCGCAGCGACGACGACCGCCGCCTGGGGTCCGCCCTGCTCGGCCGGCCCGCGGTCCGCGGGGTGGAGCTCACCCCGGACGGCCTGCGGGTCCAGGCCGCCGACTACGGCGCGTTCAGCCTGGACATCGCCGGGCTCAGCCGGGACCAGGGCATCCGGCTGCGTGAGCTGCTGCCCGCCGACGAGTCGCTGGAAAGCGTCTTCGCCTACCTGGTCGCGCCCGCCTTCGAGGGGAAGTCATGATCTTCAATCCCACGGTCGCGTCGATCACGGTGCGGGCCGCGCTCGGCCGCCGCCGGGCCGTGCTGTACGCGATCCCGCCGCTGATCCTGATCGGCCTGGCCGCCATCCTCCGGATCGGCCATTCGTCCGACCCCACCTGGCCTTCCCGGATCCTGGGCACGTTCGGGTTCTCGGTGGTGCTGCCGCTCACCGCGCTGATCATCGGCACCAGCGTGCTCGGCGCCGAGGTGGACGACGGCAGCGTGGTCCACCTGCTGGCCACGCCGGTGCCGCGGCGGGCCATCGTCGCCACCAAGTTCATCGTCGCCACCGTGGTCACGGTGCTGTTCGGGGCCTTGCCCGAGCTGCTGGCCGGGCTGATCGCCACCGGGCCCCGGCTGGCGCTGGGCCTGTTCGCCGGGGCCCTGGTGGCCGCGGTGGTCTACAACGCCCTGTTCGTCTGTTTGTCCACCGCCACGTCGCGGGCGCTGGTGGCCGGGCTGGCCTACGTGGTGATCTGGGAGGGCGTGCTGGCCAACGTGGTCGGCGGGGCCCGCATCCTGTCGGTCAGCCACTACGGCCTGGCCGTGGCGGCCTCGATCGCCCCCGGCCACGCGCTCAAGCCCGGCGTGGGCCTGGCCACGGCCTGTGTGCTGGGGGCCATCGTCACCGCCGTGACCCTGGGCGTGGCAATACGCAAGCTGGGCTCGTTCACCCTGCGCGGCGAAACCGCGTGAGCGGCGGACCGGCGTGACACGGCAGAGGCGGCCACCCACCGGGTGGCCGCCTCTGCCGCCGGCTCAGGGCCAGCGACATTCGATATATGAATCAGGCCTTGTCGTCAGGCGGACCCTCGTCGGACCGGCCACTGCCGACCGCGGCCCGGTCGCCGCCCTCGACCTCGCTGTGGCCGTTGGTGCCATGCCCGTTGGTGCCGTGACCGTCACCGTGGCCGTCGGCCGGCGGGGCCAGCGAGATGCCCTCGGCGAAGACCTCGTGCATCCGCTCCTGGAGCTTGCCCACCGGGTTGCGCGACGCCGGCCGGGGCAGGCCGTTGTCGTCGGTGTCCTGCGGCAGGGTCAGGGGCGCCGGCGGCGGCGAGACCATCGCGGCCAGCTCGGCTTCGCTGAGCGGACGCTCGACCTCGATGAACCCGCCGTTGGGCAGCTGCTGGATGATGCCGCTCTCGACGCCGTGGCTGATCATCGAGGCGTCGCGGCGCTGCAGCCCGATGCAGATGCGCCGGGTCACCCAGAACGCCACCACCGGGCCGATGAAGACCGCGTACCGGGCGAACTCGGTCGTCGTGTACAGCGAGATCTGCAGGTGGTCGGCGATCAGGTCGTTCGCGCCTTCCAGCCACATGATGGCGTAGAACACCACCCCCGCCATGCCGACCCCGGTCCGGGTCGCGGCATTGCGCGGCTTCTGGTTGACGTGGTGGTAGCTCTTGTCCCCGGTCGCCCATCTCTCGAGGAACGGCCACACGCCCAGGACAGTGAACAGGAACCCCAGGATGACCAGGGCCGGTACGAGCACGTCCCAGGCGACGGTG
>DATDIH010000092.1:0-3480 GCA_036521155.1 Streptosporangiaceae bacterium
CCCGCCGTCGAACCCCTCATACGACGGCGGGTGCAGGCACAGTGTGCGCATCACGGATAGCCCACCTCCCTGGTGGAGTGTTCGTGCGGATGCCCCCCGATCACCGCCGGGTGCCTGCCGCCGCCGGGTCGGTGGCGGCCATGTCGCCCGCCGCCTCCGGGTGGCCTGCCGCGGTGCCCGGCTGGTGCTCCGGGCCTACGCCGATGCTAACCATTGCGGCTGTGAAGGCCTGATCCCACTCCCCGGGAGGCCGGGCCGGCCTCGCGGGCCCGGGACGGTCCAGGGCGGCCAGGACGCTGGCGAGGATGTCCGGCGGGCGGGGGTTACACGCCCCGGCCCCGCCGAGCTCCAGTTCATGCTGCAGGTTCTCCCGGCCATGACCGGGCATGGCGTCCAGGAGCATCAGGCTGCGGCCGACCGCCCGCCCCTCGCCGCACGTCAGCGCGCCGGGCAGGGTCACCACCAGGTCAGACGCGCTCATCAGCTCAGCGATCCGGGAGGTGAACCCGTACGGGTGAACCAGGGGCGAGGTGCCCGCCAGGTCCCTCAGCCGGGCGGCGAGCCGCGCGTTATGGCCGGCCACGGCCAGCACGTGCACCCCGGCGGCGGCCAGGGCCCGGGCGGCCCCCTCCACCGGGCCCAGCCCCCATCCGCCGCCCATGAGCAGGACGCACCGCGCGTCGGCAGGTATCCCGAGCGACGACCGGGCAGCGGGCCGCGGCAGCGGGTGGGCGAACGCGGGCCGCACCGGAGGCGGGACCACGGCCACCCGGGCCGCGGGTGCGTAGCGGCGCACCGCGGCGGCCCCCGACGCGGAGGTGACCAGAAACAGGTCGATGCCCTCGCGGACCCATGTCGCGTGGGGCAGGGCGTCGGCGCACAGGACAACCGTGCGCGGCCGCGGCCGGGGGCTCGCCATGCGCGGCAGGGGGCTCGCCGCGCGTGGCGGGCGGGAGGCAGCTAGCTCGGCCGTGGCCGAGACACCCGCGGCGAACACGCTGATGATCATGTCGGCGGGCTCGCCGGCCAGTACCTCCCGGAGGGCGGACACCAGCCGCGGCGTGGCGGCGCGGTCCATGGCCGTGGCCAGGCGGCTGCCCGTCCGGAGGTGGGCGAAGTGAAGCCCGTCGAAGATCCCGGGCCGGGCCATCAGCCGGCGGAAGACCCAGTCGCCGGCCCAGCTCGCGCGCGGGCCCAGCAGGGCCATGCAGTCAAGTGTCCGGGCCTGCCAGCCGAGACCGGCCAGGCTGGCCGAGACCACTTCGGACACGACGTCGTGGCCCATCCCCAGGGAGCCGGAGAGGATCACCGCGCGCTGAGGCACCGGCCCTGCACCTCCCCCGTATCTCCTTCCGGCCAGGCTGGCCGGTGCACAGACGCCGGGGCGCTGGCCCTACCCGGCGCGGGCGCGGCCAAAACCGCCAGGCCGGCGCAGCCCGCTCAGGCCACGTTTGCCGGGTGCCTCCTGGGTACGTGGGATGGATGCTCGAGCCGATCAGGGCCTGCCGGCATCCAGCCGAAAACGGCGCATGACCAGCCGAAGGCCACCCGGGAAGGCCCCGTTCGCCCGCCGGGCGGGCGCCTGGCTGGCCTGGTGGGTCCTGCTGATGTCGTTCTGGGTGATCCTGGACGACTCGATCGCCACCGACGAGCTGCTCGCCGGGGCGGCCGCGGCCGCCGCGGCCGCGTTCCTGGCCGAGCGGGTGCCCTACCAGGCCGCCAGCCGGGTGCGGATCAGGGCCCGGTGGCTGGCCCAGGCCCTCGGGCTGCCCGGCCAGGTCGCCGGGGACACGGTGATCGTGTTCGCGGCCCTGTGGCGGCGGCTGGTCCGCGGCGAGGAGCCGCCCAGCGGATTCCGCCGACTGCCGGTCCGCTACGGCGACGACACGCCCGGGGGACGAACCCGCCGGGCGCTGCTGATCGGCAGCAAGTCCATCGCCCCGAACTCCATCGCGGCAGGCATCGACAAGGACACGGACACGATGGTGATCCACCAGCTTGTGGTGAACGAAGGAGAGGCGGAGTGAACAGTTTCGTGATCGCGGCCATAGTCATGCTGCTGGCCGCGATCCCCTGCGGGATCGTGGTGGTGCGGGGCACGGCCATGGACGCCGTCGTGGCTTACGAGGCAGTCAGCTCCATCGTTTTCATGGTGCTGGTGCTGCTGGCCGAAGGGTTCCGCCGCTCGGGTGAGTTCGAGCTTCCGGTGCACCTTGCCGTGCTGCTGTTCGGCAGCGGGCTGGTCTTCGTCCGGTTCCTGGAGCGGTGGCTGTGACCGCCCACGGGATCGTCGCCGACGTCCTGCTGGGCCTGGCCGCCGCCGTGGTACTGGTTTCGTCGGCAGGCATCCTGATCATGCGGGACGCCTATCAGAAGCTGCATTACGTGGCCCCCGTCGCGGTGGTGGCGCCAGTGATCGTCGCCCTGGCCGTCCTGGTCCAGTCCGGCTGGACCGAGAACAGCGGGGAGACCTGGCTGGCCCTGCTGTTCATGGTGATCGGCGGGCCATTCCTGGCCCACGCCACCATCAGGGCCGCCCGGATCAGGGAGGAAGGCGACTGGCGGTCCGGTGCTGCCCAGTCGGGGGCTGGTCGGGGCGGGCCGCAGGGCCGGCCGCCGGATCGGCACCAGCCTGACCGCGACGCCGGAGACCGCGATGGGTAGCGCCCACCTCGGGTCGGTGGTCACGCCGTACACGATCCCTGCTCCCCTGATGGACGCCCTGCAGCTGACGCTCCTGGTGCTGGTGGCCGCGGGCGCCACCGCGGTGGTGCTGATCCGCGAACCGGTCCGCCAGGTGATCATGCTGAGCGTCTACGGCGTGCTGCTGGCCGTGCTCTTCCTGGCCTTCCAAGCCCCCGATGTGACCCTGTCCGAGCTGACCGTGGGCGCCGTCGCGCTGCCCGTGCTGCTGCTGCTGACCCTGGCCAAGGTGAAGAGGCGGGAGAAATGACCCCGGCGCAGCGCCGCTGGATCTTCCTGGCCGGGGCCGCGGGCCTGGTCGCCTTCTACCTGTGGGGGCTGACCGGGCTGCCGGGCTTCGGCAACTACCCCGGCCCGTACGGCGACATCATCAACCGCATCGCGGTGGCCCAGACCAACGCGACCGGCGTGGTCTCCGCGGTCAACTTCGAGTACCGCGGGTTCGACACGGTGGGCGAGGAGTTCATCCTGTTCGTCGCGGCCACCGGGATGGCCGTGGTGCTGCGCCACCTGCGCAGCGAGCGGCAGCAGGACGAGGATGACCCTACGGCGGACTGGGCGATCCCTCCGGCCAGCGATGCGGTGCGCCTGGTGGCGCTGCTGTTCACCGGGCCGGTCGTAGTGATGGGCTGGTTTCTGGTCTCGCACGCGCAGACCAGCCCGTCGGGCGGGTTCCAGGGCGGGGTGGTCCTGGCCACCGCGTTCATCCTCATCTACCTGTCCGGGGAGTTCCTGCTGTTCCGGCGGATCAGCCCGGCCGATGTCACCGACGCGGTC
>DATDIH010000093.1:0-8494 GCA_036521155.1 Streptosporangiaceae bacterium
GTGATGTTGCCGCCCCAGGTCCCGCAGCTGAGGCTCAGCGTGAACGGCAGGCCGTTGCGGGGGCTGCCCGCTCCCTCGTTGAGGTTCTGGTTGACCAGCACCCGCGCCGTCCTGGTCGCCAGGGCTAGCCGCTCCACGTTCGGGTCCGAACTGGTGTGGATGCCGCAGGTGTGCCCGAGCCCCTGGTAGGCGGTGATCGCGTTGACCAGGTCCGCGGCCACGCTGATGTCACCCTCGTACCGGTAGAGGGCCAGCACCACGGACAGCTTCTCGCCGGAGAACGGATGATCCGGGCCGGTACCGGTCTCCTCCACCAGGATCATCGGGCAGGCCTCATCGACCTCGAAGCCGGCCAGCCCCGCGATGGTGGCCGCGGACTTCGCCACCACGGCGACCGCCGGGACCGAGCCGCCGTCCGGCCACATCACCGCGCGCAGTGCGTCCTTCTGCGCTGCGTCGCACCGGTGCGCGCCGGCTTCGGTCAGCCGCCAGAGCAGCTCGTCGTACACGTCCGCGTGCACGATCAGCGCGTTGTCCGCCAGGCAACTGGTGGCGTAATCGAACGTTTTGGCCGTGACGATGGCGGCGGCCGCGTCGGCCAGGTCGGCCGTCTCATCCACCACATGCACGGCGTTGCCCACCCCCACCCCGTAGGCCGGGGTGCCGGAACTGTAGGCGGCATGCACCATGCCCGCGCCGCCGGTCGCCACGATCAGGTCGGCCTGGCGCATCAGTTCCTGGGTCTTGGCCAGTGACGGTGCAGGCAGTGACTGGACCAGGTCCGGGGGCGCGCCGACCTGCTCGCACGCGGCCCGCATGAATCCGACCACCGCCTCGGTGGCGCCGGTGGTCCGCGGATGCGGCGCGCAGATGATGGCGTTGCGGCCCTTAAGCGCGAACAACGCCTTGACCGGCGGGGTCGCATCCGGGCCGGTGGTCGGGATCAGCGCCGCGACCACTCCGACCGGCTTGGCCATCTTCACCAGCCCGGCAGAGGGCAGCTCTTCCACCACCCCCACGGTGCGCAGCCCGGTCATGTCGGCCAGCACGCCGGTGACGCGTTTGCTGATCTTTGCGACTTTGTCGGTGTAGTTGCCGAACCCGCCCTCGTCCACCGCGAGCCGGGCCAGCGCCTCGGCGTGGTCCTTGCGCACCACAGCCCAGGCCACCGCGGTGACGAGCTCGTCCACCTGCTCCTGGGTGTAGGACTCGATGGCGCGGGCGGCCTCGCGGGCCCGGGCCACCACCGGTGCGACTTCCGCGGCCGCAGTACTGGTCCCTGTGCTGGTGCGCTCCGTCATACAGCCCAGCGTGCCGGGCCGCGCCGCCGATTCCATTGATCTGGCAGGTCGAGCCTGCCCCGCTTCTTTGTCCCGGCAAGACCTGACTGTGGCGGCGGGCTGGCCCGCATGCTCGGTGATGACCGGGTGTCAGGTAGCCGGGTGCCTGGGGTAACGGGATGCCGGGCAAGCCGGGTGCCGGGCAGCCGGGTGCCGGGATAGCCGGGTGCCGAGGGAAGGAGCGCACGGGTGGGACGGCTCGTGGTGATCGGCGGCGGCGCCGCCGGGATGTCGGCCGCCTCGGCGGCCCGCCGCACCGACCCGGGCCTCGACGTGGTGGTCTGCGAAGCGGGCGGCTTCGCCGCCTACGGCATGTGCGGGATCCCGTATTACCTGGGCGGCATGGTGCCCGAGCCGGAGAACCTGCTCGCTTACCCGCCGGACACGTTCCGCGAGAAACGCCAGATCGACCTGCGGCTGCACACCCGGGTCACGGGCATCGACCCGGGGACCCGCCAGGTGCACCTCGCGGCCGGCCAGCGCGGCGCGCCATCCCTGGAATCGCCAGCCCTGGAGTCGCCAGCCCTGGAGTCGCTGGACTATGACGCGCTGGTGGTGGCCAGCGGCGCCCACCCGGTCCGGCCGCCGGTGCCCGGACTCGACGAGCGCCGCGTATTCACGATCCGGTCCCTGGACGAGGCCATCGAACTGCGGCAGCTGCTGGACAGCGGCACGGTCCGGCACGCGGTGGTGGTGGGGGCGGGCTACATCGGGCTGGAAACTGCCGAGGCGCTGGTCAGCGCGGGCCTGGACGTGGACGTGGTCGAGGCACTGCCGCGGGTGCTGGCCACCGTGGACGAGCCGGTGGCCGCACTAGTCCAGGCCGAGCTGGAACGGCACACCAGACTGCACCTCAGCGCACGACTGGACGCTGTGCGCGCGCCGGACAGCGCGCGGCTGGGGGCGGTGGACACCGGTGGCGCCGCGGGCCGCGGCCTGATCGCGGTCGTGGACGGCACCGAGATCGCCACCGATCTGGTCGTCATCGCGGTCGGCGTGCGCCCGGCCACCGATCTGCTCATCCAGGCGGGTGCCGGGCACCTGCCGGACCGCTCGGTGGTGGTGGACGAGGGGATGCGCACCTCGCTGCCGCAGGTGTACGCGGCCGGGGACGCGATCGCCGTGCCCCACCTGGTGCTGGGCCGCCCGGCCTGGGTCCCGCTCGGGCCTGCGGCGAACAAGACCGGCCGGGTAGCCGGGACGGTGGCGGCTGGCGGCAGCGCCTCGTTCCAGGGCGTGGTCGGCACCGTGGCCGTAAAGGTTTTCGACCTGGAGGTGGCCTCGACGGGGCTGGGGCTGGCCGAGGCCCGTGCGGCCGGGCTGGACGCGGTGGCCACCGACGAGGTCTCCCGGTCGCGGGCCAAGTATTACCCGGGCAGCTCGCCGCTGCACGTCCGGCTGGTGCACACCCGGGAGGGGCGGCTGCTCGGCGGCCAGTTCGCGGGGCGCGAGGGCGCGGCCAAGCGAGTCGACGTGCTGGCCACTGCGCTGTACGCCGGGCTCACCGTGGCCGACCTGGCCGCACTGGACCTCAGCTACGCCCCGCCGTTCGCGCCGGTGTACGACCCGGTCCTGGCCGCCGCGATCAAGGCCCGGGCGCCCGCCGTTCTCGCTGGAGGATCCCCATGAGCCTGCACCCACCGGCGGACAAGCGGGTGAGCCTGGCCGACGCGGCCGCGCTGGTCGGTAACGGCGCCCTGGTGGCGCTCGGCGGCGGCCTGTCCGCCCGGCTGCCCATGGCCCTGGTCCGGGAGCTGGTCCGGCAGCGCCGGACCGGCCTGCACCTGGTCGGGTCGGCACACAGTATCGACGTGGACATGCTGGTGGGGGCCGGGGCGGTCCGGCGGTGCGAGGAAAGCTACGTGGGGTTCGAGCAAGACCTGGGGCTGGCTCCCGCATACCGCCGCGCCGCCGAGGAGGCCACGATCGAGGTGGCGGAAAGCTGCTGCGCCACCATCCTGGCCCAGCTCCGGGCGGCCGAGATGGGCGTGCCGTTCCTGCCGGTCCGCGGGGTCCGTGGGTCGGACATCGTGTCCCTGCACCCCGAGTACGCCGAGATCATCTGCCCGTTCACCGGGGAGACGCTGGTCGCGGTACCGCCGCTGCGCCCGGACGTGGCCCTGCTGCACGCGCCGTCCGGGGACCGCTACGGCAACCTGCACCTGGAGCAGCCGTACGTCCTGGACGAGCGGTTCGCGTCGGCGTCGCGGATGGTCGTCGCGACCGTGGACGAACTGGTGTCCACCGAACAGGTGACCACGGCCGGCGTCACCATTCCCGGGCACCTGGTCGCGGCCGTGGCCCATGTCCCGTTCGGGGCGCACCCGTCATCCTGTTATCCCCGCTACGCCTACGACCGCGCCCATCTGCGCGAGTACGTGACGGCAGCCCAGGCCGGGCCGGCGGACCTGGATAAGTACCTGGCCGCCTACGTCCAGGACAGCGAGGAGAGCTACCGGGGCGCGATCGGCGCCGACCGGCTCACCCAGCTGGCCAGCTGGTCAAGGTCCACTGAGGCCTGGCAGGAGCTTTTCTCGGCCACGGGGGGCCCCTCATGAGCTGGACGATCGACGAGTGGTTCGTGGTGGCCCTGGCCCGTACCATCCGGCCGCGGGAGACCGTCTTCCACGGCTTCGGCAGCCCGTGCGCCCAGGTGGCGATGCACGTGGCGCGGCGTACCCATGCGCGGGACATGACGCTGGTCGAAGGGGCCATGTACGCGATCAACCCCGATCCGCCGTTTATCCCGCCGACCAGCAACGACGCCAGCCTGCGCCGCGGCGCCGCGTACAGCATGCGGTTCGAGGAGTTCTTCGACGCCGCCGTCCGCGGCGACGTGGACCGGATGTTCCTGTCCGGCGGTCAGATCGACGGGTACGGCAACACCAACGTGACCGCGATCGGGACCGGGGTGCTGCAGGGCGGGCACCCCAAGGTGAAGCTGGGCGGCGGGGGCGGGGGCTGCAACCTGTCCGCCACCATCGGGCACCTGACGGTGTGGACCACCCGGCATCGCTCCGGCCGGACCCTGGTGGCCGACTGTGACTTCGTCACCGACATGGGGCACCGCACCCGGCTGGGCACCCGGGCCGAGCTCGGTTTCACCGGCGGCGGCCCGCAGTGGCTGGTCACCGAGCTGGGCGTGTTCGACTACACCGGGGGCCAGGCCCGGCTGGTCCAGGTGTTCCCGGACGTCAGCGTGGCCCAGGTCCGCGACGCCACCGGCTTCGGACTGCAGGTCGCCGGGGACCTGCGCACGGTCCCGCCCCCGTCCGCGTCCGAGCTGGCCGCGGTCCGCACGGTGGACCCGCTGGGGGTACGCACGTCCGAGTTCTCCGCGCAGGAGCTGGGCCGGACCTTCGAGCACGGGAACGGCCAAGACTGTGCCTGCTGATTGCCAGGAGTGGGCATGCTGAACGGCCCCGATGGCCTCGCGGCGGTGTTCGCGCCCCGCCGGATCGCCCTGGTCGGGGCGTCCGAGCGGCCCGGGTCGGTGGGCCGGCTGCTCTGGGACAACCTGGCCGGTTTCCCCGGCGAGGTGCTGCCGGTGGGCCCGGCGGCCCGGGTCTGCGGCCAGGTGGCCTACCCCGACCTGCGGGACGTGCCGGGCCAGGTGGACCTGGCGGTGATCGCCACCCCGGCCGCCACCGTCCCGGGCATCGTCCGCTCCGCCGCCGACCAGGGGATCGCCGCGGTCGTGGTGCTCAGCGCCGGCTTCGCCGAGACCGGCGTCGACGGCGCGAAGCTTCAGGACGAAGCGGTGGCCGCCGCCCGGGCCGGCGGGGTGCGGCTGGTCGGCCCCAACTGTTTCGGCGTGCAGAACGCCGACCTTCCGCTGAACGCATCCATCGCGGCGGGCACGCCCCGCGGCGGCGGCGGGGTCACCATCGTCACCCAGTCCGGGTCCTACGGGATGGCCGTGCACGCGCTCGGCCAGGACGAGGGCCTGCGCGTGGCCAAGGTGTTCGCGGCGGGCAACAAGGCGGACATCACCGACGCGGAACTGCTCGCCTACCTGCGGCAGGACCCGGACACCTCGGTGATCTGCCTGCTGCTGGAGTCCATCACCGACGCCCGCGGGTTCTTCGCCGAGGCCTGCCTGACCACGCCGCACAAGCCAGTCATCGCGGTCGTGGGCGGCCGCACCAGCGCCGGGCAGCGGGCCGCGGTCTCCCACACCGCCGCCCTGGCCAGCGACGACGCGGTCCGTGACGCGGCCCTGCGCCAGGCCGGCGTGGTCCGGGTCCGGACCGGCCTCCAGGTGCTCGACGCCGCCCGGGCCCTGTCCAGCCAGCCGGTGCCCCGCGGCCCCCGGGTGGCAGTGATCACCAACTCGGGCGGGACCGGGGTCGAACTGCCCGATCTGCTCGCCGACCAGGGCCTGGTGGTCCCGGAGCTGAGCGAATCCCTGCAGGCCGAGTTGCGGGCCATCATGCCCGCGTACGCCAGCGCCCGGAACCCGGTGGACATGACGCCGGCCTGGAACCGGTTCGCCACGGTCTATCCGGGCGCGATCGAGATGCTGGCCCGGTCCGGTGAGGTCGACGTAATCGTGCCGGTGCTGCTCCAGCGGTCCGCGTCGGCCGAGGTCGCCGTGGCCGTCCGGGATGCGGTGGCGCGGCTGCGGGCCGCCGGGGTGCCGGTGCCGGTCTACGTGTGCTGGGTCGCGCCGCGGTCGGCGGACGAGCACGCCCGGCTGCTGAACCTGGCCGGTGTGCCGTGCTTCCCGTGGCCGGAGCGGACGGCACAGGTGGCCGGGGTCGCGGTGCGGTGCGGTGCTGGATTGCGGCCGACGGAAGACCCGTCATCGCGTGATGTGGCCGGGGCACGCCCGCCCGCACCACTGCCGACTGCCACACGCAACGGTTTCCTCCCGTCCCAGGCCGCACGGGATCTCCTCGTAGCCAGCGGAATCGCGGTGATCGAAACCGTGTGTTGCCGCAGCGCTGCATCGGCGGCGGCGGCGGCCGAGCGGCTCGGCTATCCCGTGGTCGCGAAGGTTGATCATCCGGATCTGGTTCACAAGAGCGACGCCGGCGGGGTCCGGCTGGGACTCGGCTCCGGGGATGAAGTGGCCGAGGCCGCAGCTGAGCTACTCGGGCTGGCGGCAGGAGCATCAGTACTGGTGCAGCATCAGCACCGCGGAGTCGAGTTGCTGGTGGGCGGGGTGCGGGACCCGGAGTTCGGGGCGATGGTGATGGCCGGCCTGGGTGGCGTGCTGGTCGAGACGCAACGGGATGTGCAGCTGGCCGTGGCCCCGGTAGATACCGGGCAGGCCCGGGCCATGCTGTCGTCTTTGCGGGGCGCTGCGGTCCTCGGCGGGCTGCGCGGCAGTCCGCCGGTCCACCTGGGTTTCGTTGCGGAAACTATCGTGGCCATCGGAGACCTTATGGTTGCGCATCCAGAGATCGCCGAGCTGGACCTGAACCCGGTGCTGGCTGGCCCAGCCGGGTGCGTGGCGGTGGACTGGCGGATCAGCACGCGGTAACCGCCGGAGCCCTCGAATTCTGCCCGCGGCGGCGATGGCAGGCGGATACCGGGACGGCGCCCGGGGGAACCGAATAGCCTTAGTAGTGATGAACGTTATCGTGCCGCCCGCCGGGGACCTGTACCTCGTCGTCGGATATGACGGCTCACCACCTGCGACCCGGGCGCTCGACGCCGCGATCAGGCTGCTGCACGGCCGGACCGGCTCGATCGAGGTGGTGTACGTCGCTCATCTGCCCAGCGTCGACTCGCTGTCGCCAGGCGCCGTAGAAGAAATGGAAGTTACCTTCGACGATATTGCGCAGGAGCTTCTCACCACGGCCACCGAGCAGCTGCGCGGCCGCGAGGAGCGCTGGCGGTTCGAGCGGCGCGAGGGCGTCATCGCCGAGGAGCTGACCGCCGCCGCCAGAGACATCCACGACGCTCACCCCGACGACACCGTGGTGATCGCGGTCGGGAGCTCATCGCACGCCATGCACCGCGTGGTCGGCTCGGTCGCGGTCAGCCTCGCCCGCCACTCAGCGGTGCCCCTCGTGATCGTGCCCTAACAGGCCCTCCTCGCAAAGTTCCGGCAAAGCTCCGCGCGGGGCTGAGACCCGGATCACCCCCCGGTAGACGTGGCGTTTCGGGTATGCCTATCTTGACTTGAGGTAGCGGTATTGGGCCGCGATCCGTAGCAGTACTACTGGGCATCGTTGCTCCAGACCCCTGGTAGCGATCCGGGCAGTGCGCTGCACGCGAAAGGGCATAGATCCCATGTCATCTGCCACCCAGGCCCGTACGGCAGCCCCTGCTGACCGGCGTTGGCTGGTCCTGGTCGTGGTGGCTGTGGCCCAGCTGATGGTGGTCCTGGATTCGACCGTCGTGAACATCGCACTGCCGTCGGCCCAGCGGGCCCTGGGTTTCCCGAACAGTGACCGGCAGTGGGTGGTGACGGCCTACGCCCTGGCCTTCGGCAGCCTGCTGCTGGTGGGCGGCCGGCTCGGCGACATGTACAGCCGCAAGTGGGTCTTCATCACGGGCCTAGCCGGATTCGCCCTCTCCTCGGCCCTCGGGGGCGCGGCCATTTCGTTCGTGATGCTGGTGGCGGCCCGGACGCTGCAGGGCGCGTTCGGCGCCATCCTCGCACCATCCGCCCTCGGCACGCTGGTCAGCACCTTTCAGGACCCGCGCGAGCGGGGGCGGGCCTTCGGTGTCTTCGGCTCCGTTGCGGCCGGCGGCGGCGGCGTGGGCCTGATCCTCGGCGGAGTGCTCACCCAGTACCTGTCGTGGCGCTGGACGCTCTATGTCAATCTGGTGTTCGCCGTGATCGCCGCGGCCGGCGCCCTGGCCTTCATGAGCAGGAACCGGCCCGCCAACCCGCCGCGGATGGACTGGCCCGGGGCCGTACTGGCCTGCGCCGGGCTGTTCGGAATCGTCTTCGGCTTCTCCCATGCCGAGACCGCCGGGTGGACGGACGCGCTCACCCTCGGCTCCCTGATCGGCGGCGTGGTGCTGCTGGCCGCGTTCGTCGTCGCTGAGCGGCGCGTCGATCACCCGTTGCTGCCGCTGCGGGTGATCCTGGACCGCGCCCGCGGCGGGTCCAATGCCGCGGTCGGCATCTCCGGAATCGCGATATTCGGCACCTTCCAGTTCCTGACGTTCTACCGGCAGGTGATCAAGGGAGA
>DATDIH010000094.1:0-6362 GCA_036521155.1 Streptosporangiaceae bacterium
ACCGGCCTTCGGCCATCAGGGCCAGGGTGTCACGTTCGCGGTTGGTCAGGGAGCCGAGGCCGGTGTCGCGGCGGCTGGCCCGCAGCAGCTGGGTGACCACCTCCGGGTCCAGGGCGGTGCCGCCGGCCGCGACCCGGGTCAACGCCCCGACGAATTCATCGACGTCACCGACCCGGTCCTTGAGCAGGTAGCCGACTCCGGCCGCGCTGCCGCCGGGGGCCGCGCCGAGCAGGTCGGCCGCATACCGGGTCTCGATGTACTGGGAGAACACGAGCACGCCGGTCCCGGGGTGGTCGCGGCGGATGGCGATCGCGGCCCGCAGGCCCTCGTCGGTGTAGCCGGGCGGCATCCGCACGTCCACCACGGCGGCGTCGGGCTGGTGCTCGTCCACCGCGGTCAGCAGGTCGTCGGCGTTGCCCACCGCGGCGGCGACCTGATGACCGCTGTCGGCCAGAATCTCGGCCAGGCCGGCTCGCACCACCGCCGAGTCTTCGGCGATCACGATGTTCATCGGGTCTCCGGTTCGGTTACGCGCGCGACGGCAGCTCGACGGTGATCACAGTAGGGCCTCCGGGCGGGCTGCTGACCTGGAGGCTGCCGTCCACGGTCCGGATCCGCTCGGCCAGCCCGGCCAGGCCGCCGCGAGCCTCGACGCGGGCACCGCCGCGGCCGTCGTCGCTGACCAGCACCCGCAGCAGCGGACCGGGGCCACCCACCGCCTCCAGCCGGGCCTGCCGGGCGCCGCTGTGCTTGACCGCGTTGGTGAGCAGTTCGGCGGCGCAGAAGTAGGCGATGGTCTCGATCGCGGCCGACGGGCGCCCGGACAGGTCGATGACCAGCTCCACCGGCAGGTCGCTGCGCGCGGCCAGGGTGCTGAGCGCGATCCCCAGGCCCTGGTCGAGCACTGGCGGATGGATGCCGCGGCACAGGTCACGCAGCTCGGCCACGGCCTCCCGGGCGCCCCGGTGGGCGGCGGCGACCAGGTCCAGCACCCGGTCCAGGTCGGCTTGGTCCACCTGGCCGGGCCCGGTCCCGTCGCTGAGGCCGCCGAGCTTCTTCACGGCCAGACCCAGCTTCATGGTCACCGCGACCATCTGGGCCTGGGCGCCGTCGTGCAGGTCCCGCTCGATCCGGCGCAGCCGCGCCGCCGAGTCGTCCACGACGTGGGCCCGGGACTGCTCCAGCTCCCGGACCCGCCGCGGCAGCGGCGCCGTGGGCAGGCGGTGGGAGATGCTGATCTGCCAGGAGGCGAAGGCCAGGTTGGCCGTGGCCGGGACCAGGAACACCAGCGACCAGAGGTACGCCTTCGCCGTTCCACCGCCGTAGCCCAGCGTGATGACGCCCAGGACGGCCAGGACGATGCCGCCACCGATGCGCAGGCCCGCCCAGAAACGAAGGTGGCGGTACTCCCATGACCGGATCAGAATCTTCTCCAGCCGCGATCGCTCGGGAGGGACGGTGTCATCCGACGCGGGCATCCGGATACCTCAGGTTCAGACAGCCGCGGAGCCAGCGATGGACAGCTCCCACAAGGCGCAGGCCAGGTTGGCCGCGGCCGGCAGCAGGAACACCAGCGACCAGGCGAACGCCTCCGCGGTGCCGCCACCGAAACCGAGGGTGATGACGCCCAGGACGGTCAGGGCCACGGCACCGCCGATGCGCAGGCCTGCCGAGAGTCGAAGGTGGCGGTACTCCCATGGCGAAAGTATGCGCCGCAGGCCGGTCCGGGGCGGGGAGGCCCACCACTGACGTAGACGGTCCCGGGGGGTGGTGGGATTGGATGCGTTCATGGGTGCCTCCTGGAGACCCGGGGCACCGGCCCGTCCGGGGCCCACACCTCAATGCTGACTGCGCGTGATCAGGAGAACCACCGTGATGACACCCGAATCTGGAGTACGGGCAGCACGGTCCCGGTTCGGCCGCCCGCGGCCGCGCCGGAACCCCGGCCCGGCCGGGCCGGTGCTGAGCTGGGTCGGGGATGAGCGGATCGCGATCAGCGCGGTGCCGCGGCCTGCGGCGGTGGCCGGTCTGGTGGGGCAGGGAGTGACGCACGTCGTCAACTGCCGGCCGCGGCTGGATGTGTGGTGGGGCGGGGATCTGGCGGCCGAACGAGCGGTGTTCGGGCCTGAGCGGGTCGCGCACGCGGCGATGCAGGATCACGGGCTGCGGCAGCGGCCCGCGGCCTGGGTCGGGGCGGCGCGGTTCGCGGCCCAGGTGCTGGACGATCAGCAGCAGGCGCGGGTGCTCATTCACTGCACGGCGGGCATGCACCGGTCGGTGATGGTCGCCTACGCGGTGCTGCGGCTGCGCGGGCACGACCGGGACGAGGCGGCGGGGCTGGTGCTGCGTTACCGGGCCCGGGCCGAGCTGTTGCCGGCCTACGTGCGTAGCGTGGAGCGATGGCTGGTCACAGCCGCTCAGTAACTTCCGGGCAGTCCGGTAACTTCAGCATCAAGCGGGCAGGACAGAGCCATGCGTGCAGCGCTGGCTGAGGAACTGAGCGGGATCGACCACGTGGAGCTGAGTGACCTGCCGGAGCCGGTTCCCGGCCCGGGACAGGTGCTGATCAGGGTGCGTGGCGCTGGTGTCGGGCCGTGGGACGTCGGGTTTCTCGGCGGCGGCTTCCCCGGGCTGAACCTGCCGTTCGTCCCGGGTCAGGAGATCGCCGGTGTGGTCGAGACGGCCGGTGAGGGAACCGATGTCCACCCGGGCCAGCAGGTGTGGGCCAGCCTGTTCCCGGCCGGGGGCGGGTTCGCGGAGCTGGCCCTGGCTTCGGCCGACCGGGTGGCGGCCATGCCCGGCCAGGTGGGCTACCCGGAGGCGGCCGGGCTGGTGGTCGCGGCCGGGACCGCGCACGAAGGCCTGGTCGACCGGGGAAGGCTGCACGCCGGCCAGACCGTGCTCATCACCGCCGCCGCGGGCGGCGTGGGCAGTGCGGCCGTGCAGATCGCGGCGGGCCTGGGTGCCCGCACGTTCGGGGTGGCCAGCCCGGGCAACCATGATTTCCTGCGTAGCCTGGGCGCCAGCGAGGTGTTCGACTACCACGCCGCGGACTGGGTGGCGCAGGTACAGGCAGCCGCGCCCAGCGGAGTCGATCTGCTGCTGGACTGCTCCGGTGGCCAGACCCGTGACCAGGCCATCGCTGCCATCCGGAACGGCGGCCGGGCGGTCTCGATCGTGCTGGCCGGTTCCCCCATGGCCCTGGACCGCGGCATCACCGGCGACGCCTTCGCGGCCCGGGTCACCCGGCCGCGGCTGGACGCTCTGAGCCAGCTGGTCGAGGCGGGCACGCTGCGGCCCCAGATCGAGGCCGTGCTGTCGCTGGAGCAGGCCCGCCAGGCCCTGGCTCAGGTCGCGGGCGGGCACACCCGCGGCAAGGTCGTGCTGCAGATCGGTTAGATCGAGCGGTGGCGCCCACCGGGTGGGGAGCCTGTCGGGCGAGGCAAGAACCCGTCGGCTACGGACATTCGGTGGGCGCCGGGCACCCGTTGTTCGCGCTCTTGAGCTCAGTAACGCTCCGGGGTGTGCTGGGCGCTGGCCAGGTGGCTCTGGGCGCGGTTGCACTCGGCCACGATCGCGACCACGCGCCGGCTGAAGCGAGCCAGCGGGCTGCGGGTGCTCTGGGTCCTGCTCATGGTTCCTCCTCGGGTTCCGGCGTCTGTTCGCCGTTAACATTCAGTCTCGTCGTAAGGCCCCCCTCAGGGCATCGGAAGAAATGCTTATCTTCCTGCTCAGGGGGGCCTTAGGGGGCCTCAGACCAGCTCGTAGGAGTCACTGGGCCGATGCTGATTCTTCGCTGCCGGGCGAAGGCGAAGCGTGGCTATCGCCAGGAGCGCGAGCAGGGCTATCCCCCCGCAGATCCACAAGGCCAGGTGAAAGCTGCTCGTCAGGGCGACGTTCGCGGGCCGGCCCGCGCCGAGCAGGCTGCTCAGGCGGGTGGCGGCGACCGTGGATGCGATCGCGACGCCGAGCGCCCCACCCAGTTGCTGGGAGGTGTTGATCAGTCCGGAGGCGAGCCCGGCCTCGTGCCCGGCGACCCCGGTCAGTCCGCCGATGGACACCGGGACGAAGGCGAACGCGGTGCCGGCCCCGGTGACGAAGAACGGGCCGGCCAGGGCGCTCCAGAAATGCCCATCCACCGGCACCTGCGTCGTCCACAAGATGCCACCGCCGATCAGGGCCATCCCCACCAGCATCACCGGTCCCGCCGAGATGATGGTGACCAGCTTCTGCGCGGCACCGGCCAGCGCGACGGAGGTAAGCGAGGTGGCGAGCCAGGCGGCCCCCGCTTGCAGCGCCGAGTAGTGCAGCACCTGCTGCATGTAGAGGGTGCCGATAAAGATGAAGGCGAAGAAACTACCCCCCAGCAGCAGGCCCACGGCGTTGGAGACCGCCACCATCCGCAGCCGGAAGATCCGCAGCGGCATCAACGGCGCCGTGGCGCGGACCTCAACCACCAGGAAGGCCAGCAGCAGCGCGCACGAAACCGCCAGCAGCATCACCGTTCGCACCGATCCCCAGCCGGCCTGCGGCGCGTTCGAGATGGCGTAGACCAGCAGCAGGAGCCCTCCGGTCACGGCGACCGCACCCAGCGGGTCGAAGCGGCGGCGGGCACTCCGGAGCCGGCTCTCGGGGACGATGCGCGGGGCGAGCAGCAGCGCCGACACCCCGACCGGCACGTTGAGGAAGAAAATGTACTCCCACCCGGCATACCGGGTCAGCAGCCCGCCGGTGATCAGGCCGAACGTCGCCCCGAAGGCTCCGATGGCGCCCCACGCGCCGAGAGCCTTGTTGCGCTCGGCGCCCTCGGTGAACATGTTCATCACGATCGACAGCGCCGCCGGCAGGACGATGGCCGCGCCGAACCCCTGCAGCCCGCGCATCGCGATCAGGAGGACGTCGTTTCCAGCCAGCCCGGCGCCCAGCGATGCAGCCGTGAAGACGGCCAGGCCCAGCATCAGGATTCGTCGCCGCCCGAGCAGGTCGGCGGCGCGGCCACCGAGCAACAGGAAGCCACCGAAGGTGATCGCATAAGCGGTCACGACCCACTGCAGGTTCGCTTCGGAGAAGTCCAGGGCACGGCCGATCGTCGGCAGCGAGACGTTCACGATCGTGAGATCGACGATCGTCATGAAGTAGGCCACGGCCAGCACCGCGAACGCGCGCCAGCGGTGGACCGGTAGTGCTGATCCGGTAGTCATAGGTCTCTTCCTTGTGGTCGGTTCCGCGGGTCAGGCCCGTCTACCGGTACAGACCCGGGCCACCCCGCAAACTCAACGCGGTCGATACGGCCGACGAATTTTGCCCTCGCCGCGGGTCTGTACAAGTGACCGCGCGCGGGAGGCGTTCGCGCGGAGACCCACTGGAGTGGCGATGTCAGTAGTGGTGAAAGCCGGGCCGGGCAGCGAGGAATTCGCGCGGCTGACCGACCCGTTCCGGCCCGAGCTGCTGGCCTACTGCTACCGGATGCTCGGCTCGGTCCACGACGCCGAAGATCAGGTGCAGGAGACCCTGCTGCGGGCGTGGCGGTCCTTCGGCCAGTTTGAGGGCCGCGCGTCGCTGCGGACCTGGCTGTACCGGATCGCGACCAACGAATGCCTGCGGGCGATCGGCAGCCGCGGCCGCCGGCCGCTGCCCTCTGACCTGGGTGATCCGGACCAGGATCCGGAAGGGCCGCTGGCCACGATGAGGCCAGAGGTGCCGTGGCTCCAGCCCATCCCCGACGCGCTGCTGCGCCCCGAATCGGCCGATCCCGCCGTGGTCGCGGTCTCCCGGGAGGGCATCCGGCTGGCCTTCATCGCCGCCCTGCAGTACCTGCCAGCCCGGCAGCGCGCGGTACTTATCTTGCGTGACGTGCTGGGATGGCGGGCCGCCGAGGTCGCCCGGCTGCTGGGCACCACCACCAACGCCGCCAACGGCCTCCTGCAACGGGCCCGGGCTCAGCTGCGAGAGGCGGCCCCCGCGCCGGATGAGATGCGCGATCCCGCCAACCCGCGTGACCTTGACCTGCTCAACCGGTACGCCGCCGCCTTCGAGAACGCAGATATCACCGCTCTCACCGAACTCCTGCGCGACGACGCCGTGCTGGAGATGCCGCCGATGCTGACCTGGTTCACCGGCCGCGACCATATTCGGCGTTTCCTGCAATCGCACGTGCTGCGCCGGCCCGGCGACTTCATCCTGATCCCGGCCGCCGCCAACGGCCAGCCCGCATGGGCGGAGTACCAACGCGGACCAGACGGCGTGCACCACGTTCACGGGGTACAGGTCCTGACCGTCGCCGGCTCCCGCGTGGCACGGATTGCCGCCTTCCACCACCCCGGCCTGTTCGCGGCCTTCGGCCTCCCGCCCACGCTGCCCGC
>DATDIH010000095.1:0-17753 GCA_036521155.1 Streptosporangiaceae bacterium
AGACGCCGGGAGCAACCGGGCCCGTGGCCCCGGCCGGACCGCTATACTGTCCGAAGGCGGTCGTTGGCGCCTGGTTTGAGAACCGGCCGCGATCTCGGATATCCTTCGACGTCGCCTATTCGACCGTAGGCAAGACCCCAAGCAGATTTTGAGCGAGGCTTTCGCGTGGCGAATATCAAGAGCCAGATCAAGCGCAACCGGCAGAACGAGGCGCGCCGCCAGCGCAACAAGGCGGTGCGGTCCGCGCTGAAGACGCACGTGCGGCACTTCCACGAGGCCGCCCAGTCCGGCGACGCTGACGCGGCCGCGGAGGCCATGCGCACGGCCACCCGTGAGCTGGACAAGGCGGCCAGCAAGGGCGTCATCCACAAGAACCAGGCCGCCAACCGCAAGTCCGCCATCGCCCAGCAGGCGGCGGAGCTGCAGGCCAAGTAGGTTCTGGGACCGTTTCAGGTCGCAGGCGCGCTAGCCCGAGAACCGGGTGCGGATGCCGCACCCGGTTTTTACGCGTGTTTTACGCGCGGTCAGGGCAGGCGCGTCATTTGTGGCGAGCCGGTCACCTGCGGCAGGCGACGATGTTGCGGACGGCGCGTTCGAGGGCGTAGTCGGCGCTGGCGGCCTCGCCCTTGATCTGCATGTCGGCCTCGGCCACGAGCTGGAGGGCGCGGGCCACCCCGTCCGGGGCCCAGCCGCGGAGCTGCTGGCGCACCCGGTCGATCTTCCACGGCGGGGCGCCGACCTCGGCGGCCAGGGCCGCGCTGTTCTTGCCGCGCGGGGCCGCGCCGACCCGGCCCAGCAGCCGGATGCCCTGAGCCAGCGCGCTGGTGATCAGGACCGGCGGCACCCCGGTGGCCAGCGCCCAGCGGAGCTGTTCCAGCGCGTCGGCCAGCCGGCCTTCCACGGTCCGGTCCGACACGGTGAACCCGCTGGCCTCGGCCCGGCCCTGGTAGTACCGGGCCACGGCGGCCTCGCCGATCGGGCCTTCGACGTCGGCGGCCAGCTGGCTGCAGGCGGCGGCGATCTCACGCAGGTCCGAGCCGACGCTGTCCAGCAGGGCCCGCAGGCCGCCCTCGTCCGCGACCTTGCCGGCCCGGCGGAACTCGCCGCGGGTGAAGTCGAGCCGGTCCGAGAAGCGGGTGATCTTCGGGCAGTCGGTGACGGTGACGGCTTTGGTCTTCTTGAGCGCGGCCAGCAGGGTCTTGCCTTTGTTGCCGCCGGCGTGGGTGAGGACCAGCACCACGTCCGGGGCCGGGTCGGCCGCGTACCGGCTGATTTCTTCGGCCACGTCCTTAGTGGCGTCCTGGGCGGCCCGGATGACCACCACCCCTCCCCCGCCGAACAGCGACGGCGAGGTCAGCGAGGCCAGTTCCCCCACGCCCAGGCCGCCCGCGGCCACGTCGTGATGGTCTTCGCCAACGTCGGGAGACTCCCGCGCCGCGGTCACCAGAGCGGTGACCGAGCGTTCGACCAGCAGTTCTTCCTCGCCGACGACGAGGTTCACCGACCCGAGGGGCATGGGGCGAGGATACCGTTCCGCGCCCGCGATCCGGGCCGCGTCGGCTCGGCCGGCTGAGTCAGCTGGCTGGGTCAGATGTTGCCGGCGGGCAGGACGGGCTCGCCGCCGCGCCAGATGCGGTGCGGCTTGAGGCCGTAGGCCCAGGTGAACGCGCCCTCGTGGTCGGCGTCCCACTGCACGATGTCGGCGTAGCGGCCGCGGGCCATGGCGCCGCGGTCCGGGGCGCGCAGGGCGTGCGCGCCGCCGATGGTGGCCGCGCGCAGCGCCTCGGTCACGCTCATGCCGAAGTGCCACACGGCCAGCGAGACGACCAGGGCCATCGAGGTGATCCCGTTGCCGCCGGGCGTGTGGTCAGAGCCGAGCGCGACGGCCACTCCCTTGTCCAGCAGGGCCCGCACCGGCGGGGCGCCGTGGGTCTGCAGCGAGGTCGACGGGCAGACCACCGCGGCCACCCCGGCCCGGGCCAGCGCGGCCACGTCATCGTCGTCGGCCTCGTGCAGCATGTCCGCGGACGCGCAGCCGATCTCGGCGGCCAGCCGGGCCGCACCGATACGGGACTGCCCGCAGGCGTGGATCCGCGGCAGCAGCCCGGCCCGCCGGCCCGCGCTGAGGATCCAGCGCGCCTCGGCCTCGGTGAACCGGCCGTCTTCGCAGTACACGTCGACGCTGTCGGCGCCGGCCGCGGCCGCGTCGGGGCACCAGGAGCTGACCGCGTCGATGTAGTCGGCCCGGCGGCCGAAGTACTCCGGCGGCACCGAATGCGCGGCCAGGAACGTCACGTGCATCCGCGGCATGCCCGGCTCGCTCTCCAGCGACCGCAGCATCCGGACGTCGGCCAGTTCGCCGTCCCGGGTCAGGTGGTAACCGGTCTTGGCCTCGACGGTGGTGGTACCGGACATCAGCCAGCCGTTCAGCCGCTCGCGCACGCCGTTGCACAGGGTCCAGGGGTCGGTGCCCCGGGTCACGGTCACGGTGGAGGAGATGCCGCCGCCCGCGGCGTTGATCTCCGAGGCGGTCGAGCCGCCGGACAGCATGGTCAGCTCGGCCCAGCGGTTGCCCGCGTAGACCGGGTGGCTGTGCGCGTCAATGAGTCCCGGAGTGACCAGCCCGCCGCCCAGGTTCTCAACGTGGTCCACGTCGACGATGTCGTCGACCACCCCGGGGACGCGTTGAGGCAACTCGGCCGCGGGGCCAACCCAGGCGATCCGCTCGTCCTTGGTCAGGATGGCGGCGTTGCTCAGGATCTCAGACCCCGTCCACAGGCGACCGATGTTGGTCATCAAACGGACAGTCAACGGTAAACCCCTACACATCGGGAACCAGGGGTGATGGTTCCGTTCGTCATGAGCGGTCACCTGCCATGAGTCGTACGTGACGGAGTTGAGTTGCCGGCACGTACTCCGGGACGCGGATCGCGCGCGCCTACGTTACAAGGCCGCACGCACGCATGCGCGCACCAACATATCGATTCCGTTACCGTATTGCACCTCAAGGACCTCGTACAAGGCTTTTGGCAAAACACAGCCCTTTCTCATCAGCCCGCGTGGTTCGGTTCATCACGGACGAGGCGGGAGCGCCCTCGCATCCCGCTTCCAACGGGCCAGCCGGCACCTTCGGCAACTGTTCTCAAGGAGTTCTCAAAGGCCTTCCCAGCAGGCGGCTGGACCGTTCCGTCGCTGGATAACGCGCTATCCCTGCATCGGCACTTGCGGATGCACATGCAGTGAGCAATCCCACGGCACCGGGCGTGAGCCGGGCTCACGATCCGCCCGGCCCGCACTGCCTGTGCGTAGTGAAGACAATACTCTTTATCACCCTGAAATAAGACAGAAACGTCGTATCTGGGTGGCCCACGCGAAGCGCACGACGGACGCGAAGATCATTAAGTGCGAATACAGAAGGAAATCGACAAATACGATCTTTGACACTCGCCAATGCCACCGTATACAGATCACGGAACGAATAAATTCCGGTGGTCCGACCATTGGCTAGATCGCGGTAATCCTCACAATGAGTGACGTACGCCTGCGTTATTTCTGTGACCGCGGCGGCATTTAAGCACGTTAACGAACCGTAAACAGCGGGTGGATGGCTCGCTGGCTGCGCTCCGTCGCCAGCCACGGTGCGTGACCAGAACCGCGGCCGGGCCGGCGGGACCGGGCCGGGACGGGCCGTGGACGGCCGGTGGAAGGGCGGCGGGGCCATTCCCGTATGACACGGCGAGACCGGCCGGGCCCGCGGTAATGCCGATGTGGGCGCCCTTTGTGCAGGCGGCCGGCCGGACGCCGACGGTGGACCAGCGTCCACCTACTGGCCTTTGTTCGATAATGAGTAACGCCGAACCGTGAATTGGCAGTAAGTGCGTGCCGGGATGGGTGCACGGAGGGCTGAGGGCACCGGTGAGCACCGGTGAGGCACGAGAGGCTCGGCCGGGCCGGGGCCGGACGGCCCGGGTTGGCCGGCCCCGGTTAGCCGACCCGGGGTTAGCCGACCCGGGTCGGCCGGATGCCGAAAGGGACGGCACGGGTCAATGCCGAAAGGACGCGGCTAACCGGTAAGCGCTTGAGGACCGGGGTGGGTGCGCCCTCGGGCGAGAGGCGCACCCACCGGTGCCGTGCGTGATCTCCGGGTCAGCGGGAGGCCCGGCTGGCGAAGGCCCGCGCGGGTGCGGGCCGGGCCCCGGCCGGGAGCGGGACCGCCGGAACCGGCTCGCCGCGGCCGGACCCGACGGGCCCGGTGGACTCGACGGCCGGCTCGGGAGCGATGGGCTCGGTGGGCTCGGTGCTGAAGGGAGCCAGCTCGGCGGCCAGGGCCGGTGGGACCCGGGCCTGGAGCTCGGTGCCGTCGGCGCCGTGGCCGACCGCCAGGACCTCGCCCTCTTCGTGCACGCGGGCGATCAGGTCACCGCGGCTGTAGGGCACCAGGACCTGGATCTCGCGGTCGCGGCGGGGCAGCGCCTCCTCCAGCACGTCGCGCAGGTCGTCCAGGCCAGCCCCGGTGCGGGCCGAGACGACCACACTGTCGCCTTCGCGGCGGCGCAGGCTTTCGACCACGATCGGGTCGGCGGCGTCCGACTTGTTGATCACCACCAGTTCCGGCACCTCGCCCGCGCCGATCTCGGCCAGGACCGAGCGGACCGCGGCGATCTGGGCCTCGGGCTCCGGGTCGGAGCCGTCCACCACGTGCAGGATCAGGTCGGCGTGGGCGGTCTCCTCCAGGGTGGACCGGAACGCCTCGACCAGCTGGTGCGGCAGGTGCCGGACGAAACCGACGGTGTCGGTGAGGGTCAGCGCCCGCCCGGACGCGGTGCGGGCCCGCCGGACCGCCGGGTCCAGCGTGGCGAACAGCGCGTCCTCGACCAGCACGCCCGCGCCGGTCAGCCGGTTCAGCAGGCTCGACTTGCCCGCGTTGGTGTAGCCCGCGATGACCACGGACGGGACCTCGTGGCGACGGCGCTGGCCGCGCTGCACGTCCCGGCTCACCGACATCGCGGCGATCTCCCGGCGCAGCTTGGCCATGCGGGCCCGCAGGCGGCGCCGGTCCGTTTCGATCTTGGTCTCACCGGGGCCACGGGTACCGATCCCGCCACCGCCGGCCACCCGGCCACCGGCCTGCCGGGACATCGACTCACCCCAGCCGCGCAGCCGGGGCAGCATGTAGGCCAGCTGGGCCAGCTCGACCTGGGCCTTGCCCTCGCGGCTCCGCGCATGCTGGGCGAAGATGTCGAGGATCAGCGCGGTCCGGTCGATCACCTTGACCTTGACCACGCTCTCCAGGCGGTTCAGCTGGCTGGGGCTCAGCTCGCCGTCACAGATCAGCGTGTCGGCGCCCACCGCGGCCACGATGTCGGCCAGTTCGGCGGCCTTGCCCGAACCCACGTAGGTGGCCGGGTCAGGCTTGCTGCGCCGCTGGATCAGCCCGTCGAGCACCTCGGAACCGGCGGTCTCGGCCAGCCGGCTCAGCTCCAGGAGCGAGTTCTCCGCGCTGGCCAGGGTGCCTTCGGCCCAGACGCCGATCAGCACGACCTGCTCAAGACGAAGGGAACGGTATTCGACCTCGGTGATGTCCTGAAGTTCCGTGGACAGACCCGCGACCCGGCGCAGGGCCTGACGCTCTTCCAGGTCGAAGTCACCGGGAGCAGCGGCCGCCTCGTAGAAGTCTTCGAGATCGTCGCCGGCCATCGCCGGCTCCGGCCGCTCAGAAAATGTGGTCATTGTCCTCCAAGGACGGTACTTCTGCTTCTGGGTTCTGCTTGTGGTTCTGCTTCAGGCTGGGCGCCGCTTGGGCGCTCCTGCCTTGTTGTCCCCGATAGTGCCACGGGCACACAGGGTTGTCGCTTGGTTAAACAACGCGTCGCCCTTGGTTGTGCCCGGCTCAGGGAGTTTGCGCTTGGGGCCTTCGGGGCTGGTGTGACGGCTGAGGCTGCGGGGCGGGGAGCTGGGGGCCGGCGGCCCGGGGGGCCAGTTAGCCGACGGGGGTGGGGTCTTCGATGGTGGGGCGGAGGGAGTCCAGGATGGGTGGAAGTTCGCCGTCGAAGACCACGGCCAGGCGGTGGGTGGCCCGGGTGATGGCCACGTAGAGGTCGTGGCCGCCCTTGGGGGACTGGGCGATGATGCCGGTCGGGTCGGCCAGGACCACGCGGTCGAACTCCAGTCCTTTGGCTTGGGCCACGGTGAGCAGGGCGACCGGGGCGTCCAGGGCTTCGGCCTGGTCGCCGGGGACGGCCCCGGGGACCTGGGCGGCCAGGTCGGCGATCCGGTCGGCGGGGGCGATGACCGCCAGGCGGCCCTCTTCGGCGGCGGTCAGGCCGGTGACCTCCTCGTCGACCACCCGGGCGACCTGGCGGCCGAAGTCGCCGGCCGCGGCCACCCGGACCGGGCGCGGGCGCTCGCCTTCTTCGCGCACCGATTCCGGCGGCTCCTCCTCCGGGGCCACCGAGGCCAGGACGTCGGCGGCGACGGCCATGATCTCGGCCGGGGTGCGGTAGTTGACGGTCAGCCGCTCCTCGCGCCAGCGGTCCTTGACGTAGGGGTCGAGCATCTGGCCCCAGGACGAGGCGCCGGCCGGGCTGCCGGTCTGGGCCACGTCCCCGACCACGGTCAGTGACTTGGTGGGGACCCGGCGCATGACCATCCGCCAGGCCATGGCCGACAGTTCCTGGGCCTCGTCCACGATCACGTGGCCGTAGGACCAGGTCCGGTCGGCGGCGGCGCGCTCGGCGGTGGTCAGCTCGGGGCCCTCGTCCCGGTTGCGGCCGGCCAGCGCGGCCGCGTCGACCAGGCCCTGGCCGGCCAGTCCGGTCAGCTCCAGCACGCCCTGGGCGTACTCCTCTTCTTCCCGGCGCTCCCGCTCGGTGGCACGGCGCAGCGCCCGGTCGGCGGAGTCATCGGCGCCCAGCAGCTCCGCCGCCTCGTCCAGGAGCGGGACGTCGCTCACCGTCCAGACGCCGGGCTGGTGGGTACGAAGCAGTACCGACCTTTCATCTGGGGAAAAAGCCGACGCGGCGCGGCGGAGGGCACCTTCCTCCTCCAGCAGCGCGGCCACCAGCCGCTGGGGGGTGAGAAACGGCCACAGGGCGTCGAGGGCGGACCGGACCACCTCCTCATCCCACAGCCGGGCCCGCACGTAGGGCAGGTCCTCGGCGTCCAGGCTGCGGCCGAGCGCGACGGCTTCGGCCCGGGCGATGGCGTCGAGCATCTCGGTGACGAACAGCTTGCGGGCCACGTTGTGGGGCCGGCGCATGCCCCGGGCGCGGATGCGGGCCCGTTCGACCAGGTCGGCGGCGACGGTGATCGGCACCCCGTCGACCTGGAGGTCCAGGTCGTGGCGGGGCGCCCGCTGCTGATCCCGGACCGCGGCCCGGAGCACCTTGACCATGCGCAGGTCACCCTTGATCACCGTGGCGGCCGGGTCCTCCGGGGCGGTGGCGCGGACGCCGGGGAACAGCTCGCCGAGCGAGGACAGCACCACGTCGGTCTCGCCCAGCGACGGCAGCACCTGGCTGATGTAGCGCAGGAAGGTCGAGTTCGGCCCGATGATGAGCACGCCGCGGCGCTCCAGCGTCCGGCGATGCGTGTACAGCAGGTAGGCGGCGCGGTGCAGCGCGGCCACGGTCTTGCCGGTGCCGGGACCGCCCTGCACAACCAGCACCCCGGCCAGCGAAGAGCGGATGACCCGGTCCTGCTCGGCCTGGATGGTGGCCACCACGTCGCTCATCCGGCCGGTCCGGCCGCGGCGCACGGTGGCCAGCAGCATGGCCTCGCCGACCAGGCCGCGCCGGTCGGCCTCGCTCATCCGGTCCAGGTCGAATACCTCGTCGTCGAGCCTGGTAACGGTACGCCCGCGGGTATAAAGATGACGCCGCCGGACCAGGCCCGCCGGGTCATTGGGCGTGGCCGCGTAAAAGGAGCGGGCAGCCGGGGCGCGCCAGTCAATGAGGACCGGCTCATATTCGCCGTCGTGCAATCCGATACGGCCGATATAAAAGGTGCGGCTATCGGTGTCGTCCATGCGCCCGAAGCACAGGCCGCGCTCCACGCCGTTCAGCTGGGACAGGCGTCGTGCCTGCTCAACGGCTGAAACCTCGCGCTCCATCCGGGCCGCGTAGGTGCCCCCGCCGCCCCGGCCGTGCACCTCGTTCAAGGCTTTCTCGCTGCGCTGGCGAGCGGCGTCAAGCAGACCGTACAGCATGGAAACGTAATTTTGCTCTTTCCGAATGGACTCGGAAAGGGCCGATTCACTTTGACGATCCGCCATTTTATATGCTATACTTCCGGTCGTTCAGCTAAGTCCCCGGGCTTTCGTGGTGCGAGCATATGAGCATACCGGCTCCGGCGCGGACTTCGTAATTCCCGGCCGCTCATTCCCCGTGGCCGCCTCCCCCTGCAGGCGCCCTCGTGTTGACCCTGGCGCGGCGGCCTGGTTAACGTTACCCGTCAGTAACAACTGTC
The DNA here is from genome assembly GCA_036521155.1 of Streptosporangiaceae bacterium. Taxonomy (GTDB): domain Bacteria; phylum Actinomycetota; class Actinomycetes; order Streptosporangiales; family Streptosporangiaceae; genus Bog-532. Next base: position 8,467 of record DATDIH010000095.1, read on the forward strand.
GCACAGGTCCGGACTCGTCGCCAGGGACCCGATCTGTAAGGATGGAAGCAGACTGCTGCGGAGGAGTTGGCTTATGCCGGGCACCGATGGCGTTGAGATCACCGGTCCTTCCGGGGATCGCTACGACGAGATTCTGACTCCCGAGGCGCTGGGGCTGATCGCGACCCTGCAGCGGGAGCTGGGCTCCCGGCGCGCGGAGTTGCTGGCCGCGCGGGAACGCAAGCAGGCCGAGATCATCGCGGGCGGGACCTTTGACTTCCTGCCCGACACGGCCAAGGTCCGGGAGGACACGGCCTGGCAGGTGACGCCGCCCGCGCCCGGCCTGGCCGACCGGCGGGTGGAGATCACCGGGCCGACCGACAAGAAGATGACGATCAACGCGCTGAACTCCGGGGCCAAGGTGTGGCTGGCCGACTTCGAGGACGCCAACAGCCCGATGTGGGACAACCTGATCACCGGGCAGCTCAACCTCAAGGACGCGCTGGACCGGAACATCGACTTCAGCCAGGGCGGCAAGGAGTACAAGCTCCGCCCCGACCACGAGCTGGCCACGATCGTGGTCCGGCCGCGCGGCTGGCACCTGGACGAGAAGCACATCCTGGTCGACGGCCAGCGGGTTTCCGGCAGCCTGGTCGACTTCGCGCTGTACATGGCGACCAACGCCCAGCGGCAGCTGAACCGGGGCCAGGGACCGTACTTCTACCTGCCCAAGATGGAGAGCCACCTCGAGGCCCGGCTGTGGAACGACGCCTTCAACCTGGCCCAGGACCGGCTGGGCATCCTGCGCGGCACGATCCGGGCCACGGTGCTGATCGAGACGATCCCGGCCGCGTTCGAGATGGACGAGATCCTCTATGAGCTGCGGGACCACTCGGCCGGGCTGAACGCGGGCCGCTGGGACTACCTGTTCAGCATCATCAAGAAGTTCCGCACCCGCGGCCGCGAGTACGTGCTGCCGGACCGGAACCAGGTCACGATGACCGCGCCGTTCATGCGGGCCTACACCGAGTTGCTGGTCAAGACCTGCCACCGGCGCGGCGCGCACGCCATCGGCGGCATGGCCGCGTTCATCCCCAGCCGCCGCGACCCCGAGGTCAACGAGGTGGCGCTGGCCAAGGTGCGCGACGACAAGACCCGTGAGTCCCGGGACGGCTTCGACGGGTCCTGGGTGGCGCACCCGGACCTGGTGCCGGTGTGCCGGGAGGTGTTCGACGAGGTGCTGGGGACCAAGCCCAACCAGCTCGGCCGGCTCCGGGACGAGGTCAGCGTGAGCGCCGCCGACCTGCTGTCGGTGAGCAAGACGCCGGGCACGATCACCGAGGCCGGGCTGCGCAACGACATCAGCGTCGGCCTGCAGTACCTGGCGTCCTGGCTGGCCGGCAACGGCGCGGTGGCCATCTACAACCTGATGGAGGACGCGGCCACCGCCGAGATCGCCCGCTCCCAGGTGTGGCAGTGGCTGCACAACGACGTCCTGCTCGAAGACGGGCCCAAGGTGACCCGGGACCGGGTCGAGGCCATCATCGACGAGGAACTGGTCAGCATCCGGGAGCAGCTCGGCGACGCCTTCGACGCCGAGCGCTTCGGCCAGGCCACGGCGCTGTTCACCGCGGTGGCGCTGGCCGACAACTACGCCGAGTTCCTGACCGTGCCCGCCTACGAACGCATGCCCTGATGGCCACCCCGCTGCCGGCTGCGCCACCGGGGGCGTGCGCGGCGCTGATCCCCTTGCTGGAGGAGATCTGCGGGGCTGACCATGTGATTTCGGAGCCGCGGGAACTGCGGACCTACGAGTGCGACGGGCTGACCGCGCACCGGACCGCGCCCGCGCTGGTGGTGCTGCCGGATCGCGCCGAGCAGGTCGCGGCCGTGGTCCGGGCCTGCGCCGGGGCCGGGGTGCCGTTCGTGGCCCGCGGCTCGGGCACCGGGCTGTCCGGAGGGGCGCTGCCGCGCAGCGACGGCGTGCTCATCGTCACCTCGCGGATGCGCCGGGTGCTGGAGGTGGATCCGCTCAGCCGCCGGGCCATCGTGGAGCCGGGCGTGACCAACCTGGCCGTCAGCAAGGCCGTCGAGCCGTACGGGTTCTTCTACGCGCCCGACCCGTCCAGTCAGGTGGTCTGCTCGGTGGGCGGCAACGTGGCCGAGAACTCGGGCGGCGCGCACTGCCTCAAGCACGGGTTCACCGTGCACCACGTCACCGGCCTGGAGATCGTCACCCCGGACGGCGAGCTGACCTGGCTGGGTGACGGCACCGGAGCCTCCCCCGGCTACGACCTGCTGGGCGCGTTCATGGGGTCCGAGGGCACGCTGGGCGTGGCGACCAAGGTCGTGGTCAAGCTGACCCCGCTGCCGGAGATGGTCCGGACGCTGCTGGCCGCGTTCGAGTCCACCAGCGCGGGCGGCACCGCGGTGTCGGAGATCATCGGGGCCGGGATCGTGCCGGCCGCCATCGAGATGATGGACGCGCTGGCCATCGAGGCCGCCGAGGCGGCCGTGCACTGCAACTACCCGGCCGGGGCGGGCGCGGTCCTGGTCGTGGAGCTGGACGGGCCCGAATCCGAGGTCGAAGCCGAGGCGAGCGCGGTGCGGGACCTGTGCGAGCAGGCCGGGGCGGGTGAGATCCGCTCGGCCGACGACCCGGCCGACCGGGCCCGGATCTGGGCCGGCCGCAAATCCGCGTTCGCGGCCGTGGGCCGGATCAGCCCGGCCTACATCGTGCAGGACGGGGTGGTGCCGCGCACCGCGCTGTCCCGCATCCTGGGCCGGATCGCCGAGCTGTCCGGCCGCCGCGAGGGAGTCCGGGTGGCCAACGTGTTCCACGCCGGCGACGGCAACCTGCATCCGCTGGTGCTGTTCGACGACCGGATCGACGGCGCGGGCGAGGCCGCCGAGGAGGTGTCCGGGGAGATTCTGGACCTGTGCATCGAGGCCGGGGGCTCGATCACCGGCGAGCACGGGGTGGGCGTGGACAAGGCCAAGTACATGCCGAAGATGTTCGGCGCCGACGACCTGGACACCATGCAGTTCCTGCGCTGCGCGTTCAACCCGCGCAACCTGTGCAACCCGGGCAAGGTGTTCCCCACGCCCCGGCTGTGCGGCGAGGTGCCAGGGGTACACCGGGCGCCTTCGGCCGGTGCGGCCGCCACCGCGGAGGTGGAGATCTTCTGATGCCCGAAGTCTTTATTTTCCCGAATGTCGGGATGCCGGCGTGACCAGCGGCGCCGAGATCGCCGTCGCCCTGGCTGGGACGGGCGCGGTGGTCAGGCCGGCCGGTCCGCCGGACAGTGTCGGTGGCGTGGAGCCGCTGTGCGTCGCTTCGCCGGCCACCCTGGACCAGGCGGCCGGGGTGCTGGCCGCGGCGGCCGGGCTGGACATGGCCGTGGTGCCGCGGGGCAGCGGCCGGACCATCTCGTGGGGGCTGCCGCCCGCGCGCTGCGACGTGATCGCCGACCTGAGCGGGATGACCCAGATCCTCGAGTACGCCGCCGGCGACCTGGTCGTCCGGGCCGAAGCCGGGGTCACCCTGGGCCAGCTGGCCGAGACGCTGGCCGAGAAGGGCCAGCGGCTGGTCCTGGACGGGCCGCCCGGGGCCACCGTGGGCGGGGTGGTGGCCAGGAACAGTGCCGGGCCACTGCGGCTGCGCTACGGGCTGCCGCGCGATCTGCTGATCGGGATCACGATCGTGCGCGCGGACGGGCACGTGGCCAAGGCCGGCGGCAAGGTGGTCAAGAACGTGGCCGGCTACGACCTGGGCAAGCTGTTCGCCGGGTCGGCCGGCACGCTGGGCCTGATCGCCGGGGTGACGTTCCGGCTGCACCCGCGGCCCGACCTGAGCGCCTGGGTGACCGAGAAGTACCAGGGCAGCGCGGCCGCGGCCGAGGCGGCGCTGGCTGCGGCGGCCTCCCCGCTGCAGCCGTCCGCGGTGGAGCTGGCCCGGCCCCGGGTAGGCGGGCCGCTGTGGGTGAGCACGCTGCTGGAAGGCACGCCCTCGGGGGTCAGCGCGCGGGCCGGGCGGATGCGGGTGGCGCTCGGTCACGGGGCTTCGGAGGCGATGGTGGCCCCGGACTGGTGGGGCGCGATCGGCGAGGCGGCGCCGGGTCCGGTGGACGGGACGCTGGTGCGGGTGGCGTTCTGGGCCGCGGAACTACGGCCGGTGCTGGACGCCATCGACGCCGTGGCCGCGGACACCGGGGTGGCGGCAGCCGTGGGCGGGTCGGCCGGGGCCGGTGTGCTGTACGCGTCGGTTGGCGCGGGCGAGGACCCGGAGCAGGTGGCGGTGTTCGTGCGCGCGCTGCGGGCGGCCATTGGCCCGGCTTCGGGCCCGGGGGCTGACGGGCCGGCCCGGGGTTCGGCTCGGGGCCCGGCTCGGGGCAGTGTGGTGGTGCTGACCGCCCCGGCCGCGGTGCGAGAGCGGGTAGACCTGTGGGGGCCGGTGCCCTCGCTGGCCCTGATGCGGTCGGTCAAGCAGCAGTTCGATCCCGGGAACCTGATGGCGCCGGGCCGGGGGCCGGGAGGGATCTGAATGGACGAGCACGAACTGCGCGACCTGGCCGGAGACTGCGTGCACTGCGGCTTCTGCCTGCCGGCCTGCCCGACCTACTCGCTGTGGGGCGAGGAGATGGACTCGCCGCGGGGCCGGATCCACCTGGTGACCCAGGTGCTGGACGGCGAAGAGCTGACCCCGGCCGCGGCCGAGCACTTTGACCGGTGCCTGGGCTGCATGGCTTGCATGCCGGCCTGCCCGTCCGGGGTCCAGTACAACCGGCTGATCGAGGCCGCGCGGGCCTGGACCGACGACCCCGAGCACGCGCCGCCGGTGCAGCCGGGCTCTGATCTGCACGAGGTGGCCGGGGCTGATGGGGTTGATAAGGCCGACGGGGCTGGTGAGACCGATGGGACTGGTGAGGCTGGTGAGGTGACTGTGACCTCACCAAGCACTCCCGCCTCAGGAGTCACACAGGCCCCGCACGTCCCGGTGGGGGGCGGACGGCACCGGCCGTGGCGGGACCGGGCGGCCCGGGCGGCCATCTTCGCGGTGTTCCCCTACCGGGAGCGGCTGCGGCTGCTGACCGGGCCCCTGCGCGGGCTGCAGCGGACCGGACTGGACCGGCTGGTGGCCCGGACCGGGCTGCCGTCCAGGCTGTCGCCGGTGCTGGGCGCGGCCATGAACCTGGCTCCCCGGCCCGGGCCGCCGGTGCCGCGCGGCCGGCTGCCCGAGCGGGTCGCGGCCCGGGGCGAGCGGCGGGCAGTGGTGGGCATGCTCACCGGCTGCGTGCAGTCGGTGTTCTTCGGCCACGTCAACGTGGCCACCGCCCGGGTGCTGGCCGCCGAGGGCTGCGACGTGGTCATCCCCCGCCAGCAGGAGTGCTGCGGCGCGCTGTCGCTGCACTCGGGCCGGGTCGGCGAAGGCGCCGGCTTCGCCCGGGCCATCATCGAGACGTTCGAGCAGGCCGGGGTCGAAGCGATCGTGGTCAACTCGGCCGGCTGCGGCTCGGCCATGAAGGAGTACGCCGAACTGCTGGCCGACGACCCGGCCTGGGCCGACCGGGCCAAGGCCCTGAGCGCCAAGGTCCGCGACTTCTCCGAGTTCCTGGTGGAACTGTTCGATCGGTCCGGCGGCCCGGCCGCGCCCCGGCACCCGGTCCCGGCCCGCGCCACCTACCACGACGCTTGTCACCTGGGCCACGCCCAGGGGATCACCGCCGCGCCGCGGCAGTTGCTGGCGGGTGTGCCCGGCCTGGAGGTGCGGGAGATCCCGGAGGCCGGGATGTGCTGTGGTTCGGCCGGGGTCTACAACCTGCTGCAGCCGGAGGCGGCCGGTGAGCTGGGCCAGCGCAAGGCCCAGTCGGTGCTGAGCACCGGCGCCGAGCTGCTCATCACGGCCAACCCCGGCTGCTCCCTGCAGATCGCCTCCGCCCTGGAAGCCCAGGGCGAAACCATCGCCGTCGCCCACACCGCCGAGATCCTGGACGCGTCGATCCGGGGGGTTCCGGCTCCGGGGCCGGCCTAGGCCGACCCCGGGTCCTAACGTCCGTCTCAGGCGTCACAGCAGTCCCGGCGGCTTCCGCGACATCCCAGTGCCGGACCTGATCTGGGACATGATCCAGCAACTACCCGAGGGCCCGCGCTGTGCCCGGGCCCGCACGGCACCCCCTACCTGCCCTACGGCACCGCCAGCAGCCGGTTCGCCCGCATCGCCGGCCACCTGGGCGTCAGCGGCGTGCACACCCACAGCCTGCGCCACCAGTTCGCCAGCGAAGCCCTCGACACCAACCCCCGCGAACTGGCCAACATTTCCCAGGTCCTAGGCCACGACAGCGTCCAGACCACCCTGCGGTTCTACATCCACCCCAGCGCCAACGCCGAACAACGCATCAGCGCCATGATGAACATCCGCTGGACCACCCCACCCGGCCCACGACCCTAGCGACAGCGGCCACGACGGCCCAGCGTCGCTCAGGTCGTGGCCCATGACGGGAACGGAGGCTGCGCCCGTCCCTGGCACCTGCGGGCACTGGACGGGAACAGCACCAACAGCAAGAACTCCGGTGCTGGGATGTTGATTGGCGGTGTGGCCCAGACTCAATCTGACCCGCGAACAAGCAGGTGCCGATGAACTCGCCGCCCGGGAGGCTCTCGCCGGGCGGGTGCGCAACGACCGATCTACTGCTGCCGTAGGTCGTCCAAGGTCTCGGCGATGCGCCTGTCGAAGGTGAGGTCGGCGCTGTCTGTGCGGATGAGGTACCAGCCTTCATCGCTGTACCCCTCAGCGGTCAGCTCCGCTGAGCCCGAATCCGGCGCCGCCACGGAGACCCGAACGGCATACGGGACACGCCGAGTCCAGAGTCCCATCAACCTGAAGGCGAGCCGAGAACCAAAGCGAATCGTCACCTGGCTTTTTTCGACGGTGGCCCGGCCGTTGTGAGTCCTGGCATACGCCACTAGCGCACTGACAGCGTCATCGGGCGTCCCGTCACGCACCCAGCTCGCAGACGCACGCACAGGCTGGATCACGCATGCCTCCCTGGCTCAGACAACCCGTACGAAGCAGGCTTCCCAAAATCGAGTCAGCCGAACTTTGCCCCATTGCCCGATGTGTCCGGTGCCCTGTGACATCTTGTCGGCTATGCCTGTTGCAGCTCACGTACATGTGACGCATGGCGCGGGACCCGTGTTTGTCGGATGCGGTATCGCGCTTTTGGCCGTCGGGGTCATCACCATCCTCGCGGCCCCGTCGCTGCAGAAGAGGGTGGGCCTGGCCCCCGACCAGACGGAGCCGCCCGGACCCGGGCAGATATGGATCTCCCGCATCATCGGCGCCGCGTTTTGCATCTTCGGGCTCGGCATGCTCACCGGCGGGATACTCGTCCTGAGCTTGCACATTCAGTGAGCAGCTGGCGCCCGGCGAATAGACAGGTTGATGATTCCAGGATTTCCGAAAATGCGCTGGTCCGATCTGTTTTTGATCATCGCGTGCCCCTGCCTCGCGGTGGCTGGCGTTGATGTTGTCAACCACGATCCTGATCTTGGCGCAGCCATCTTCTTGTCCATCGCTGTCATCGCCGCGGGCGGCGCGATTGCTGCCAGAAGACGCGGCAGGTAACGGGAACGGGCCGCTGGGCAAGCGCCCGTGACAGCAGCACCGCAGCCTGCACGCCCGTCAGGCATCCACCTCAGCGCCAACGCCGCACAGCGCATCAGCACCATAATGAACACGCCCTGGACCACCCCACCCGGCCCCGGAGCCAAACGCCGGCAACGGCCACCTCCGGCTCGTGACGTGACGTCGCTGCATGGGGGGCGAATGCAGGCAAAGCAGGCGACTACCGCGAGGATTGCCCGGATCACCAAACCCGACCCCTAGTGCGCTCAAGCGGTTTTCCGGTGGAACCCCGCAAATTACTGGCAGGTATGGCTCATCTGCGCTTTGCCGCTTCTCCTGGTTTGGCTCATCGGTTACTGTGTTTTCCTCGGAAAACCACTGACCGGGCTAGTGCTCGGCAGTACCACTGCACTTGCCAGCGGCGCCGTCCAGAGTTACAAGCTTGGTAAACGCAGAGACTGCTTAGTACACCTCCCCGGCATGGACATCACTGCTGTATGGCTCCAGGCCCGCGGCGGCAAGCGCCACGGTCACACACTGCTCGCAGGTGGCCCGCATGCGAGCCGCCTGCGGCCCCGATACCCCATGCGGCCCCTGTCCGGAGCCGCATGACGGCGGCTACGCCGCTGGCCTGGCTGGCGCCGTTCAACCCGCTCCGTCCCCACTTCCTGGCCTCACCCACTCTTCGAGCGGCCGAGGCCAGGAAGCACTACGCACAACGACCGCCAGCCAGGCGAGAGCAACAAGAACTCAAGATCAAGATCAAAACCGGCGGGTCCGGGGCGCGCCGCCCGGGGGTGTCCGTGGTGGCTGCCCCACCGGGACGGCGCGCACACGGGCCAGGCTAAACAGCGGCGGATGTCCCGCCCGATGTCCCGGTGGCTGCACCACTGGGCACTGCGTGACCCCGCCGCCGCGACGTCGGCAGCCGCTCGGTGGCCCTCAGAGGTTGAGGAGCCCTTGATGTACCCGCCGCAGTAACGCTGGGTCGCGGATCAGCCCGGCCGCTGGCCCGGTAGTGGCGGCCTGCCCGCGTGCCCGGCGCGGGAGCGTGGCTGGTGTCAGCGGCTCAGCCGGGATCGCCAGCTCGGCCCACACGACCTTGTCGCCGTCGGCCGTGCGGAAAAAGCCCCAGTCCCGGCACAGCGCGGCAACGATCATCAGGCCGCGGCCGCTCTCCTCGCCGGTGGCCGCGTCCCGGCGGCCCGGTGATCCCGGGGCGCGATCCCAGACCTCGACGACGACGCCCTTCTGATACGCCAGCACCCGCACCCGGACCATAGCGGGCAGGCCGGGAGCATCACCCCGCGAACGCGGCGGGTCAGCCGCCCCGCTGGCCTGGACGGCGTTGGTCACCAGCTCCGAGGCCACCAGCTCCGCATCCTCCGCCAGCGGTCCCAGCCCCCATGGGCTCAGCGCGAACCGCGTGAACTGCCGGGCCCGGCTCACCGCCGCCAGCGTCGCGGCCACCGTCAACGACGTCACCTCCCGCGCCCGGTCAGGGTAGGGAAGCTGCTCACTGGGAACCGTCACGGTCACTCACTTCCCGAACGGGCGTCGGCCGGCCGGTGCAGGCGGCATGCTGCCAGCATGCTCACTGCTACCATGTTCCATGAATAGCACGATTATGCATAGCTGCAAAGTAGCTATGCCAAGATGCAGCTATGCAACTAGGAGGTGTCTG
>DATDIH010000096.1:0-15574 GCA_036521155.1 Streptosporangiaceae bacterium
GGTCGCGGCGCGGGCCGATCAGCCGGTGGTGGCTGGCCAGCAGGGCGTCCACGTCGCCCGCGACCTGCACCCGTGAGGACGCGAGCACCACCAGGTAGTCACAGACCCGCTCCAGGTCGCTGACCAGGTGGGAGGAGAGGATGACGCTGACCTCGTGGTCGGCCACCGCCTCCATCAGGTCCTGCAGGAACTCGCGCCGGGCCAGCGGGTCCAGGCTGGCCACCGGCTCGTCCAGGATCAGCAGCCGGGCCCGCTTGGCGATGGCCAGGGTCAGGGCCAGCTGGGCGCGCTGTCCCCCGGACAGCTTGCCGGCCTTCTGCGCCGGGTCGAGCCCGATCCGGGCCACCCGCCGTTCGGCGACGCCCGCGTCCCAGCCGGGGTTGGTGTGGGCCCCGAACCGCAGGTGGTCGGCCACGCTCAGACCGGAGAACAGCGGGGTGTCCTGGGCCACGAAGCCGACCTTGGCCAGCTGGGCCGGGCCGTCAGCCGGCGTCCCGTCCAATACGGTGATGCGGCCGGTGGTCGGGGCGAGCAGGCCCACGGCCAGGTTGAGCAGGGTGGATTTGCCGGCCCCGTTGGGGCCGACCAGGCCGACCACGCGGCCTTCGGGAATCTCCAGCGTGCAATCGGTCAGAGCCCATCGTCGGCCGTACTGTTTGCCCAGGCCACGGGCATCAAGGGCGGTCATGCTATGTCCTCCTCTTCCCCCCGGCCGGCACCACGAAAGGTGGCCAGGAACAGAGCTTCGATGCTTTCGTCGTCCAGCCCGGCCTTGCGGGCCTTGTTCAGCCAGCGGCCCAGGTCGCGGCGCAGCGGCGCGTGCGTGGCCAGGGAGCCGCCGCTCAGCGTCCCGGTCACGAACGTGCCGATCCCCGGCCGCGCCGCCGCCAGGCCCTCGTATTCGAGCTGCCGGTAGGCCTTGAGCACGGTGTTGGGGTTGATGGCCAGCCGCGCGACGACCTCCATGACCGTCGGAAGCTGGTCGCCCTCGCGCAGCAGGTCCAGCCGCAGCGCGTGCCGTACCTGGTGGATGAGCTGCAGGTACGGGGCCACGCCGGAGCGTGCGTCCAGGTGAAACTCGATCACAGGCAATCCTCTATTCATCTAGTTGCCTAGCACATTAGAGTCCTACGGAGATGGGGGTGTCAAGGGGTTTAGCGCCGGGTCGCAAAAACCGCCAGAACAGGACTTGATGTCTCAGATCCGGACAGCTACAAGTGGAGGATGAAGCTGTCGCGGGCCGTGGTCGCCGTGTTGTTCGCCTTCGCTGTGATGCTCGTGGGCGCCGTGCCCGCAGTGGCTGGCGGGTCCGCCGGGACGGCCGGGAGCCCGATCGAGACCAATTACCAGGACCCGGTGACGGCGCTGCCGCCGGTGAGCCGGCCGCCGGTCAAGCACTGCACGGTGACCGTGATGCAGCACGACTTCGCCAACAGCTACGGGCAGCCGTTCACCGGCACGGTGACGCCGCCCGCGGCCTGCCCGGGGCCGTGGACCAAGGTGGTCATGGACTGGACCGGCAGCGTGGCCGGGCGGCAGTACGACCGGCTGGCCGGGGTGTGGCTGGGCGGCGCGGAGATCTTCCGCACCTCGACCCCGGAGCCGGACCCGGCCGGGATCAGCTGGCACGTGGCCAAGGACATCAGCGAGTTCATTCCGCTGCTGACCAGGTCCGAGCCGCTGGTGGCCGACCTGGGCAACATCGTCAACGACACCTACACCGGCGTCTACCACATGACGATGACCTTCACCTATTACCAGGCGCAGGGCCGCTACCGGCCCGCCGCCCACGCGGACCAGGTCGTGCCGCTGTCCGATACCGCCAACGGCGGGGGCACCACCAGCGCGGGCTGGTACACCCTCGGCGCCGGGCAGAGCGCCAGCGCCACCGTGACCCTGCCCCGCAACCTGACCGGGGTCACCGCCGAGGTGTACGCGCGGGGCGGCGGCTGCGACGAGCAGTGGTTCACGGCCGTGCCCAGCGACCTGGCCGCCCAGGACCCCAGTTACCTGTGCGGCGGCGGCCCGTACCGGGAGGTGCAGGTGGCCGTGGACGGCACCCCGGCCGGCCTGGCCCAGCCGTACCCGGTCGTCTACACCGGCGGGATCGTGCCCACGCTGTGGCATCCGATCCCGGCCATCGATGCCTTCGTGACCCAGCCCTACGACATCGACCTGACCCCGTTCGCGGGGCGGCTGACCGACGGCCAGCCGCACACGATCACCATCACCCCCTACGGGGACAGCGACAACTGGACCGTGGACGGGACGCTGTTCCTGGACACCGACCACGGCGCGGCCCAGACCACCGGCGCGCTGACCTCGGACACCCTGACCACCAGCCCGGCCGTGACCACCACCGAGACCCCGGTCAGCGGCGGCACCCAGGTCCGGGTGGCGACCGGGCGAACCTGGGCCATCAGTGGCTACATCAACACGTCACGCGGGCGAGTTACCGCACGCGTCGCCCAGACCTTCAATTATCTGAATACGGATCTGGTCACGGCGGGCGGCGCCGATCAGGACGTGCACCAGTCCGACCAGGGCGAGACCCAGACCTCGGTCAACGGCCGCACCACCAGGCAGGGCTGGTCGTATCCGATCGCCGTGAACTCGCAGGTTGTCTCGCTGATCGACGACAACAACTACGACCTGCAGGCCACCGTGACCCAGGGCCGGCAGCTCAGCGAGCAGGTGCTGGGCGGGCGCGGCTGGCAGCCGGTGACCGCCTCCGACGACCGGGTGACCGCCCGCGGCGTGCTGGCCCGGACCAACGGGGTGGTCAGCCAGGCCGACGGGCGCGACGCCGAGGACTACCAGGCCACCGGACCGGATGGCTGCTACCACCACGTCATCACCGCCGACCACGGGTACGTCACCAGTGACCGGCGGCTGGGCTGCGGATAAGATCCGGGCATAAGCGTTGAACGGCGCAGGCGGGGGCAGACGCCACGGCCCGGCGTCCCGGTACTGGCGCGGACCCTGGTGGCCGTGACGGTCCTGGCCGCCCTGGTGGCCACCGGGCTGACCGGGGCCGGGTACCGCGGCCACCCGCACCACTCCCCCGCCCCGGCGTCACTGACCGAAGGCATCGCGGTGGCCCCGTGCTCGGCCGATCAGGTCGTGGCGGTGCCGCCCGGCCGCGACGTCAGCTACGACGCCGGCGACAGCGCCCGGCTGGCCGGCCAGTGTGCGGCCAGCGAGAACTCGGGCTCGGGAGCCCGCTGGCTGGCGTCGGGCAGCGTACCCGGGACCGGGGCCGTGCTGCGTTCGATGGCGCAGCGCTCCCTGCTCGACCTGCACCTGTCGGTCCGGCCGGACGGCGCGGTGGTGGCGGCCTGGTACGGCCGCTGGGACTACGCCTGGCCGCGCGACTCGAGCTGGGTGGCGGTGGCGCTGGCGGTCACCGGGCACGGCGCCGACGCGCTCAAGGTGCTGCGGTTCCTGGGCCAGGAGCAGAGCCCGGACGGCATCTGGGCCGCCCGCTACCAGACCAACGGCAGCGGCCCGGTGCTGGACGGCCGGCCCACCGAACTGGACGCGGTGGGCTGGGTGCCGTGGGCGGTGTGGTCCTGGTACCAGGCCTCCGGGGCTGGTTCGGCCCTGGTGCGGCGGGAGCTGGCCGGGCTGTGGCCGATGGTCAACGCGGCGGCCGGGGCGGCCGCGCGGTCGCTGACCCCGGACGGGCTGCCCGCAGCGGCCACCGACTACTGGGAGCACGGCAGCCAGGTCACGCTGGGTACGGCGGCTCCGCTGCTGACCGGGCTGCGGGCGGCCGCGGACATCGCGACCGCCCTGGGTAAGACCGGCGCCAGCCGCGAGTGGGCCGGGGCCGCCGGGCGGCTGAGCACGGCCATGCAAGCGTCGTTCGGCTGCTACGGGAACAACCGGCTGCCGCGGGACTCCGAGGGGCCGGACACCGCCATCACCTGGCTGGGACCGCCGTTCGGGCCGGCCAGCCCGGCCCTGGAGCGGGAAGAGCAGGCCGCCCAGCGCGCACTCACCCTGCCCAATGGCGGCCTGCTGCCCGGCACCGACTGGCCCGGCAACCTGAGCACGGCCTGGACCGCGGAGACGGCGTTCTTCGCGCTGTCCGACGCGGCCACCGGCCAGCACCGGGCGGCCGCCGGCCTGCTGGACTGGCTGGCCGCACACCGGACCCGGCTCGGGGCTCTGCCCGAACAGGTCAACGCGGACGGCCAGCCCGGCTCGGTGGCCCCGCTGGCCTGGACCGACGCCGCCGTCCTGCTCACCCTGGTGGCCCAGTCCCACGCCCTGCCGGCCACCCCGGTGCCGGCCACCCCGGTGCCGGCCACCCCGGTGCCGGCCGGCGCCGGACAGGACGAAGGGGCAGCCACCGGTGGTGACTGCCCCTTGCCTCCGCTCAGCGTGGTCGGGCGCTGAACCGGTTCTGCTGAGCGGGTGCCTGCTGGCCTGCCGTTACCGCTGCCGTCACCACCACCAGTGGTGGTGATGGTGCCGCGTGCCGGTCCCGGTACCGGTCGTCGTGGTGCTCGGGACGGGCGCGGGGCTGCCCCCGGTGGACGGCGCCGTGCTGCCGCTCGGAGCGGGTGCGGCCCCGCTGGGCGCGGGCGCGGCGCCGGCGTTGCCGCCGAAGGCCACCGAGAAGGCGTTGCCCCCGGTCAGCGCGGACGGGGTGGCCTCGGTGACGCCGTTGGCCGACACCATGGTCAGCGAGTCCGCGTTGGCGTTGCCGATCGGCGCGTTGTCGGCGTCGGCGTTGGTGAAGTTCACAGTGCCGAAGTTCGACAGCGGCAGGACGCCGTTCTGGCTGCTGGGCGCCTCGGCGATGATTTCGGCCGACCCGAGCTGGGCGGTCTGCGAGGTCTGCTGGGTGGCCTGGGTCCAGTTCTGGGTGGTGTCGCTCAGGGTCAGCGTGAACGCGCCACCGCCGTTGGCGACGACCGAGGCCGACATCGCGTCACCGGGCTTGACCGGGTTGTTGTAGAACACCGGGGCGGCCGGGAACATCTCCCACCAGCCCTGATAGGCGGCGTTGCCGTTGCTGCAGTCGGCCTCGGTGCCGGTCTGTTCCACGCTCTGGGTGCCGTCACCGTCGAGACCGACCCAGAAGCTGGAGAACGTCTGCTGGTTGGAGCAGGTCACCGTGGGCTGGGTCCAGGACGAGGACACGCTGGTGAACTGGCCCGGCTGGCCCGCCGCCGCGTACCCGGACCAGTTGGTGGAGGTGGCCGCGGCGTTGGCCGAGTTGACCGTGCCCGCGTTGCCCACCGCCTGCTGGCCCACGGCGGCGCCGGTCATCGGGTAGCCGCCGCGGCCGAAGCCGCCCATGGGCATCCCACCGACGTAGGCGGCCGGCTTGACCCCCTCCTGCGTGGTGTGCGGCGCTCCGGCCTGGGTGAGCAGGACAGCGGCCGCGGCTACGGGAACGCATGCTCCGGCCGCGATCAGCCAGAGACGGTTCTTCCTCCGTCGGTTCCTCCGGTATTCCACGGCTGCGTGGTCTCCCTTCCCCGGCCCAACCTGAACGACGAGCACTTGGATCGCGTTACACGTTAGAGATTTTGAGCGGACGAGTCCGGACACGTCGGTCGACGTCAGACATTGTTAAGAATTCGGCCGGAACCTCCCGCCGCCCTGGCCCGGCACCCGCGCCATTCACCGCCGCAACTGCCGTCGCGGTATTAGCCGGGCGCCCCGCAGGATCCGCCGGCTGGCAGCGGCCGCCGTCCGGCCTGCTCGGTGGCATAGGCGCGCAGAAGGTGGTGGAAGGCATAGCGGCCCGGGGTGTGCTCGGTCAGCAGACAGGCGTCCGTAAGCTCGCCAAGTGCCCGCCCGGCCTGGTCGAGCCGTACTCCGGCCAGGCCGGCGGCGGCCAGGACGGTGATGTCCGGGCCCGGATGCACCCCCAGCAGGCAGAACATGCGCGCCGCAGGCGGCGAGAGCTGCCGGTAAGACCACGACAACACGTCCCGCACGCTCGCGGCGGCCTCGCCGCCGTCCAGCGCATCGAGCCGCCGGCGCGGGTCGCGTAGCTCGGCCGCGAGCATGGCCAGGGGGAACCCCGGCCGGGCGGCCGCGCGGGCGGCGGCGATACTGAGCGCCAACGGCAGCCTGGCGCAGGCCGCCACCAGCTCGCGGGCGGCGGCAGGCTCGGCGGCCAGGTGTGCGTGCCCCAGCCGGCTGGCCAGGAACTCGTGCGAGTCAGCGTTGGTGAAGGCATCGAGGACAAGGGTGCGCGCGCCGTACCCAGCGGCAAGCGCCGTGAGCTGGCGGCGGCTGGTCACGACGGCCAGGCAGGCCCCGCCACCAGGCAGCAGTGGCCGCACCTGGGCGGCGCTGGCCGCGTTGTCGAGCATGATCAGCATCCGGCGCCCGGCGAGGACAGACCGGTACAGTCCGGCCTGCGCCTCCAGCCCGGCGGGGATCTGGCCGGGGGGCAGCAGCGCGTCGAGGAGTGCGCGCATGGCCGCCGTGATGCGCAGCGGCTCGCCCAGGGGGTCGAATCCGCGCAAGTTGACGTACAGCTGCCCATCGGGATACTGGTCAGCCGCCAGGTGAGCGAAGTGCAGCGCGAGCGCGGTCTTGCCGGCTCCCGCAGTCCCTACGATGGCCACGAGCAGCCTCGTGCCGATGGTCGGGCACGGCGCTGGGGTTCGCGCCGGCGCTCGGCCAGCCGGATCCAGCAAGCCCCTGAGCAGGGCAAGTTCGGCCGTTCGCCCGACGAAATGCATGCCGGACGCCGGCAGCTGCCGCGGTACGGGCATCAGCCGGACGTCCCGCTGGCTGGGCCTGGCGTTCCCAGCCGATGTCGCCGGTCCGGCCGGGGCTGGCCGCGGGCACGGGGCCAGCCCCGGGTCGGCGCGCAGAATGCGCTGATGCAAGTGGCGGAGATCCGGCCCCGGCTCGATTCCCAGCTCGCCGATCAGGGCGCGGCGAGCGTTCTGGTAGGCGGCCAGGGCCTCGGCTGGGCGCCCGTCACAATAAAGGGCGAGCATCAGCATCCCGTGCGGGTGCTCCCGGAGCGGGTGGGCGGCGGTGAACTGCCGCAGCTCGGTGATCACCTCACGGTGCCGGCCGAGATACAGATCAGCGTCGATCCGGGTTTCGAGCGCCTGGGCGTACATCTCGGCGATCCACGGTTCGTGCTGGAGGAGGAGCAGTTCCGAGGGTACGTCGGCCAGCGGCCGGCCGCGCCGCAGGGACAGCGCCTCCCGCAGGATGGCTGCCGCATCGCCCCACTGCTCACACCTTGCGGCCTCGCGCGCGCGCTTCAGCAGGGTCCCGAACCGCGTCACGTCAAGCTCGCCGGCATCGGCATCGATCCGGTAGCCGTCCGGCTCGGTGGAGATCCGGCCGTGATCGGCATCGGCCAGCGCCTGGCGCAGCCGCTTTACATAATTTTGCAGCGTCATCCGTGCCGAGGCCGGCGGCGCGGCCCCCCACACTGCCTCAGCGAGATCGTCCATTGGTACGACCTGGCCCGCATTCAGGAGCAGCGCGGCGAGAACAACCCGCTGCTTGGCAGCCGAGATGGCTACCTGAATCCCGCCCACGCGTACGACGAGCGGTCCTAGCAGGCAGAACTCGATGCGGCGGCCCCGGGCGGCGCAGGCGGGGGCGGCCGGTGGGGCGGCCAGGCCGGCAGGTGCCATGCCGGCAGGCGTCTGCGGGGCGTATGGCACGGCGTCAGTCTGCCGGTGCGCATGCGGGCCGAACCATGAACTCTGCCGGCAGTCTGGCGGCAGTTTTTCCGGTACCGTCCGGCGACGCAACGGCTCCCTAAATCGCCCGTAACGGACTAATATCTCCAATCTAGGACCATATTTAGACGCATAAGCTGCAAATTAGCGTTGATTTATTAACATAATTAGACATGGCCAGATTGGCTATATCCGATGGCAGACAGATACTTCGGCGACTTGCTACGCCAGCATCGTGAGCAGGCTGGACTGAGCCAGGAAGAACTGGCCGCAGCTGCGGGACTATCCGTCCGGGCCGTCAGCGACATGGAGCGCGGCCGTACGTCGCGGCCACATGGCCGGTCCGTCCGGCTGCTGGCGGAAGCACTCAAGCTGCCCGCCGGCGCACAGCAGTCACTGATCCGCGCGGCCCGCAACAGTGCCCAGAAGACGGGGACAAACAGCGACGCCGGGCCCGGGACCGCGGTTCCGGTTCCGCGGCAGCTACCCGCGGCACCCGGCCATTTCGCTGGCCGCCTGGACGAGCTCAAGGTACTTGACGGGCTGCTAGAACTGGCGCCGGGGGCAAGGCGTTCGGCGGCGGTCTGCGCGATCATTGGGACCGCCGGGGTGGGTAAGACCGCGCTGGCCGTGAACTGGGCGCACAAGGTGTCGGACCATTTCCCGCACGGGCAGCTGTATGTGAACCTGCGTGGGTTCGATCCGTCGGGCGCCCCGATGTCAGCGGCCGAGGCCATTCGCAGTTTCCTCGATGCGCTAGAAGTGCCCGCGGCCAGGATTCCCGCGGCGGCGGACGCACAGGCGAGCCTGTACCGGACCATGCTGGCGGACCGCGCGATGCTTATCCTGCTGGACAATGCGCTGGATCCCGAGCAGGTGCGGCCGCTGCTGCCGGGCAGTGACCGCTCCCTGGTCGTCATCACCAGCCGCAATGACCTCACGAGCTTGGTAGCGATGGAGTCCGCCCTCCCGCTGGCCGTCGGCCTGATGACTGACGCCGAGGCGCATGAGCTACTGGGCTTCCGGCTGGGGGCCGAGCGGCTGGCGGGGGCCGGCGACGCGGCCGCCGAGCTTATCGCGCTGTGCTCGCGGCTGCCGCTGGCCCTCGCCATCGGAGCGGCGCGGGCGGCCCTACAGCCGGAGAGACCGCTCGCCAGTGCGGCCGCCGAGCTTCGCGACAGCGCTTCACGGCTCGACATCCTGGGTACGGGCGACGTCCTGAGCGACGTACGGTCGGTGTTCTCCTGGTCGTACCGCGAGCTGTCAGTCCAAGCGGCCGGCGCCTTCCGGCTCCTGGGCGTGCATCCCGGCCCCGATGTCAGCGCGGCGGCGGCGACCAGCCTGCTCGGGGTCCCGGCCACCGAACGCCGGCGAATCCTCCGCGAGCTGACCGGCACGCACCTCGTAGCCGAACAGGTGCCGGGCCGATACTCGGTGCACGACCTGCTCCGCATTTACGCCGCCGAGCTCGCGGACACGGATAGCCCGGCCGTCCGGCACGCCGCGATCACCCGGATGCTCGATCACTACCTGAGCACATCCTGTAACGCAGCCGAGCAGCTCGATCGGTCGCGGCCGCGGCCAGTGCCGGAGCCGCCTGAGTCCGGGGTGCGGCCGGAAGAGTTCGCCGACTCCGAGGCGTCCCTGGCCTGGTTCCAGGCCGAGCACCAGGTGCTGCTCGCCGTGCAGACTCTGGCCGCAAGCAGCGGCCTGGACCGCCACGCCGTGAAGCTTCCCTGGGCGATGACCACCTACCTCGGCAGGACCGGGCACTGGCACGACTGGGCCGGACTGCAGCGAATCGCCCTCACGGCCGCCGAGCGCTCCAGAGACCGCGCCGGGCAAGCCCGCGTCCAGGTGAGCCTCGGCCGCGCCTACGAACGACTTGGCCGGCTGGAGGACGCCCAGAGCCACCTGCTGCGCGCGGTTGAGCTGTACCGCGACCTGGATGACCACGCGGGGCAAGGAGACGTGCACATCACCATGGCACGGATCCTCGAAGTCATGGGGCGGCAGCAGGACTCACTCCATCAGGCCGAGCTGGCAGTCGTCCAGTTCCGGCTGGCCGGTGACCTCATCGGCCAGGGCGACGCGCTGAACACGGTGGGCTGGCAGCACATCCTGCTCGGCCAGTACGAACTGGCACTGACCGTTTGCCGGGAGGCACTCGACCTCTGCCACCAGGCCCAGAATAAGTTCGGCGAGGCAGCCACCTGGGACAGCATTGGCTACGCGAACTACCATCTCGGCCGGGGAAACGAGGCCATCACCTGCTACGAGCAGGGGCTGCGCATCATCTGTGACCTCGGCGACCGGTCTGGCCAGGCGGCCGTCCGTGACCATATGGGGGACGCGTACCTGCTCACCGGCGACCCGCAGGGAGCCCGCCTGGAGTGGGAGCAGGCACTGGCGATCCTGCAGGACCTTGAGCATGCGGACGCCAGCGGGATCCGCGCCAAACTGGACGAATTGCGCCCGCCGCCGGTGGGGTGAGTACCGCCGCCTGCTAGTTCTGGCCGGCAGCGTGAAGGTGATAAATCCGTCGGCACCATTACGGCCATCGCGGCCACCACCCGGGCCGTGCGGGTAAACGGAGCCGTTCGGCGTGCCCTCCATGGCCGTCGCGAATATCGCATTAACTGCTCCCGCGCTGCTCTGAGTGTCCCGCGGACTTCCTGCAGAAATATATCGCGCCGGAGCCGCCACCAAAAGACCGCGCTAACGCGGCGCTAACGTCGCGCTAACACTTCCGTGGACCATTGCCGTCAGGGCACGGTGGCTCATCAACCGCGAACTGACCGACTCCATCAATCAAGCATACCGGCGAAGTGGAGAAATTATGCTTACGTCACGAACCATCAAACTCGCGATCGCCGTCATCACGGCGACAGGAACATCAGCCGGGCTCGGTACCCTCACGTCCGCGTCTGCCTCCGCAGCGACCAGTGCGCCGGCCCACGCGGCAACCCCGGCAGCGGTAGCGAGGCCGATGACTCCAACAAGCAACCGCTGTACGAACGGAACGCATACCACGCCGTGCTGGGCCAAAACGGTACGCGCTACGACACTGACCACCACCAACGGCGCTACCTACCCGATCGGCGGAAATGATCTCGTCGAAATTCAGTGTTACTACACGGTGGGAGCCACCTTCTACGACCACGTGATCAAGGAAGACGCCGGAAGCCGCAGCCTCGTCGGCCACATCAACGACAATGACATCGATCTCGGCGGCCGCCGTCCCAATAGTTCCTACATCCATCTTCCGCAATGCGGATGATACCGCCATCAGTGAAGGTGATGATGGCATGAAAAGGTTCGTTACCCCGCAGGTATAGCCCGACCTCGCACCAGCGGCAGTCGCAGGAATTGCCGTCCCGGCTGCAGCACAGGCATAAATACACTGATAAATGAAACACAGAAATTGAGGGCCAGCTGTTGCGATAAGTGCTGGTGCCGCCGTGGCGGCACCAGCACTTCTGCGCTGAGATACGCGATCTGCACACCAGACTTGGCTGTGACCCGTGGCCTGGGTGAGCTACTCCATCCTTCAGTTACCCGGGCTTAACGTGTGCGGGCTAGGGTTCGGCCATGCTGATATCGCCGCACGAGCAGGAGCGGCTGCTGATCCACGTGGCGGCCGGGCTGGCCCGGGACCGGCGGGCGCGCGGGCTGCGGCTCAACTACCCGGAAGCGGTCGCGGTGATCACCGCGTTCCTGCTGGAGCGGGCGCGGGACGGCCTCGGGGTGGCCGAGCTGATGCAGGCGGGACGCACCGTGCTGACCCGGGCCGACGTGATGGACGGAGTGCCCGAGATGCTGACCGAGGTCCAGGTCGAGGCCACCTTCCCGGACGGCACCAAGCTCGTCACCGTGCACGAGCCGATCCCGTGAGCCGGGTGCGGCCATGATTCCCGGCGAGATCATCCCCGGCGAGGGCCCGGTGCCGCTGTTCGCGGGCCGCCCGGTGCTGACCCTGGTCGTGGTCAACACCGGCGACCGCCCGGTCCAGGTCGGTTCGCACTACCACTTCGCGCAGGCCAATCCGGCACTGGCGTTCGACCGCGACGCGGCCCGGGGGCACCGGCTGGGCATCCCGGCCGGGACCGCGGTCCGGTTCGAGCCGGGTGTCGAGCGCGAGGTCGGGCTGGTCCCGCTGGCCGGGGCCCGGGTCGTGCCCGGCCTGCGCCTGGACGGCGGCCTTGATGAAGACCCCAATGGCCGGGATGGAGGCCTCGATGGCTGAGATCAGCCGGGCGCGGTACGCGCTGCTGTACGGGCCGACCGCGGGCGACCGGGTCCGGCTGGCCGACACCGACCTGTTCATCGAGGTCGAGCAGGACCTGTGCGGGGGCCCGGCTCTCGGCGGCGACGAAGCCGTGTTCGGCGGGGGCAAGGTCATCCGCGAGTCCATGGGCCAGTCCCGGGCCACCCGCGGCGACGGCGCCCCGGACCTGGTCATCACCGGCGCCGTGGTGCTGGACCACTGGGGCGTGATCAAGGCCGACGTCGGGATCAGGGACGGCCGGGTCGTGGCCCTGGGCAAGGCCGGCAACCCCGACATCATGGACGGGGTCCACCCGGACCTGGTCATCGGGCCGTCCACCGAGATCATGGCGGGCAACGGGCTGATCCTCACCGCGGGCGGCATCGACTGCCACGTGCACCTGATCTGCCCGCAGTTGCTGCCCGAGGCCCTCGGCAGCGGCATCACCACGGTCATCGGCGGCGGCACCGGGCCGGCCGAGGGCACCAAGGCCACCACCGTCACCCCCGGCGCCTGGAACCTGGCCCGGATGCTGGAGGCCACCAGCGGCTGGCCGCTCAACGTGGCCCTGCTGGGCAAGGGCAACACGGTGTCGGAGGAAGCCCTGTGGGAGCAGCTGCGGGCCGGGGCCTCCGGGTTCAAGCTGCACGAGGACTGGGGCTCGACCCCGGCCGCGATCGACGCCTGCCTGCGGGTCTGCCAGGAAGCGGGGGTCCAGGCCGCGCTGCACACCGACACCCTGAACGAGGCCGGGTTCGTGGAGGACACGCTGGCCGCGATCGCGGGCCGGCCGATCCACGCCTACCACACCGAGGGCGCCGGCGGCGGCCACGCCCCGGACATCATCACCGTGGCCGGCCAGCCGAACATCCTGCCGTCGTCGACCAACCCGACCCGCCCGCACACGGTCAACACGGTCGACGAGCACCTGGACATGCTGATGGTGTGCCACCACCTCAACCCGGCCGTGCCCGAGGACCTGGCCTTCGCCGAGAGCCGGATCCGGCCGTCCACCATCGCCGCCGAGGACATCCTGCACGACCTGGGCGCGATCTCGATGATCGGCTCGGACTCCCAGGCCATGGGGCGGATCGGCGAGGTCATCATCCGGACCTGGCAGACCGCGCACGTGATGAAGCGGCGGCGCGGGGCGCTGCCCGGTGACGGTGGGGCCGACAACCAGCGGGCCCGCCGCTACGTGGCCAAGTACACGATCTGCCCGGCCATCGCGCACGGCCTGGACGACCAGATCGGGTCGGTGGAGCCGGGCAAGCTGGCCGACCTGGTGCTGTGGCAGCCGGCCTTCTTCGGCGTCCGGCCGCACGCCGTGCTCAAGGGCGGCCTGGTGGCCTGGGCCGCGATGGGCGACGCAAACGCGTCGATCCCCACCCCGCAGCCGTACCTGCCCCGCCCCATGTGGGGGGCGGCCCCACGGGCGGCGGATGCGACGTCGGTGTCGTTCGTTTCCGAGCTGGCCCTGGAAAACGGGCTGGCCGAACGGCTGGGACTGGACCGGCCGCTGGTCCCGGTGGCCGACGTGTCCGGCCGGGGCAAGGCCTCTATGGTCAACAACGACGCCTTGCCCGACATCACGGTTGAGCCCGACACCTTTACCGTGCGGATCAACGGGGAGATCGTGGAGGGAGCGCCGGCCACCGAGCTTCCGATGGCGCAGCGATACTTCCTGTTCTAAGGGGCCCTGATGGCTTCCGACGACCCGCCCACACGCAAGCCGACCACGCGTAAGCCGGATTGGCGCGCGCCGGACACCGGCCGGGGCCCGGAAACCGGGGAAGGCCCCAAGGTGGGCCGCGGGCCCGAGGTGGGTGAGCGCCCGGACACCGGCCGCGGCCCCGAGACCGGCCGCGGGCCCGACACCGGCAAGACCCCCGAGGTGGGGACCAGGCCAGACACCGGCGAGAGCTCCAAGTTCGGCCGCGGACCCGAAGTGGGCCCGTGCCCAGACACCGGCCGCGGGCCCGAGGTCGGCCCCCGTCCCGACTTCGGCGAGAGCCCCGAGGTGGGCGAGAGCCCGGACACCAGCCGTATCGAGGAAGACCGGGCCAGGCTCGGCGCCCCGCCCGCGGCCGTACTGATGCTGGCCGACGCGCGGTTCCCGGCCGGGGGCCACGCGCACTCGGGTGGGCTTGAGGGGGCCGTGACGGCCGGGACCGTGAGCGATGTGGCGTCACTGGAGTTGTTCCTGAGAGGGCGGCTGGCCACGGCGGGGGTGGTGGCCGCGGGGCTGGCCGCAGCGGCCTGTGCGCAGGTGACTGGTGATGACGGTGTTACTACTGTGGACGCTGGGGCTGCTGGGGCTGCTGTGAGTGATGGGGCTGCTGGGGGCGGTGGGACTAACGGTGGGAACAGTGTGGCTGAGGGGGTTGGTGGGGCGTGGGGGTGGCTGGAGGCGGAGGCCGATGCCCGGACGCCGTCGCCCGCCCAGCGGGAGGCGTCCCGGCGGCAGGGCCGGGCCCTGCTGCGCGCGGCCAAGGCGGCTTGGCCGTCACCGGAGCTGGCCGCGCTCGGCCGGGCCCCGCACCACGCCATCGTGCTCGGGGTGGCGGCGGCCACGGCCGGCTGCTCCCCGGCCGAAGCCGCCCAGATCGCGGCCTACCTGTCCGTGACCGGGCCCGCCAGCGCGGCGGTCCGGCTGCTGGCCCTGGACCCGATCGAGGTCAGCGCGGCCATCGCCCGGCTGGCCGGGGCCATCGAGGCCGCCGCCCGGCGCGGCGCCCGGGCCGCGGGCCCCGCCGGGCCCGGCCGTGAACTCCCTTATCCCTCGGCGCCCGCGCTCGACCTGTACGCCGAGGCCCACGCTCAAGCGGAGGTGCGTCTCTTTGCGTCCTGAGGAACCCGGCCACACCCACCCGCATGGGCCCGGCGACCCGCACCCGGCCCTGGCCCCGGACGGGCGGGCGCTGCGGATCGGGGTCGGCGGCCCGGTCGGCAGCGGCAAGACCGCGCTGGTGGCCGCGCTGTGCCGGGCCCTGGGCGGCGACGTCCGGCTGGCCGTGGTGACCAACGACATCTACACCACCGAGGACGCCGACTTCCTGCGCCGGGCCGGGGTGCTGGACCCGGCCCGGATCCAGGCCGTGCAGACCGGCTGCTGCCCGCACACCGCGATCCGGGACGACATCGCGGCCAACCTGGACGCGGTCGAAGACCTGGAGGCGACGTTCGGCCCGCTGGACCTGGTGCTGGTCGAGAGCGGCGGCGACAACCTGACCGCCACCTTCAGCCACGGCCTGGTCGACCGGCAGATCTTCGTGCTGGACGTGTCCGGCGGTGACAAGGTGCCGCGCAAGGGCGGGCCCGGGGTCACCGCCTCCGACCTGCTGCTGGTCAACAAGACCGACCTGGCCCCGCTGGTCGGGGCCAGCCTGGCGGTGATGGACCGGGACGCCGCGGCGGTCCGTCAGGGCCGGCCGGTGATCTTCGGTTCACTGCGCGACGATCCGCAGGCCACCGAGGTCACCGCCTGGGTGCGGGCCGCCCTGGCCGAACGAGCCGCGGCCGAAGCTGGGACCGGGACCGGGGCTCAGGCGGGAGCCGGGGCTCAGGCGGGAGCCGGGGCTCAGGCGGGAGCCGGGCCATCGTGACCGCGTTGTGAAAGCCA
>DATDIH010000097.1:0-4173 GCA_036521155.1 Streptosporangiaceae bacterium
GGGCGCAAGCAGCGGATCCGCCCGGCCATGGTGATCTACGGCCCCACGGTGCCGTGGACCGTGGCCCGGATCGGCGGCGTGGACGTGTTCAGCGGCCGGCGGCTCCGCAAGTACCTGCGGGCCCAGGCGCGGGCCCGGCGCGACGAGCGGCTGACCCGCGAGGAGATCGAGCGGATCCACGACGCCGCCGAGACCGCCCGGCCCCCCCGCTGAGGCTGGGGGTCGCCCGTCCTGGCCATAACGTGGTGCATCCTGCGCCGCCGGCGGCGCACAACGCACCACGATCATGGCCGCTCGCCTGCCGGGCGCCCCTGGGCAGCCGCGCCGCCGGTACGCTGAGGGGTCTAAGCAGCCCTTGAGGGGAGCAGGTCATGCCACCGCTTCGGTCCCGGACGGTCACCCACGGCAGGAACATGGTCGGGGCGCGCGCGCTGATGCGCGCGAGCGGGGTAGCCGGCGAGGACATCGGCAAGCCGATCGTGGCCGTGGCCAACAGCTTCACCGAGTTCGTGCCGGGCCACGTGCACCTGCGCGAGGTCGGCCAGGTGGTCTCCGACGCGGTGAAGGCGGCCGGCGCGGTCCCCCGCGAGTTCAACACGATCGCGGTGGACGACGGGATCGCGATGGGCCACGGCGGGATGCTCTACTCCCTGCCCAGCCGGGAGCTCATCGCCGACGCCGTCGAGTACATGGTCAACGCGCACTGCGCCGACGCCCTGGTCTGCATCTCCAACTGCGACAAGATCACCCCCGGCATGCTGATGGCCGCGCTGCGGCTGAACATCCCCACCGTGTTCGTGTCCGGCGGCCCGATGGAGGCCGGGCGGGCCCGGCCGGGCGAGGTGACCGCCTCCGGTGAGCCGCGCAAGCTGGACCTGATCAACCCCATGGTCGCCGCAGCCGACCCGTCGGTGTCCGACGAGGCGCTGGCCGAGATGGAAGAAGCCGCGTGCCCCACCTGCGGCTCCTGCTCCGGGATGTTCACCGCGAACTCGATGAACTGCCTGACCGAGGCGATGGGCCTGGCCCTGCCGGGCAATGGCACCACGCTGGCCACGCACGCCGCGCGCCGCGGGCTGTTCGAGCGGGCCGGGGCCCTGGTGGTCGACCTGGCGCAGCGCTACTACACCGGCGACGACGAGTCGGTGCTGCCGCGGTCGATCGCCAGCCGGGACGCGTTCGAGAACGCGATGGCGCTGGACGTGGCCATGGGCGGGTCGACCAACACGATCCTGCACCTGCTGGCGGCGGCCCACGAGGCGCGGGTCGGCTTCGGGCTCAAGGAGATCGACGAGCTGTCCCGCCGGGTGCCGTGCCTGTGCAAGGTCGCGCCCAGCAGCGAGCGCTACCACGTCGAGGACGTGCACCGGGCGGGCGGCATCCCGGGCATCCTGGGCGAGCTGAACCGGGCCGGCCTGCTGAACCCCGGCGTGCACACGGTGCACAGCCCGTCCCTCGGGGATTTCCTGGACGCCTGGGACCTGCGCTCGCCGTCGGTCACCGACGAGGCGGTCGAGCTGTACCACGCGGCGCCCGGCGGCGTCCGCACGATCACGCCGTTCTCCCAGGAGGCCCGCTGGACCAGCCTGGACGATGACCGGGCCGAGGGCTGCATCCGGGACCTGGCCCACGCCTACACCCGGGACGGCGGCCTGGCCGTGCTCTACGGCAACCTCGCCCCCGAGGGCGCGATCGTGAAGACGGCCGGCGTCCCCGAGGAACTATGGCGCTTCTCCGGGCCGGCCAAGGTGTTCGAGAGCCAGGAGGCGGCGGTCGAGGGCATCCTCGGCGGGAAGGTCGAGGCCGGCGACGTGGTCCTCATCCGGTACGAGGGCCCCAGCGGCGGGCCCGGCATGCAGGAGATGCTGTATCCCACCAGCTTCCTCAAGGGGAAGGGCCTCGGCCGGGCCTGCGCCCTGGTGACCGACGGGCGGTTCTCCGGCGGCACCTCCGGGCTGTCCATCTGCCACGCCGCACCCGAGGCCGCGGCGGGCGGGGTGATCGCGCTGGCCGAGGACGGCGACATCGTCGAGATCGACATCCCGGCCCGGTCGCTGGAACTCGCCGTTCCCGACGCGGACCTGGCCGCCCGCCGGGAGCGGGTCCTCGCGGAGCTGGGCGGCTACCGCGCTGCGAACCGGGAACGGACGGTCAGCGAGGCGCTGCGGGTCTACGCGGCCCTGGCCACCTCGGCGTCCACCGGCGCGGTGCGGGACATCAGCCGGCTCGGGCAGGCCGGCCCCCTGACCCACGGCTCCGGCCGGTGACCGCACTGGCACGGCGGCCGCCCGGACAGGTCCGGCGCTAGTGGCCGCAGCACGGGACTGGATCGCCGGAGCACGCCCGCGCACCCTCCCCGCGGCGGTCGTCCCGGTCGTGGTGGGGTCCGGGGTCGCGTTCGGCTACGGCCACTTCTCGCTGTGGCGCGGAGCCCTGGCGCTGATCGTCGCGCTGGCCCTGCAGGTCGGGGTGAACTCCGCCAACGACTACAGCGACGGGATCCGCGGCACCGACGAGGTGCGGGTCGGCCCGCTCCGGCTCGTGGCCACCGGGGTGGCGCCGCCCCGGCAGGTCCGGGACGCCGCTCTCGGCTGCTTCGCGGTGGCCTGCGTGGCCGGGCTCGTCCTGGCCGCCGTGACCTCCTGGTGGCTGGTACTGCTCGGCGCGGCCGCGGTCGCCGCGGCCTGGACCTACACGGGCGGCCGCCACCCGTACGGCTACCACGGCCTGGGCGAGATCGCGGTGTTCGCGTTCTTCGGGCTGGCCGCCGTGGCCGGGACGGCGTTCGTGGAGATGGACTCGCTGCCCTGGCTGGCCCTGGCCGCGTCGCTGCCGGTGGGGTTGCTGGCCTGCGCGCTGCTGGTGATCAACAACCTGCGGGACATCCCGACCGACACGTCGTCGGGCAAGCGCACCCTGGCCGTCATCCTGGGTGACGCGCGGACCCGGACGCTGTACGTCGCGTGCGTGGTGGTCCCGTTCGTGGTCGCGGCGGCCATGGCCGCGGCGCGGCCGCTGGCGCTGCTGGCCTTCGCGGCCCTCCCCCTGGCCCTGGCCCCGGTCCGCACCGTCCGGCACGGGGCCACCGGCCCGGCCCTGATCGGCGCGCTGGGCATGACCGGCCGCCTCCAGCTCGCCTTCGGGGCGTTGCTGACCATCGGCCTGGCCATCCGCCTGTGAGGGGTGGCCGTGACCGCTGGCCCGGGGCCGGCCGTTCTGCCGCTAACGGTCCGGATTTCCCCCCAGCGAGCAGCAAATCGAACGGTTAATGCTTGTCCACAGTGCCGTTGGAGGTGGTGGGCACGTTCGCTGTCGCGGGCACGGGCTTTTCGTCTGGTGATTCGCCATCGGCGCGTGGTCCGGGGGGCGCGGCGGGCAACGGCCCCACGGCCGGGGGCCCCGCCACCGCAGGAGGCCCGGTCACCGCCGGCCCGGTTACCGCCGGCCCGGTTACCGCTGGCCCGGTCACCGCACCCGGGCCAGCCGCCCCAGGACCAGCCCCAGCCCCAGTCCCCTCCCCGTTCCCGCCGAAGGCCCCGCTGAGGGTCTTGAGCGCCGTGGTCACCTCACTGGGGATCACCCAGAACGTGTTGCCCTGGGCCTGGGCCAGCTGCGGCAGGGTCTGCAGGTACTGGTACGCGAGCACCTTGGGGTCGGCGTCGCCGTCGTGGACGGCCTGGAACACGGTGCCGATCGCCTGGGCCTGGCCCTCGGCCCGCAGGATCTGGCCCTGACGTTCTCCCTCGGCCCGCAGGATGCTGCTCTGCTTCTCGCCCTCGGCGGTGAGGATCTTGGACTGGCGGACGCCCTCGGCGGTGAGCACCGCGGCCCGCTTCTCCCGCTCGGCCCGCATCTGCTTTTCCATCGCGTCGATCACGCTCTTCGGCGGGTCGATGGCCTTGATCTCCACCCGGGTGACCCGCAGCCCCCACTTGCCCGAGGCGTCGTCGAGCACGCCGCGCAGCCGCATGTTGATCTGGTCCCGCGAGGTCAGCGTCTGCTCCAGGTCCATGTTCCCGATCACGCTGCGCAGCATGGTGGCGGTGATCTGCTCGATGGCCTGGATGTAGTTGACGATCTCGTAGTCCGCCGCCCGGGGGTCGGTGACCTGGAAGAACAGCACCGTGTCGATGCTGACCACCAGGTTGTCCTCGGTGATCACCGGCTGTCCCC
>DATDIH010000098.1:0-5463 GCA_036521155.1 Streptosporangiaceae bacterium
GACGCGGCGCCGGAGAAGGCCATCGTGATCACCGACGACTTCGGGCAGCGGGTGCAGATGAGCGCGGACCAGTTCGCGGTGCTCATCGAGGAGGCGCGGTCGGGCCGGCTGGACCAGGCCGTGGCCGAGCTGATCGTGTCCTGACCGGCTGACCGTATGAGGCGCCGCCGCCTCAATGGCGAGGGGGCGGCGCCGCTACCGGGCTTTGATGAGGTAGCCGCCGGCCTCGTCGAGGGCCTCGGCCACGGCGGGCTCGGCCAGCGGCGCGGCGCTGGTCACGGTGACCTGCGAGATCCCGTCCGGGACCAGGTCGACGGTGACGCGGCTGACACCGTCCAGGCCACCAAGCTCACTGGTCACCGCGTTGACGCAGTGCTCGCAGGTCATGCCGGTGACGGGGTAGGTCGTGGTCGCCATGGGACGAGACTACGACACTGTGTCGTAGTGCGCCCGGGCGGGGCGGATTTCCTGGTCAGGAGCGGAC
Source organism: Streptosporangiaceae bacterium (assembly GCA_036521155.1). Classification (GTDB taxonomy): domain Bacteria; phylum Actinomycetota; class Actinomycetes; order Streptosporangiales; family Streptosporangiaceae; genus Bog-532. The sequence goes on from DATDIH010000098.1 coordinate 485, forward strand.
CAGGCGGGCGATGGCGTCGGAGGCCTCACGGACCTTCTCGTTGGCGCTCTCGCCGCCCTCGGCCACCGCCTCGGCCACACAGTGGCTCAGGTGCTCTTCGAGCAGGCCCAGGGCCACCGCCTGCAGGGCCTTGGTGGCCGCCGACACCTGAGTCAGGATGTCGATGCAGTACTTGTCGTCCTCGATCATGCGCTGCAGGCCGCGGACCTGGCCTTCGATACGGCGCAGCCGCTTGAGGTAGTTGTCCTTGTCATGGGTGTACCCGTGCATGCAGCCCCTCCGGCCTCGCAGGTCACCTTAAGTATGACCTCAGTCAGGGACAGTCCGGAACCTTCCCAGGCGCAGGCTGTTCCAGACCACGAACACCGACGACAGCGTCATCGCCGCCGACGCCACGATCGGGTTGAGAAAGCCCAGCGCGGCCAGGGGCAGGGCGGCCACGTTGTAGCCGAAGGCCCAGGCCAGGTTGTGCCGGATGGTCCGGAACGTACCGCGGGCCAGCCGGATGGCGTCGGCGGCCACGGTCAGGTCGTCGCGGAGCAGGATCAGATCGGCCGCGCTCATGGCCACGTCGGTGCCGGAGCCGAGGGCCAGCCCGATGGTGGCCGCGGCCAGCGCGGGCGCGTCGTTGACGCCGTCCCCGACCATGGCCACGGCGTGGCCCCGGGCCCGCAGGTCGCCGATGACCGCGGCCTTGCCGCCGGGCAGCGTGCCCGCGATGACCTCGTCCACACCGATCGCGGCGGCCACCGCCCGGGCGGTGGCCTCGTTGTCGCCGGTGAGCAGGATCGGCCGGAGCCCGAGACCGCGCAGGGCGGCCACGGCCGGGGCGGCCGACGGTTTCACGGTGTCGGTCACGGCCAGGGCACCCCGGACCTCGCCGTCCCAGGCGACCAGGACCGAGGTGCAGCCGCCGGCCTCCCAGGTCTGGCAGGCCGCGGTCAGGCCGGCGGGGATGGCCAGGCCGCGTTCGGTCAGCAGGCGGGCCCGGCCGACGACGACCGCCCGGCCCTCGACCACGGCGCTGGCCCCCAGGCCGGGCAGGGCCCGGAATCGCCCGGCCGGGGGTAGCGGCCCATCGGCGGCGTCACTGCCGGCGGCGTCACTGCTGGCGGCGGCGGTGATGGCGGCGGCCACCGCGTGCTCCGAAGCCTGTTCCACCGCGCCCGCGTAACGCAGCAGCTCGTCGCGGGTCAGGCCGCCGGCGGTGCGGACGTGGGTGAGGGTCATCTGGCCGGTGGTCACGGTGCCGGTCTTGTCCAGGACCACGGTGTCGAGGCGCCGGGACGACTCCAGGGCCTGGTAGCCCTTGACGAAGATGCCGAGCTGGGCGCCCCGGCCGCAGGCCGCGACCAGGGCGGTCGGGGTGGCCAGGCCCAGCGCGCACGGGCAGGCGATGATCAGCACGGCCAGGGCGGCGCTGACCGCGTGCCCGGCCGGGGCGCCGGCCAGCAGCCAGCCGGCCAGGGTCAGCGCCGAGCAGGCCAGCACGGCCGGGACGAACACCCCGCTGATCCGGTCGGCCAGCCGCTGGATGGCGGCCTTCTGGGCCTGGGCCTGCTCGACCAGCCGGACCAGCTGGGCCAGCTGGGTGTCGGCGCCGACCCGGCTGGCCCGGACGACCAGGCGGCCGGTCAGCACCACGGTGCCGCCGATCACGGTGTCGCCCTCGACGGTCTCGGCCGGCACCGACTCGCCGGTCATTGTGCTGCGGTCCACCGCGGTCTGCCCGAACAGGACCTCGCCGTCGGCGGCGATGGTCTCCCCGGGCCGGACCACGAACATGTCTCCGGCCCGCAGCTGAGCCACCGGAACGTAGCGCTCCGTTCCGTCAGGGTCGAGCAGGCAGACGTCCTTGGCCCCGGAGGTGGCCAGCTCGCGCATTGCCGCGCCCGCGCTGCGCCGGGCCCGCGCCTCATACAGCCGTCCGGCCAGCAGGAACGTGGTGACGGTGGCCGCCACCTCCAGGTAGATGCCGCCGCCGGACCCGTGGGTCAGCTGGTGCAGCCCGCTCTGGCCGCCGGTCCGCTGGTCGAGCGCGAACATGGCCCACACCGACCAGCCGCAGGCCGCGACGACGCCCAGCGACACCAGGGTGTCCATGGTCAGCGTGCCGTGCCGGAGGTTGGCCAGGGCGGCCCGGTGGAACGGCCAGGCCGACCACAGCGCCACCGGGGCCGCGCAGGCGATCAGGACATACTGCCAGCCGGGGAAGCGCACCGACGGGATCAGCGACAGGGTCAGGGACAGGTCGGTCAGCGGGACGAAGAAGACCAGGGCCACGATCAGCCGCTGCCACAGGTAGGTCGCGTGCCGGGCCGCATCCCCGTCGGCGTCGTCGTTGTCCGCGGCTTGGGTGGCCGAGTAGCCGGCCGCGGCCACCGCATCGGTCAGCGCCTCGACCGGGAGGCCGGCGGGCGCGGTGACCCGGGCGGTGCCGGTGGCGTAGTTGACCGCGGCGGTGACCCCGTCCAGTTTGCCGAGTTTCTTCTGCACCCGCACGGCACAGGCGGCGCAGGTCATACCCTGCACGGAGAGATCAATCTCCCGTGTAGTGGCGGTGGGGTGCGTGCGCACGGTGACGGGCACGCGGCCATGATAGGACGGTGACGATCCAGTGAGCCCGGCGGCAAAGCTCTGCGGCTTTTTGCTGCTGCTGGCGGTGGTGTTCGGGGGTGCGTACGCGGCCGGGGCCCGGATCGGGCCGGTGGCCCCGGGCCGGGCTCCTTCCGGCCCGTCCAGCCCGGTCCCGGCCCACATGGGCGGCATGCCGTGAGCGACATCACGGCGGACCGGGCCACGTCCGGGCTGCAGGCTGAGCTGGTTGTGAGCGGGATGAGCTGCGGCGCCTGCGCGGCCCGGATCGAACGCCGGCTGAACAAGCTGGACGGGGTGGACGCCACCGTCAACTACGCCACCGGCCGGGCCTACTTCGCATCCGTGGGCGGCCGCGAACCCGGCGAGCTGATCGGGGTCATCGAATCGGTCGGTTACGCGGCCACCGCGCCCGCCCCGGACCCGGTGGGCCCGGGTGTCCCCGACGCCGAAACCCGGGCGCTCGGCCGCCGCCTGGCCGTGTGCGTGCCGCTGGCCCTGGCCGTGATCGTGCTGGCCATGGTGCCCGCGGCCCAGTTCACCGGCTGGCCCTGGGTCAGCCTGCTGCTGGCCGCGCCGGTCGCGGTCTGGGGCGCGTGGCCGCTGCACCGCACCGCCTGGGCGGGCCTGGGCCACGGCGCGGCCACCATGGACACGCTGGTCAGCATGGCGGTCGTGGTGTCGTTCGGCTGGTCGCTGTACGGGCTGCTGACCGGCGCCGACACCGCCTCGATGTCGATGGGGTTCGCCTTCACCTCGTTCCTGTCCGGGCAGCATCCGCTGTACTTCGACGTGGCCGCCGGGGTCCCGGCCGCGGTGCTGACCGGGCGGTACCTGGAGGCCCGGGCCCGGTCGCGGTCCGGGGCGGCGCTGACCGCGCTGGCCGGGATGGCGGCCAAGACCGCGGCGGTGCTGCGGGACGGCACCGAGCAGCGGGTGCCGGTGGAGACCCTGGCCGCCGATGAGCTGTTCGTGGTCCGGCCCGGGGAGAAGATCGCCACCGACGGCGTGGTCACCGAGGGCCGGTCGGCGGTGGACGCCTCGCTGGTCACCGGGGAGGCCACCCCGGCCGAGGTCGGCCCGGGTGACGAGGTGACCGGCGCCACCTTGAACATGAGCGGCCGGCTGGTGGTGCGGGCCACCCGGGTCGGCGGGGACACCCTGCTGGCCCAGATCACCCGGCTGGTCGGCGAGGCCCAGAGCACCAAGGCGTCGGCCCAGCGCCTGGCCGACCGGATCGCCGCGATCTTCGTCCCCGGCGTGATCACGCTGGCCGTGGTCACGCTGGGGTTCTGGCTGGGAGCCGGGGTGGGCGGCAGCGCGGCCGGGGGCGCCGCGGTCGCGGTGCTGGTGGTGGCCTGCCCGTGCGCGCTGGGCCTGGCCACTCCGATGGCCCTGCTGGCCGCGGTCGGCCGCGGCGCCGAACTGGGCATCCTGGTCAAGAGCGCCCGGGCCCTGGAAGCGGCCCGCTGGGTGCAGATGGTGGTCCTGGACAAGACCGGGACCGTGACCACCGGCAGCATGCGGCTGGTGTCGGTGACCACCGCGCCCGGGGTCGATGAGGAAGAGGCACTGCGCTGCGCCGGGGCGGTCGAGGACAGCTCCGAGCACCCGATCGGGCTGGCCATCGCCCGCGAGGCCGCGGCCCGGCTGGGCGGGTTGCGCCCGGCCACCGGCTTCGGGTCGCTGCCGGGCTCGGGGGTGCGCGGCATCGTCGATGACCGGGCCGTCACCGTCGGCAGCCTCGATTTTTTTGATCGAAGGTCACTGCCTGTGTCCCCCGTACTGCGCCAGGCCGTTGCCAGCGCCGAGACCGAGGGCCAGACCGCGGTGCTGGCCGCCTGGGATGATGGGGCCGGCCAGGAGAGCGCCCAGGCCGTGCTGGTCCTCGCGGACACGCTGCGGCCCGGGGCGGCCGAGACGGTGGCCCGGATCCAGCGGATGGGGATCCGCGTCGCGCTGCTGACCGGGGACAGCGAGCGGGCCGCCCAGGCGGTCGCGGCCCAGCTGCGGATCGCCCCCGAATACGTGCTGGCCCGGGTCCGGCCCGAGGAGAAGGCCGACGTCATCCGCGGTCTGCAGGGCGACGGGCTGCAGGTGGCCATGGTCGGCGACGGGGTCAACGACGCGGCCGCGCTGGCCCAGGCCGACCTGGGCATGGCCACCGGTACCGGCACCGACGCGGCCATCGGCGCCGCCGACCTGACCCTGGTCAGCAGCGACCCGCACGCCATCGCCGACGCGCTGGTGCTGGCCCGGGTGACGCTGTCGGTGATCCGGGCCAACCTGGCCTGGGCCTTCGGCTACAACGTGATCGCGATCCCGATGGCCGCCCTGGGTTTCCTGAACCCGCTGATCGCCGGGCTGGCCATGTCGGTCAGCTC
>DATDIH010000099.1:0-11069 GCA_036521155.1 Streptosporangiaceae bacterium
CGGGACAAAACGGACAAAAATTCAGCCTGAACGTTAGCTGGGTGAAAGGTGCAAATGAGATCTGATTGGGCACGGGTCTAGACGGTCGGACGGCCGATGGGGCATGTTGGCCATCGGAGCGTTGTGCAGATCCGTCTGAAATATGCGGAACCGTTACCTTGGTTCGGAACGTCATAGTTCAGGCGTTCGGCACGATGCGACCAAGCTGAAGCTGCCGTGCCTCCGAACTACATGGGATGTCCGCGACGAAGAGGAGGGCCTGTGCGGGACAAGGCGCGTTCGCTGCCTGCCATGGCTGCTGCGATCGGCCTGCTCGGAGCCGGAGCCGGCTTCGGGATCACGGCCCTGATCCCTGCCTCCGGTCATGATCCCGCCGCCGGTGGCCGTGCCGCCGCCGTGGGCGCAGCGAGTGTCCGGCCGGGCTCGACCCAGCTGACCTCGGCCATCCTGCCGCGGGCCGCGACGCAGCCCAGCGCCAACGCCCCCACAGTGGCCCCGCTGCACGGCCTGCTGGAAGCGGACCTGATGGTCGTGGCCTCGACATCGTTGCCTTCTGGCACCCTGGCCAAGATCCGCAAACTGCCCGGCGTGACCTCGGCCCAGTCCATCGAGGCGGCCAAGATCAAGGTCAACGGCAAGTTCGCCGCCGTGCTGGGGGTCGATCCGTCCACGTTCCGCGGCTATGCCGCCAAGAAGACCGCCCAGTCCGACCCGCTCTGGCAGAGCGTGGCCGCGGGTGGGGTGTCGGCCTCCTACACCATGGGCAAGAACGACAAGCTGCCGCTGGGCGGCACCGTGCACGTGGACGGGGCCAAGCAGGAGAACCTGCGGGTCGGCGGGTTCGGCACCGTGGGCATCGAAGGCATCGACGCCGTGGTCTCTGACCAGGTCGCCAAGTCGCTGGGCATGCCGGCCGGCAACGCCATCGTGATCAGCGCGCCCAAGGCCAACCTGGCCCAGCTGACCGCCGCGGTGAAGAAGCTGCTGCCCAAGAACGCGGCCGCCGAGCCGCTGATGAGCCAGGTCAAGGCCGGCGTCACCAGCAACCAGGCCAGTGCGGCCGGTGTGGCCGCGGGCGCGGTCGACAACCGCAGCGCCACCCTGAGCCAGGCCGAGGACCTCACCTTCCTCCGGGACGCGCTCAGCCGTCTGGGCCTGCCCTACGTCTGGGGCGCGGTCGGCCCGAAATCGTTCGACTGCTCCGGGCTGGTGCTGTGGGCGATGGCTCAGGCCGGCATCCGGATGCCGCGGGTGGCCGCCGACCAGGCCCGCACCGGCCCGGCCGTCCCGGTCAGCCAGCTGGCCGCCGGCGACCTGCTCTTCTACCACACCGACCCCACGGCCCCCGGTTACATCTCGCACGTCGCCATCTACCTCGGCGGCGGCAAGATGCTGCAGGCCCCGCAGACCGGCGAGAACGTCGAGGTCGTCCCGGCCGTCACCAGCGGCAGCGAGTACGCCGGCGCGGTCCGGGTCGACCCGGCCCTGGCCGCCCAGCTGGCCGGCTCCATCTGAGCCCACACCACGGCCGCCGGACCGGCGGCCGGCGAGACGGCGGCTAGGACGAGACCTTCTGGCCGCGGGCGAAGTCGGTGCCGAAGTCCTTGGCGATGGCCGCCAGCACCGTGGGGCTGGAGGTGATCAGGCCCAGCTCGCGGTTGCGGTTCAGTGAGGTGCTGGAGAAGTTCTCCGACCCGATGAACACCTTTTCCGCCCCGCGGACGCCGTAGTCGGCCTCCACCACCTTGCCGTGGATGTAGAAGCCGTTGTCGTCGCTGTAGTAGCTGACGTGGACGCCGCCCTGGGTCAGCTCCTTGAAGTCGCTGTCGTACTCGCCGTCGGTGTTCTCCCCGCACACCTGCACGTCGACGCCGCGCTTGGCCGCGTTGATCAGCGCCTTCTCGATTGTGCTGTCGCCCATCTCCTCGCTGTAGATGCGCAGGCTGTGCCGGGCACCGTTGATCAGCGCGAGCAGCTTGTCCTGGGAGTCGGTGGGCGACCAGATCAGGTCCTGGCCGTCGCCGGGGGTGATGCTGTGGTGCGCGAAGTCGGCGTTGAACACGGTGGTGATCGCGCTGACGTCGGCATGGCTGGTGTCGGTGACCAGGAAGTCGCGCGAGGTCGAGTAGTACTGGCTGGTCAGATTGGCGGTCATGATGATCGCCTCGGACCCGTCCACGACCAGCGTCTTCTGGTGGGTGTACTCGAACTTGGACGACGACCAGACCACCTGCACCTTGTGATCGCGCAGGTAGTCGTAGGCGCCGGAGTTACTGCTCTTCTCCTTGCGGTCCAGCACGACCCGGACGTCGACCCCGCGCTTGGCCGCCGCCCCGAGGTCGTCCTCGGCGGTGTGGTCGGACAGCTCGTACATGGTCAGGTCGATGCTGTGGCGGGCCTGGCCGATGAGGCGGTACACGGGTGAGAAGCCCGCGTTGGGCTCGATGATCAGCGACCCGGCCTGCGACGGCCCGGACGGCACCGAAGTGGACCCGGATCCGCTCGACGCGTTCCCGGAGCCGGAGCCCAGCCCGCCGCCCGACCCTCCCGAGGTCTCGATCCGGCAGCCGGCCAGCGCCAGCGTCGCGGTGACCAGGACCGCCGCCGACCAGGCGGAGACGGAAGCGAGCACTCGGCGGGGGAGCATGTGGGGGTTCCCTTTCTGGCGGCCGACCCGGGGTGGTCGAAGGTCGCCCCAGCTATACCCGCGACACAAAAAGTAAGCCGGTTCAAGGGTTTCCGGCTACGTAACGGTCACCAACGGGGGCAAGATCATCCTGGCTGGCCCGGCTGACATTCTGGCCTTGACCCCGCCCGACCTGGGTGTAATCGTAATTACATGAGTACACCGCAGGATGGCCCGGCCGAAGAGCCCACCGGCACCAGCAAAGACAGTGCTAGCCAAGGTGGGACCAGCAACGAGAGCACCGGCCCGGGCGAAGCGAGCGACAGCGCCACCGGGTCCGAAGAGACTTCCGGTGAGTCTCCCCGCGAGTACCTGCGCGGCTGGTTCACCGGCCGCCTCCCGGCCGGCTGGTTCACCAGCGCCCCGGCTATCGAAGCCGACCGCGAAGAGATCACCGTGATCGGGGCCCTGCCGGACCCGGAGACCGAGGCGGGCGCGTCTGACGCCGAGAAGGCCGCCGCCGCCGAGGGCCGGATACGCCGGTTCCGGGAGGAGACCCGGGCGCGCCGGGTCGAGATCGCCCGCGAGGCCGAGCACCGGTTCCGCCGCAAGATCTCCTGGGGCGTCACCTGCGGCGATCAGAGCGAGATGTACACCACGCTGTCCGTGCCGGTGATGACCCGCCTCCGGCAACCCGAACGTCGCGTCCTCGACACCCTGGTCGAGGCGGGGGTGGCCCGTAGCCGCAGCGACGCCCTGGCCTGGTGTGTCCGCCTGGTCGGGCAGCACGAGGACTCCTGGCTGGCCGAGTTGCGCTCCGCGCTGCGCCGGGTCGAAGCGGTCCGGTCCGAGGGCCCGCAAACCTGACCCCCTGGCCCGGCCCGCCGGCCTGACCCGCTGGCGCCGCGAGCAAAATAATGCCCGCCCGCCAATCCTGGACTCAATTTCCGGTGGTTTAAACCAATAAGCAAAAGAGACCGGCAAAGGTCTATACCAAAAGCGCGGGTAAGGCCAGCGTCATGAAAGCGTCATGCGCTGGTAAATGGTCTATACCATTTCCAAGCCTGAAGCCAGATTCGATTCTCAGGGTAGCGCCGAGAACCATTGTGACGCCGGTTACATGGTCCAATTAAATCGGTGTTTCCGGGGTACACTCCACCAAACCGCATCCGCTCCCGGGCATATCAATGCTTGGTGACCGCGGATGTGCGGGAGACGTCCCGACGAGGAGGAGTGTCTGTGGTGTACCAGGTGAACGCGGCGTCGGTGGAGTGGAACCCGTCGACGGAACGGCTGCGCGAACTGACCGAGAAAATGCCGAACAGCCAGCTGACCGAATTCGGGAACGTCGCGGTGAAGGCGCGCGTGGATTCGCGGAGCACCAAGTCCACCTACATCGTCGAAGACTCCACCAACGCCGGGAAGCAGACGATCACGCGGGCGGAATACGACCGGGTCGCGGCGGCTCAGGACGCTTATATCGCCGGCCAGGACGTGGTGGTCGTGGACGGCTATATCGGTCCCGACCCGGACTTCCGGACGAAAGCCCGCCTCATCATGGAGGCGTCCAACGCCAATGTGGCCGGCATGCAGAAGCAGCTCTACTACCCGGCCGGCGACGAGTACGACCCGGCCACCTGGGAGCCGGACACCACGGTCGTCTACACGCCGAACCTGCCGGTCCCCGGCTACCCCAACGACCGGCTGATCGCGGTCGACCTGAACACCAACATCACGCGGGTCATGAACTCGGACTACTTCGGTGAGTCCAAAAAGGGTGGCCTGCGGATGTGGAACAACATCGTCTACAACCGGGGCGGCCTGTCCCTGCACGCGGGCTGCAAGGTGATCCCGGTCGGCGGCCGGAACCGGACCGTGCTGATCGTCGGCCTGTCCGGCACCGGCAAGACCACCACCACGTTCACCTCCCAGCTGGGCAGCCGGCCGGCCCAGGACGATTTCATCGCGCTGATGCCGGGCGGCATCGTGCACGCCACCGAGAACGGCTGCTTCGCCAAGACGTTCGGGCTGGACCCGAAGCTCGAGCCGGCCATCTACCACGCCACCACCAAGCCGGACGCCTACCTGGAGAACGTCTCCGTCGACGCGGACGGCAAGGTCGACTTCTTCGACACCTCCTACACCAAGAACGGCCGCACGACCTGGCCGTTCTCCTACGTCGACCCGTGGCCGGCCGACCAGCTGGAGCCCGCCGAGTTCCTGCTCATCCTGAACCGCAACGAGAACATCGTGCCCGGGGTGGCTCGGCTGGACCGGGCCCAGACCGCCGCCTACTTCATGCTCGGCGAGACCACCGGCACGTCCGCGGGCGGCAAGGACGAGGAAGGCAAGTTCCTCCGGGTACCCGGCACCAACCCGTTCTTCCCCCGGGACATGACCGACATGGGCAACCGGATGCTGGAACTGCTGGACGGGCACGACCTGAAGGCGTTCGTGCTCAACACCGGGCGCGTCGGCGGCGGCGACGGCCACCCGGACTCCAAGAAGGTCACGATCCCGTTCTCGTCCGCGATCGTCCAGGGCATCGTCGAGGACACCATCGAGTGGACCGCCGACCCCGACTTCGGCTACGAGATCGCCACCGCGGTACCGGGTGTGGACGACATCGAGATCCTCCAGCCGCGGCGGCTGTACGAGCGCACCGGCCGGACCGAGGAGTACGACGCCGCCGTTGAGCGGCTCAAGCGGGAACGTACCGAGTACCTGGCGTCGTTTGAGGGGTTGGACGCCTCGATCGTCAAGTCGATCGGCTGACCTCGCAGGCACTCAGCGCCAGCGCAGTACTGGCTCAGTGGGCCGGGAGGCTTCAGGGTTCCGCGCCGCGGAACCCTGGGCGTCCCGGCCTGCGGCGTGTTTCGGCGGCCCGAATTCGCCCCGCACTTTGCCGATAGTTCAGCAACGTTAGATACCGTCTCCACAGGTGCGCAGGGTGACAGGAAGGTCTCTGCATGGGATTTCGAAGCCTGATCTACCGTCTTTACGCGCGCAGGCTCGAAGCGTCCCTGTCGCCGGAGGCGATCCCGCGGCACGTCGGCGTGATGTGCGACGGCAACCGCCGCTGGGCCCGGTCGGCCGGCCTGCTCGACGTCAGCAGCGGCCATCAAAAGGGCGCCGACAAGATCTTCGAGCTGCTCGAGTGGTGCCGCGAGGCCGGCGTCGAGGTGGTCACCCTCTGGCTGCTGTCCACCGACAACCTGACCCGGCCGCCCGCCGAGCTGGAACCGCTGCTGGAGATCATCGAGAACACCGTGCAGCGGCTGGCCAGCCAGCACTGGCACCTGAACCCGATGGGCGCCCTGGACCTGCTGCCCGCCGACACCGCCAACCGGCTCAAGGACGCGGCCGCCGCCACCACGAACTATCCCGGGGTGCTGGTCAACGTGGCCGTCGGCTACGGCGGCCGCCGGGAGATCGCCGACGCCGTCCGGTCGCTGCTGCTGGAGCACGCCAACCGCGGCACCCCGATCGAGGAACTGGCCGAGGTCCTCGACGTCGAGCACATCGCCGACCACCTCTACACCGCGGGCCAGCCCGACCCGGACCTGGTCATCCGCACCTCCGGCGAGCAGCGCATCGGCGGCTTCCTGCTCTGGCAGACCATCCACTCCGAGTTCTACTTCTGCGACGCCTACTGGCCCGCTTTTCGGAAGGTGGATTTTCTGCGGGCCTTGCGTTCCTACGCGGCCCGCAGCCGTCGGTTCGGTGCGTAACGCGGTGTTAGCCCGGGGGGACGACCCCCCGGACCCCCCGGTGCGCTTCGCGCCCGCGCGGTGGTGCTGGCCGTGGTACCGGCCACTCACCGGGCACAAGGCCCGGTTCGCTGGGCCGGTCAGATCGACTCGGCGTAGCCCGCTGCGGATCCGTCCGCGCCCCGTTCGTTCGGGTGACCCGCCGTAGGGCGACTTCTCTCCGAGAGGGCAAAATTTAATGTTTGAACGTTGTTTATCTGGGTTATGGGCCAGCCCTGCGTTCGGGCAATCGGACTTTACGGGTGTAAACGGGTGGGGATTTGGGAAGGCGCGTGCCGGCGTGTCGCCGGAAAGGCCTGCTACAGGCGCCTCACCTGGAGTTTCCTAGCTTGTAGCCTTCTCGGTATTTCCAGAGTGGTGGTTATCCAGGTACCTTCGAAGTGCGGGCGGTAAGCGCCGCTCGCGGGAAGGCCCTTGGATTTGCGAAGCGTTCGCGTTTCCGGATGCTGGCGTGATGAAGGAAGGGCCGGATCAAGGCCCTTCGTGGGTCTTCCCCGGTCCGTCCGGTACGCCTGTGAGCGTTACTCGCCAATCGGCTGGCGACGGGCCAACGGGCCCGCCCGGCAAGCCGATGCCGGCGGTGACCGCCATGGTCGCCGCGCGGTTCAAGGTAACGCGCGCCTCTCCGGGCACAGGCTCCTAGCCGGGTGCCAATCCGGGCATCCAAGGGAGATCGCGTGGCCAGTTCCTCGATTCGCCGTGGTCCGCAGCAATCCAGCGATCAGCCAGTCTCCGCGCCGGCCAAGACCCGCCGTCGCACTGGCACGTCCGCTGGGCGGTCCCGCAAGGTCCGCACGTACGTGCTCGACACCAGCGTGCTGCTCTCCGACCCGGGTGCCTTCACCCGGTTCGACGAGCACCTCGTGGTCCTGCCGCTCGTCGTCGTCACCGAGCTGGAAGCCAAGCGCCACCATCCCGAGCTGGGCTATTTCGCCCGCGAGGCGCTGCGCTTCCTGGATGACCTGCGGATAGAGCACGGCCGGCTGGACGCCGAGCTGCCCGTCAATGACCTGGGCGGCACGGTCAAGGTGGAGCTGAACCACACCGACACCGGGGTCCTGCCCGCGGGCCTCCGGCTCGCGGACAACGACACCCGCATCCTGTCGGTGGCCTGCAACTTTGCCGCCGAAGGCCACGACGTGGTGCTGGTCAGCAAGGATCTGCCGCTGCGGGTCAAGGCCGCGTCGGTCGGGCTGCCGGCCCAGGAGTACCGGGCCGGGCTGCCGGCCGACTCCGGGTGGATGGGCATGCGCGAGCTGACCGTGCCCCGGGCCGACATCGAGGAGCTGTACTCGGGCGGGGTGCTGGACTGCGCCGAAGCTCGCGACCTGCCCTGCCACACCGGCCTGGTGCTGGTGTCCGAGGGCGGCAACGCGCTGGGCCGGGTCCGGCCGGACAAAGCGGTCCAGCTGGTCCGGGGCGACCGTGAGGTGTTCGGGCTGCGGGGCCGCAGCGCCGAGCAGCGGGTCGCACTGGACCTGCTGCTGGACCAGGAGGTCGGCATCGTCTCCCTGGGCGGCCGGGCCGGTACCGGCAAGTCGGCGCTGGCCCTGTGCGCGGGCCTGGAAGCGGTCATGGAGCGCCGCCAGCACCGCAAGGTGATCGTGTTCCGGCCGCTGTACGCGGTCGGCGGCCAGGAGCTGGGTTACCTGCCCGGGTCCGAGGCGGACAAGATGAACCCGTGGGCCCAGGCGGTGTTCGACACCCTGTCCGCGGTCACCACCCAGGACGTCATCAACGAGGTGATGGCCCGGGACATGATCGAGGTGCTGCCGCTGACCCACATCCGGGGCCGGTCGCTGCACGACGCCTTCGTGATCGTGGATGAGGCCCAGTCGCTGGAGCGCGGGGTGCTGCTCACCGTGCTGTCCCGGATCGGGTCGGGCTCCCGGGTGGTGCTGACCCACGACATCGCCCAGCGGGACAACCTGCGGGTCGGCCGGCACGACGGCGTGGTGGCGGTGATCGAGAAGCTCAAGGGGCACCCGCTGTTCGCCCACGTGACGCTGGTCCGGTCGGAGCGCTCGCCGATCGCCGCGCTGGTGACCGAGATGCTGGAGGACGCTACTCTCTGAGAAAGCCGATGAATACGTAAAGTATCGTCCCTGTGCCTCTCAGTAGTCACGGGGGCGCTACTATATCCCCGTCATGGGGGAGACACGTAATCAGAATGCGACCATTGAGCCAATTTCAGTGGTCATGCCGGTACTAAATGAGGAAATGTACCTGGCCCAGTCGGTCCAGCATATCCTCAGCCAGGATTATCCGGGGGAGCTTGAGCTGGTCCTGGCCCTAGGGCCGTCCCGTGATAACACCACGGAAATCGCCCAGCGGATAGCTGCCGAGGATCCTCGGGTCACGGTGGTGGACAATCCCACCGGGAAGATCTCGACGGCCATCAATGCCGCCGTTAAAGCGGCCCGGCATGCCGTGATCGCGCGCGTCGACGGGCACGCGCTGATTCCGCCCGGTTACCTCCGGCTGGCCATGGCCACGCTGTCCCGGACCGGTGCGGTCAACGTAGGCGGGGTGATGGCGGCCGAGGGCGAGACCCCGTTCCAGCGCGCTGTCGCCTTCGCCATGACCTCGCCCTACGGAGTGGGGGCCTCCCGGTTCCACACCGGCGGCCGGCCCGGCCCGGCCGACACCGTGTACCTGGGCGTGTTCCGCCGCACGGCCATCGAGCAGGTCGGCGGCTACGACGAGGAGTACCTGCGGGCCGAGGACTGGGAGATGAACCACCGGATCCGCCAGTCCGGCGGCATGATCTGGTTCGAGCCGGAGCTGCGGGTCACCTACCGGCCACGGGCCACGGTGATCCGCCTCGGCGCGCAGTACTTCCAGTACGGGCGCTGGCGCCGGGTCATCGCCCGGCAGCACACCGGCACCATCAACCTGCGCTACCTGGCTCCGCCCGCGGCGGCGGCCGCCGTCGGCGCCGGGACGCTGGCCGGGGTGGCCGGCCTGGCCGCGCGGGCCGTCGGGGTCGGGGGTCCCTGGCCGCTCGCCGCCACTGCCGGGCTGGCCGCCCCCCTGGTGTACGGGGGGTTCGTGCTGGCCGTGTCGGCCCGGGCCACGCGCTGCCTGCCCCCGCGCGCCGCGGCGCGCCTGCCCCTGGTGCTGGCCACCATGCACATGGCCTGGGGGGCCGGCTTCCTGACCAGCCCCCGCGACCTGGTTCCCGGCGAGCCGGGGCCACGGGAGACCCCAGCGCACCGGGTCGCCCGCCTGCGCGGCGTGTTAAGAGGACGCTAGGAGCCCAGCGGGGTCCCCGCCGGTTCAGCGCCGGGCTAGGCCGCGCCAGACATGCTTGAACGGCTCGCCCGTCTCGCGATGCGGAACCGGGACCGGGACCAGCTGCACCTCCTGCCATCCGGCCAGGAGCTCGCGCAGGTACGGCTCGGAGAAGAAGTGCACGGTCTGGCCCGACTCCTCGGCGACGTAATCGGGCTCAAGCTCGCGCGCGGGCAGGCTGCGGGCGCGCAGCGGCCGGTCCTCCAGCGAGTTGACGTGGAACACGAACAGCCCTCCGGGCCGGACGAGCCGGCCGATCTGCGCGAACAGTGCACGGGTCATCCCGTCGGGGAACATGTGCACGGCGACGTTGGACATGACCGCGTCGAAGCTCCCGTCGGGGAAGGGAAGCCGCCGGGTCATGTCGGCCACCAGGAAATGGGCCAGCGACCCGAACCGGGCCTGGGCCTGCCCGATGGCCTCGCCCGACAGGTCGATCGCCGTGACCGAGTAGCCCTCGCCGGCCAGCCGGGCCGCGTCGTGGCCGGTTCCGCAGCCCAGCTCTAGGACCGTGCGTACGCCGGCCTGCCGCAGCGGGATCAGGAACGGCCTGGTCCACAGGCCGGCCCAGTCCAGATCCCGGCCCGACTCCCGGCGCTGCCGGTAGAACGGCTCCCAGAACTCAGCACCTGCATGGCTCACATAGTCACGCTATGCCGGGCCCGCCCCGGACCTTTCGGTGTTCGCCGCGGGCATGATGCTAAGAGCGCGGCCGGGTCACCGAGAGGTGGCTGTACTGGACGTGCGGCCAGGATGAGCTGAAGGCACCGGCCTCCAGGCCGGCCAGGCCGGAGGCCCAGGCCGCGTCGGCCAGGTCGGCCACCACGTCCCCGTCAGCCGAGGCGGTGATCGTGTGGCCCGACATGGACAGGCTCAGGCGGTGCCAGCGGCCCGGGCGCAGCGGCCGGGCCAGGCGGCCGGAGGCCAGGACCTGGGTCAGGGTCGGGCCCGACGTGCAGCCGGCGGTGGGCGAGCCGGGCTCCGGGTTGGCGTTCCTGGTCAGGCTCCAGGCGCCGGTAGCACTGACGTTGAACACGTAGCCGTCGAAGGCGCCGGAGTTGGGCGTCGTCGCCCGGCAGCTGAACCGGCCGATGAGCCCGGCGGCGCTGTTCGAGCCGGGCAGCAGTACGTCGGCGCTGACCTTGTAGTTGGCCCAGCTGCCTGAGCCGATCACGGCATAGGGATAGCGCGTGTTCGCGATGGACCCGGCGGTGTGCCAGAACTCGGGCGTGGCCGCCGCCTCCTGCTCGGTGCAGACGCGGTCGCTGCCATCGCGGACGCGGCACCGGGCCAGCTCGAAGGCGCCCTGCTGAGTGGCGAGGTAGGACGGCTCATCGTCGGCCGAGCCGGCCCTGGCATCGCTGCCCAGGCTCTCGGTG
>DATDIH010000100.1:0-2108 GCA_036521155.1 Streptosporangiaceae bacterium
CTGGTCGCCACGCCGGCCGTGATGAGGGTGTCCACCACCGCCAGATCCGCTGGCCCCAGCCGGGTCATCACCGAGGTGAGCTCGTCCGGCGTGGCCGTCTCCACACCACCGACGGCGATCCTTATCTTCGGGCCATGGGACTGGGCTGACCGCGCTGGGCCGCCGGGGATGAACTCAACCCATCCAACCGTGGCGGGCAGCAGGTTGAGCACCGCCCGCATCTCCGCGGTGTAGGCCTCCTCGAATGCTTGCACGATCTCGAGATCAGCCTGGCCGGTCTCCGGCCGGCCCGCCCGGTCAATGAAGATCCGCAGCGCCGTTTTCCCCGGCTCGATCCCCGCATCATCGCCGTACTCCAGCACCCGGATCCGCTCGATGGTGCCGTCGGGAAGAACTGACCTCAGCTGCTGCTCGATGCGATCAGTTGCCGCCTTTTCCATGGCGACCTCCTTGGTACCACGTGTTACGCGTCTATCGCGTATAAGAAAGCTTACTACGGCAACACTGGCTGGATCTACGGCAATCCTTGACCAGAACAAGCAGCACGTGGAGGTACGAAGCGGGCACGCCCACCCGGTGGAAGGCGCGCACCTGGGCGCGCACCTGGCCGGTTCAGGCCTGGCAGACGGCGGGGCCGGGTGCCGTTCTGGCGGCACTGCGGCAGGACGCGACCACCGCCAGCGGCCACAGCGACTGCGCGGCCCCGAAGGCGCGCTCGGCCAGGCCAGCCTGCCCGCTCCCGGTGATCAGCTCCGCGGCGAACCAGGCCACCAGGGCCAGCAGCACCACCACCGCACCGGCGGATACCGCCGGCCGCAGGCCCCACGGCACCGAAGGCCCGCGCCGCCATGCTCCCGCCGGCCATGCCACCAGCGCGGCGCACCCGATGATGGCCCAGATCATGTGCGGCAGCGGAAAGTTGGTCCCGGGCTGCTCCGGGCTCGCCGCGACCAGCAGGCCCGCCACCGCCCCGGACATCAGGATCAGCCGCCCCGGCACTCTGGCCGGCCGGAGCGCGAGCCCGGTGACGAAATCACAGGCGCCCACGACCAGGAAAGCCAGCGTCATCACCCACCGGTCGACAGCGCCCGGCGCGGCCAGCGCGCTGACCGTCTGGGTAACGGGATCGAACGAGTGCGGCTGCAGCCCGGCGGCCACCGTCCACCCGCTGACCATCAGCACCGGGGCCGCGGCCGACGAGACCACGCCCCACCATGGCACAACCCGCACAACCACCACCGTAATAGCCGCGCGCGGCGGAGCCCAGGAGCCGGTAACGGTTACCAGCCATCCGGCGCCCTGCACCGGTCACATCCGCCCGGTGCCAGGTGTCAAGGTGATGACGCCCCGGGCCGGCCTGACCGATGACCGGCTCCCGGGGGCCGCAGACCCGGAACCCGCCGGCCGGAGCCGGCGAGGAAACTGGAGGTAGATCACCAATGCAGGCCAGGATCACTAACCCGGCAGTGAGCGTGACCGGCGCCATGGAGGCCCTGCAGGCCCTGGGAGACGCCGTCGGCAAGACCGGGGTCCCGGACTCCACACTCCATCTCGTTGGCATGCGCGCCAGCCAGATCAACGGCTGCGGGGTGTGCCTCGATGGCGCGTGGCGCTTCCAGAGAGCAGCCGGGGAAACAGACGAGCGCCTCTTCGCGCTGGCCGGCTGGCGGGAAGCGCCGTACTACACCGACGCCGAGCGAGCTGCGCTGGCCCTCGCCGAGGCCATCACCCGGCTCGCCGACCGGCCCGACCCGGTCCCCGACGAGATCTGGGCTGAGGCCGCCCGCCACTTCGACGAGCGGGCGCTGGCCGGCCTGGTGCTCTCCGTGGCCAACCAGAACCTCTGGAACCGGCTGAACGTCGCGACCGGCCAGGTGGCCGGCGTGTGGAAGCCCGACGAGTCCGGCGAGTGGAAGCCCGACGAGACCGCTTAGCCGCCGCCCTGGCCGCCCGGCCCGGCCGTGGCAGCCAGGGCCATCAGCTGCTCGAACGCGGCCGGGCTGGTCGTCTCGGCGCCGAGCCGGTGCCCGGTGAGGTCGCCGTGATCATCACTGCCCCCGGTGGTCAGCAGGCCCAGGCTGGCCGCGAGAACCCGGAGCCGGGCCCGT
>DATDIH010000101.1:0-8370 GCA_036521155.1 Streptosporangiaceae bacterium
GCCCACGACGCCGGGGTGCCGCTACTGGTCGACGCGGCGTGGGCTGCGCACCTGGGCTTCCACCCGGGCCTGCCGCCGCACGCGCTGGCGGCTGGCGCGGACGCCATGGTGACCAGCGCGCACAAGGTGCTGCCCGCCTACACCCAGGGCGCGCTGGTCCTGGCCCGCACCGATGCCGGGCGGCTGGGCTCTGCTGGCCTGGACCGGGCCCGCCTGCACCCTGCCCGCCTTGACCGGGCGTTCGAGGCGACGCACACGACCAGCCCGGCCGGCGCGATCATGGCCAGCATCGACGCGGCCCGGGCACTGCTGGCCCGGGACGGCGAGGACCTGTGCGGCCGGCTGCTGCGCGTCGTCGCGGCCGCGAAGGGCCGGCTGCGCCAGGTGCCCGGCCTGGACGTGCTGGACGGCCCGGGAGTCGAGCCCGCCAAGCTGGTCGTGCTGCTGGCCGGGACCGGGGCGCACGGCATCGCGGTGGAGAACGACCTCATCGCCGCGGGCATGCCGGTGGAGATGGCCGACCGGGACACGATCATCCCGATCGTCACGCTGGCCGACGGCGACGACGACGTGGCCCGCTTCACCAGCGCCCTCGCGGGCATCATCGAGGCGCACCGCGGGCCGCCCCGCCAGCCGGTGCCGGCCGCGTCGTGGACCGTGATTCCCGAGATGGCGATGCCGCCCCGCGAGGCCTTTTTCCGCCCTAACGAAACCCGCTCGGCCGCCGCGGCCGTGGGCCGGGTGAGCGGCGAACTGGTGGCGCCCTATCCACCGGGCGTGCCGGTGCTGGCCCCGGGTGAGGTGATCACGGCGGAGGCCCTCGACGCGCTGCGCGCGGCGCTGGCCGACGGCGGCCGGATCGCGTACGCGGCCGATCCGACCCTGGCCACGTTCCAGGTCATCGCCCGGTCTTAGCGGCCTGCTACCGGAAACAACCTTTACTAGCCCATTGTGGGCGGACAACCGCGGCTCTAGCCTGGGCCGATGGATCTTCGGCGTGGGTGGGCAGGTGGACGAGGATACCGGCGGGGCGCGGCCCGGGCCGGGGCGTGCGCCGTGGCGTTCAGCCTGGCGGCGGCGTTCTGCGGGGCCGCCGGGACGGCCGGCGCCTCCACCGGGGCGGCCGGTGCCTCCACCGGGGCGGCAGCCGGGACGGCCGGTGCCTCCGCCGGGGCGTCCGCGGGGTCGGTGCGCAGCGCCGTGGCCGCGGGATCGCAGGTCGCGAAGATCTGCGCCGAGCCCTCGTCGGGGGCCGTGCTGGCCACCGGGTCGCACCGCACACCGGCCGGGGCGCCGGCCGCGGCGGTCCGGGTGGACCAGGTCGGCTACCCGTCCGGCGCGGCCAAGCTGGCCGAGATCATGACCAAGGCCAGGCCCCCGGGTGGGGTTCGCTGGGTCGTGGTCCGGGCCGGGTCGTGCACGGTGGCCGCGTCCGGGGTGGCCCTCGAAGACCTCGGGTCCTGGAGCTCCCGCTACCGCTGGGTGTGGGCCGCCCGGTTCAGCCGGGTCCGGGCCCCGGGCCGGTACCGATTCGGGATCCTGGGCGACGCGTCGGCGGCCTCGCCCTGGTTCACGATCGGCGCGGCCGCGCAGCTCTACGCGCGGCCGCTGGCCAACGCGCTGTACTTCTACGAGAACGAGCGGGACGGCCCGGACTTCATCCACACCGCGCTGCGCAGCGCGCCCGGCCACCGGGGCGACCTCAGCGCGATGACCTACCGCAGCCCGCCGGTCGACGAGAACGGCAACTTCAAGGGCAGCCTGGCCAAGTACGCGACCGGGGTGCGGATCAACGCGTCCGGCGGCTGGTTCGACGCCGGGGACTACCTGCACTTCGTGGAGACGACCAGCTACGCCGAGGCCATCCTGCTGCAGGGCATCGCCTCGTTCCCAGATCAGATGGGCGCGGCGCAGATGGGCTCCGGGGCGGGCGCGGCATCCGCCGGCCCGGGATCCTCCGGCACGGACTTCACCGGCGAGGCCCGGTTCGGGCTGGACTTCCTGCAGCGGATGTGGCACCAGCGGACCAGGACGCTGTACTACCAGGTCGGCACCGGCGAGGCGAACAACTACTACACCGGCGACCACGACATCTGGCGGCTGCCCCAGGCCGACGACCACTACCAGGGCTCGAACCCCCACGACGTCTACATCCGGCACCCGCCGGTGTTCCGGGCCGGGAAGCCCGGCGCCCCGATCAGCCCGAACCTGGCCGGCCGGCTGGCTGCCGACTTCGCGCTCTGCTACCAGGTGTTCCGGCACTCCGACCCGGGCTACGCGGCGAACTGCCTGCGCGAGGCCGAGACCGTGTACGCGCAGGCGGGCACGCACTGGAAGGGGCAGTTGCTCACCGCGCTGCCCTGGGACTTCTACCCGGAGACCAGCTGGCGGGACGACATGATGCTCGGCGCGACCGAACTGGCCCGCGCCCTCCAGGACGCCGGCCATCCGGCCGGCCTGCCGGCCAGCCTCCCGGTCCGGTCCTCCGCCACCTACCTGCGGGACGCGGCCAGCTGGGCCAGCGCCTGGGTGCACGGCAAGCAGGCCCTGTCCGACACGCTCAACCTGTATGACGTGAGCGCGCTGGCCGACTACGAGCTCGACCTGGCCCTGGCCCGCCAGCCGCTGCGTGGGCTGGCCATCACCCGCGCCCAGTTGCTGGCCAACCTCCGCGGGCAGATCCAGAAGGGGATCGCCACGGCGGCCAAGGATAAGGACCCGTTCGGCTTCGGGTTCTCCTGGGACCAGTGGGACACCACCACACACGGCGCCGGGCTGACCGTGATGGCCGACGAGTACGACGCGCTGACCGGCCGCCCGGTCTATGCGGGCTGGGCGCAGCACTGGCTGGACAACATCCTGGGCAGCAACGGGTGGGGCGTCTCGCTGATCGTCGGGGACGGCACCGTGTTCCCGGACTGCATGCAGCACCAGGTCACCAACCTGGTCGGCTCGCACAACGGGAAGCCGCCGGTGCTGGCCGGGGCGACCGTTGAGGGACCCAACTCGTTCGCGGCCACCGGGACGGTGCCGAACATGCGCCGGTGCAACGCGAGCGCCCCGGGTGACGTGCCGTACGCCGCCTACAACGGGCACAAGGCCGTGTTCCAGGACAACGTCCAGTCCTACTCCACGGTGGAGCCGGCCATCGACCTGACCTCGCTGACCCCGCTCGCCTTCGCCTGGGGGGTGCAGGCCAACCGCTAGTGGGTCAGCCGTGTAGCTCCGGGGCCGGGTAGAGGATCGTCTTCGGCTCGGTGAACGCGTCCATGGCGAACCGGCCGCCGACCCGGCCGCGCCCGCTCACCGAACCGGACCGGCCGCCGAACGGCAGGTGCGACTCCCACAGGTTGGTCGACGCGTTCACGTTGACCCAGCCGGCCCGGGCCTGTTCGGCGAAGGCCAGGCCGCGCTCCAGGTCTTCGGTGAATACCGCGGCGGTCAGCCCGAACGGCGACGAGTTGGTCAGGGCCAGCGCCTCGCTCGCCGAGGCCACCTCGATGATGGGGACGACCGGCCCGAACGTCTCCTCGGTGGCGATGGCCATGTCCAGGGTGACCCCGTCCAGCACGGTGGGCTCGGCGTACAGCGTGGTCGGGAAGCCCGCCGCGCGGCGGCCACCGCAGCACAGTTTCGCGCCGCGGCCGACCGCGTCAGCGACGTGCCGGCCGAATTTGGCCGCGGTCGCCTCGTTGTTCAGCGGCCCCATCGTGGTCCGCGGGTCGAACGGGTCGCCCAGCCGGATCTGCTGCTGGGTGGCGGCCACCACCCGCTCGGTGAACTCGGCGCGCACCGCACTGTGCACCAGGAACCGCTCGCCCGCCGTGCAGCTCTGCCCGGCGCACAGGTAGGCGGCCTCCAGCGCGGCCTCGGCGGCCAGGTTCAGGTCCGCGTCCTCCAGGATGACCATGGGGCCGTTGCCGCCCAGCTCGAGCAGCTGCGTCTTGCCCGCCGCCCGGGCCGCGACCAGACCGCCGGTGGCCACCGA
The DNA here is from genome assembly GCA_036521155.1 of Streptosporangiaceae bacterium. Classification (GTDB taxonomy): domain Bacteria; phylum Actinomycetota; class Actinomycetes; order Streptosporangiales; family Streptosporangiaceae; genus Bog-532. The sequence goes on from DATDIH010000101.1 coordinate 3,989, forward strand.
ACCGATGAAGCCGACCGCCGCCACGTCCGGATGGCCGGCTACCGCGTCCCCGGCCACCGGCCCGGGGCCGGGCACGAAGCTGAACACGCCGTCCGGCACCCCGGTCCCGGCGATGATCTCGGCCAGCAGCGCGCAGCACGCCGACGTGGTCGGGGCGGGCACCCAGACCACCGCGTTGCCCGCGGCCAGCGCGGGCGCGAACAGCTCCGCGCCCATGGTGTACGGCCAGTTCCATGGGCTGATCACGCCGACCACACCGAGCGGCACCCGGGCGGTGATCACCCGGCGGCCGGCCGAGGTGGACGGGGGATAGCCACCGTCGGTGCGCCGCGCGTCCGCGGCCGCCATCTGGAAGTAGACGGCCAGCTCATCGACCTCGTCGTAGGCCTCGGCGGCCAGCGGCTTGCCCTGATCCTGGGTGAGCACCCGGGCCAGGTCCTCGCGCCGCCCGGCGACCGCCGCGGCGACCTGCTCGCACCAGGCCGCGCGCTCGAACGCCGAGCTGGCCGCCCAGGCCGGCCAGGCCCGGGCCGCGGCGCGTACCGCGTCGTCCACGTCCGCCGGGTCCGCGGTGGCCACGGTGGCGAACGTCTCCCCCGACGACGGGCTGACCGCCGGCGCCGCAGCGGCCCGCCCCGCGCGCCACTGCCCACCAATCAACAGCTGATAATCCTTCATAACGCTATATCCTTCCGCCTCCGGGGGCGCTCTAGAGCCGCCTCCTTCCCTCGTCGCTCGGGCGCTCGTGCCTCGCTTCCTCGCTCCTCATCAGTCGGCGGCGCGCCCCCTTTGGCGCGGCGACTTCCCCTCCTCACTCGTTCCTCGCTCGTCGGTCCAGTCGGTGGCGCGGGTCAGTATGCGGCGGCGCAGAGCCGGGCGAGCTCGTCGAGTTTGCCCGGGGGCATCCGGTAGGCCGGGCCGGAGATGGACAGCGCCGCCACGCAGGCGCCGGCCGGGCTGAACACCGGCGCGGCCACCGCGACCAGGCCGTCCTCCAGTTCGGCCACCGCGGTGGCGTAGCCGTCCCGGCGGATCTCGGCCAGCTGGGCCTGCAGGGCCGGCACCGAGCAGATCGTGTGCTCGGTGTACCGCTCCAGGGTGGCCGGCATCGGGATGACGCCGAACGCGAGCAGCACCTTGCCGTTGGCCACCGCGTGCGGCTTGGTGCGCCGCCCGATCCAGCCGCCCGAGCTGTTCAGGAAGTAGCTGCTCGGCACCTCGGCCACGTTCAGGATGTCCGGCCCGGCGGGGACGGCCAGGTTGATGGTCTCCCCGGTCAGCCCGGACAGCTGGTCCATGGCGGGCTGCAGCCGGGCCACGATGTCGTCGCCGCGCAGCGCCAGGCTGCCCAGCCGGATTATCTCGACGCCGAGCCGGTACCGCCGGCCCGAACGGGCCAGGAACCCGGTCCGCTCCAGGGTGGCGGCCAATCGCGAGGCGGTTGACTTGTGCACGCCCAGCGCTTCGGCTATCTCTGTCACACTGAGTTCTGGCCGGCCGTCCTCGAAACTCGCGAGCAGTGCCAGCACCCGCTCAGCCGAGTGGTAGGTTGCGTTGGCCGCAACCAAATTCGTGGACACGCAACCAAGAATGACCAATTTGCCCGTTGTGCGTCAACCGGCGGCCAACTAGCGCTCCTGGTGTTCGTGGCATACTCGCTAACGACTTAGCAGGAATTGCGCGGCCCCGGCAGCGCTGCCGGTGCCGCCCAGGATGAGAGCAGGCCTGGCATGGCCCAACCCGCTGATGCGCCGGTACCCGGATCGCCGCAGGACCCGCTGACCGAGGCGCTCGGCCTGGCCCAGGCCGCCGCCACCGCGGGCCTGGGCATGAAACTCCTCGGCGGCCTGGCCGTCCGGGTGCTGTGCCCGGACTACCCGCCGCGGCTGCGCGCGGACCAGGACATGGACTTCGCCACCACGGGCAAGGGCCGCAAGAACGTGGCCGCCTGGCTGGCCGACAACGGCTGCGAGCCGGACCGCCGGTTCAACAACCTGAACGGCGAGCGGCAGATGTACTTCAACGCGCCGTCCGGGCGGCCCATCGACCTGATGGTGAACCAGCTGACCATGTGCCACACGTTGGACTTCCGGCCGAATTTCGACCGGCAGCCGTTCACCGTGGACTCGGTGGACGTGCTGCTGTCCAAGCTGCAGATCATCGAGCTCAACGAGAAGGACGCCCGGGACATCGTGCAGTTGCTGTCCTGCCTCCCGGTCGGCGCGGGCGCCCCGGCCGCCATCGACACCGACCGGTTCGGCAAGGTGCTGAGCGCGGACTGGGGCTGGTGGCGGACCGTCACCGGGAACCTGGACAAGCTGCCCTCGCTGCTGGCCGAGACTCCCGCGCTGGCCCGCGAGGGGGCCGAGTACGATCCGCTGGCCCAGGCGCGGCAGTTGCGCGAGGTCGCCGACGCGGCCCCGAAGGGCATGAAGTGGAAGATGCGGGCCCGGGTCGGCGACGGGATGCGCTGGTACGAGTTGCCCGAGGAAGTCGCGCACTAGGAGTAACGGCCTTCTCTCGCCGGGCCGGCAGTGAAGGGGGCAGGGGAGGTGGGTGGGGGTTGCGGTCTTAATTCGCTCTGTCCGGCTTGACGGCAGTTTCAGCCGGATGCTAGACGTTGCACAGTACGCGCGGGAGTTGCGCAAGGCGCCCAGAACCTGCGCGTGTGGCCCGCGGCGAACCCGGCGGGGCAGCTGCACAGCGGAAGGCAGTGGGTGGACAGATGAGGGTCTTCTTCGCGACCGATATCCATGGCTCCGAGGTGTGCTGGCGCAAGTTCCTGAACTCGGCCGCGTTCTACAAGGCCGACCTGGTCGTGCTGGGCGGCGACGTCACCGGCAAGGTGATGGTGCCGGTCGTGGCGCACAACGGTTACTGGACGGCCACCGTCCGCGGCGAGGCCATCCGGATGGACACCCAGACGGAACTGGACGAAGTCCAGAAGCAGATCCGCAACAAGGGCTACTACCCGGCCATCGTCACCCCGGATGAGCTGCAGAACCTGAGCGACGAAGAGGGCGCGGTGGACCGCCGGTTCAGCCAGGAGATGACGGCCTCGCTGGACCGCTGGCTGGACATGGCCGACGGGAAGCTCAGGGGCGGCCAGATCCCGTGCATCCTGAACGGCGGCAACGACGACATCTGGGAGATCGACGACATCATCGAGTCGTCGCCGAACGTCACCTTCGGCGAGGCCAAGTCGCTCGACCTCGATGGCTTCCACCTGGTCTCGATGGGCTGGACCAACCCGACGCCGTGGGACACGTTCCGGGAAGCCCCGGAAGAAGACCTCAAGCAAAAGATTGACGCGGTTGTTGCCCAGATTCCGGACATGGAGCGGGCCATCTTCAATTTCCACGCGCCGCCGTACGGGACCGGGCTGGATGAAGCCCCGGCGCTGGACGAGAACTTCCGGCCAATGCACGGCGGCGCGGTGATGAAACCGGTCGGCTCCAAGGCGGTCCGCGACGCGATTAACAGCTACCAGCCGATGCTGTCGGTGCACGGCCACATTCACGAGAGCCGCGGCATCAAGAAGATGGGCCGCACGCTGGCCATCAACCCTGGCAGCGTTTACGGCGACGGCGTCCTGCAGGGCGCGGTACTCGAGCTGAATCCGAAGAAGGGGAAGGTTACTAAATACCTTCTCGTGAACGGCTGAGTTTCACCAACATTTACGGTCGGATGGCAATACGCTTGCCTAGCCACACAAAGTGCCCCAACTGGGAGATGAGCATGGCAACTGACGCGATTGGCGGCGAGACGCCAACACTCTTCTTGCGTAAAGCCACTGGCCTGGTCCGCGGCTGGTCCGTCCGCGACTCCATCATCTATGCCTGCCTGGCGACTAACTTCGTCACGCTCGGCCTCTATGAGTTCACCTTCGCCGGCCCGGCGTTCCCCAAGGGCCAATTCATCACGGCCACGCTCATCTCCGGCGTCTGGGTGTCCTTCCTGGTAATCGCGTACTCCGGGCTGATCGTCACGATCCCGCGGGCCGGTGGTGACTACGTCTGGCAGAGCCGCATCCTGGGCAGCGGGATCGGCTTCGTGATGGCCGCCACCGGATGGTGGTTCATCCTGTGGCTGTGGGCCCCCATCTACGGGAACATCCTGTCGGTCCAGCTGTTCGAGCCACTCTGGGCCACGCTCAAGTGGACCTGGCCGAACGGCGGGGCGGCCTGGTTCGGCACCAACAACGGGATCTTCATCGTCACGCTGATCACGATCGTCATCGCCGGCCTGCTGGTCTCCCTGGGCATGGCGGGCTACGCCCGGATCCAGAAGTACGCCTTCTTCGGCGGCATGGTCGGGTTCGCCGTCGTGGTGATCCTGCTGCTGATCAACTCGCACGCCGACTTCGTGAGCTCGTTCAACCT
>DATDIH010000102.1:0-19983 GCA_036521155.1 Streptosporangiaceae bacterium
CCGGCAACACGGTGACCATCACCTTCAGCGCCGCCAGCGTGCGGTACCTGCGGCTGACCTTCACCGCCAACACCGGCTGGCCCGCCGGCCAGCTCTCCGAGCTCCAGGCCTACGCGGGTTAACCCCTGAGTCCGCTGGCGACGGCCAGGAAAACTGCCGTTGCCACTCCGGCGCTCAGCAGAAGGAGCCACGCGGTCCGGCGCCAGCTTCTGGCCCGGATCGCTGGCCCGGCCTCTGGCAGCCTGGTCGCCGGATCACGGCTTGGCGCACCGGCTGGGACGGCCGCCGTCAGCGGTACCGAGACCACGCTGGCGGCCAGGCCCGGGCGGATGCGGGCGGTGGCCGCGGCGGCGGCCCAGCCGATCGTCGCGGTCACCAGCGGGATAACCACCAGGTCGAAGACCACGTTGCTGCCGAGCCGGTCGCTGACGTTCTGGCCGGCAGTCCAGCCCGGGGTTCCCGGCGGCCCGCCGGCGCCGAGCACCGCGACCGCGATGGTCCGGTACAGGTACAGGCTCAGGCCGGCGCTGACGGCGGCCAGACGGGCGATGCGCCGCCCGGCGACGGCGCTGCCGGCCCACAGCGTGCCGACCACTCCCACCAGCACCGGCACCCCGACCTCGGCCAGCAGCGGCGACCAGGGCGCGGTCACCGGGGCGATGACCCCGTAGAAGGTGAACCCGGACAGCGCCAGCCAGGCCAGGGTGACGAGCAGGCCGCCGAACAGCCCGGGAAGGGCCACCCCGGGGCGGCGCAGCAGGGTGGCTACGGCGAGGGTGAAGCTGACCAGGAACAGCAGCTCGATCACCGCCCATACCCAGCCACCGATACCCAGCCGGTACCGGACGGTCACGGCGGCGTACACGCCGGCGGCGCCGACCGCCACCGCGGCCATCGCCCAGGCCGCCGCGGCGGTACGGCCCCAGGGCGCCAGCAGCAGGGCCGCGCCCGCACAGCCGACCGCGAAGCGCCACCGCCGGCCCTGGCCGTCGATGTGGTCCAACTCGCCGAGCATCGCCTGGCCCCACTCTTCCCGCTGGGCGGACAGCAGGCCGGCCGCCCACCGCAGCAGCCGCTCGGGCGCGTCACCGCGCGTCGCCGGGCCGACCGGGATGGCCCGGGCGTAACGCACGAGCAGGGTAACCGCGATGCCTACTGGGCACATCATGAGAACGAGCGCTTTGGCCATTACGCCTCACTCCAGCGGTTGCGCGGACGCGGGATGGCCCGGTCCGCCCGGGCGGCGGGCAGGCCGGCCACGTACTCCCGGCCGGCCAGACTCAGCCGATACAGATGGCGTGGCGGTCGGCTTCCCTGGCCGGGCTCCCAGGACGTCTCCAGCAGGCCGCGGTCGGCAAGCCGGACCAGCATCGGGTACAGCGAGCCGGATTTCAGGTGCACCTCGGCGGACAGGTCATAGCCGTAGCGCCATTGCGCCGGATCGGCCGCCAGCGCCCGCAGAACGCTGATCGCCTGCGCGGACGGGGGGCGGTTACGCTGCATGAACGTTAACTCTACTCATGTAGCCTTAATCGTCAATAACTGACCAGCCCGGGGCCCTTCCCTCGGATCAGGCGCGCGGTGGACGAACTGCGGGTTCGCCGCCCCAGCCGGCTGAGACGAATATCGCCCGGTGGTCTGATCCACGAAAATGAAGGACACGCCCCCGGGTCCGCACTCCCTGCGAGGCCAGCCCGTAATCGATGGCCCGGACGGGCCTTCGGGCCGGGAAGGTCGCCCGCCGCCAGCCGCGCGGCGCCACCGTCACCCCGTCCGGGAGGTCCTCCCGCCAGGTCCGGGCCGGGGTGTTGAAGTCCCCGCACACCAGCCACGGCGTCGCCAGCCCCTTGAGCTGGCCGGCCAGCCGCCGCAGCGCCACCGCCCGGTCGTCCGCCTGGCTGGCGGGCAGGTGCGTGCTGCCCACCCACACCGGCGTCCCGCCCGCGTCCACCTGGGCTAGCGCCACCGTCCGCGGCTCGGTCGGCTCGGTGTCGGTGTACCGGTCCGGCGAGTGCACCCGCCACTGCTGCACAGCGAGGATCGGCAGCCTGGTCAGCAGGGCGTTCCCGTAGCCTTCGGTGGCCGGCGACCCCCGGTACTCCAGCGCGGGCACGAACACCCACCGGTATCCCACCCGCTCGGCCAGTCCCGCCAGCGGTCCCGGCTGACCCCAGGGCGTGCTCATCTCGGTCAGCGAAACCACATCCGGGCCGGTCCGGCGGATCAGCTCCTCGACCGCCTCGTGGTTGGGCCGTTTGTGATCGTCCCGCCACGAGTGAATGTTCCAGTGCAGCATCCCCAGCCGCCCGCTTCCGCCCACGTCAGGCAGGTTAACCGCTGCCGAGGAGGCCGGGGACCGTCAGTCCTCGGGGTCTTTGACGTAGGTGCCGCGGCCCTGGACGCTGACGATGAGGCCCTTCTTGCGCAGTTCCTTCATGGCCCGGCGGACGGTCAGGTAGGCGACGCCCCAGGATTCGGCCATGTCGCGCTCGGAGGGCAGGCGGTGGCCGGGCTCCCAGTCGCCGGATTCGATATGGGCCGCGACGTAGTCCACGATCTGCGCGTAGATCGTCTTCGGGCCCTCATGCACGATGTCCGGGCCTTGATCATCCACCACAACTGCATACGGTAGGGCACCGCTGACCTGCGATTACGCATGTAATGCTTTAGATTGGCATGCATTGCTTCACACTCGCCTCATAACTCAGACGGTGCGTAACCGGACGCCCCCGCGACAGTCACCAAACGGCCCCGGGGCGCCATGAAGGACCCCGGGGCCGGGATGGTCAGGCGGGAACGGCCAGGGACAGGCCGAAGCGCCTCTGACGGTCGGTCCACCAGTGCTCCTGCCGGAAGCCCGCGGCGGTCAGTTCGGCGGCCACGCCCTCACGGCGGAATTTGGCGCTGATCTCGGTGCGCATTTCCTCACCGTCGTCGAACGAGACGGTCAGGCCGATGGCGGGCAAGCGCACGGTCTGCCGGCCAGCCGTGCGCAAGCGCATCTCGATCCATTCCTGATCGGGGTCCCAGCGGGCCACGTGCTCGAAGTTGTCCAGGTCGAAGTCGGCGCCCAGCTCGTGGTTGAGCACGGCCAGCACGTTCTTGTTGAAGGCCGCGGTCACACCCGCCTCGTCGTTGTAGGCGGCGACCAGCACGGCCGGGTCTTTGACCAGGTCGGTGCCGAGCAGGAGCGCGTCGCCGGAGGCCAGCCCGGAACGTATGCGGGCCAGGAACGAGGCCCGCTCCGCCGGCAGCAGGTTGCCGATCGTGCTGCCCAGGAACGCAACCAGGCGGGGCCCGTCTTGGTCCCCGCCCGCTCCGAGGTCCAGGTAATCGTCGAAGTCGGACACCACCCCGTCCACCTCCAGCCCGGGGTAGTCGCTGAACAGGGCACTGGCCGCGGCCAGCAGGGCCTGCTCGCTGACGTCCACCGGCACGTACCGGCGCAGGGTGCCGGCCGCGCGCAGCGCGTCGATCAGCAGCCGGGTCTTCTCCGACGAGCCGGACCCCAGCTCGACCAGGGTCGCGGCCCGGCTGGCGGCCGCAATGTGAACTGCCCGCGCCTGCAGGATCTCCCGCTCGGCCCGGGTCGGGTAATACTCGGGCAGGGCGGTGATCTTCTCGAACAGCTCGCTGCCGGCCGCGTCATAGAACCATTTGGGGGGCAGCGATTTGGGGGTGGCCGTCAGCCCGGCCCGCGCGTCGGCACGCAGCGAATCGGCCAGGAAATCGGCAGGCAAGCGACGCTCGACGTGCAGTGAAGTCGTCACTGACTCGGGTTCCTTCCGTCGGGACTGGAGGTGGCGGCCATGCCTTCGGGGAAGCTGCCTTTCTGGACGCGCTCGGCGCTGTCCGCGGTGACCTCGGGCGGCACCGAAAGCGGCTGGATCTTGACGTCGCTGGCCGTGGCGGTGACCAGGGACCGGTCCGGGATCTCCGTCCAGGCCGGGTCCTCGTCGGCCGGCTCGGAGGCCACGGTCACGCTGTCGGCGCCGTCCTGGTGGCCCTGGCGGTAGAACAGCGAGTGACCGGCGGTGGTGGCCGCGATCACGTGGCCGTCGGTGAGCAGGAAGTTGAACCGGCCCGCCACCCCGGCCTGATCGAGCAGGCCGATCACCGCGGCCAGGGACTCATCCGGGCCCGCGCCGTCCCGGAGCTGCTTGAGGGTCAGCGCCCACAGCAGGGCCGAGTCGACCCGCGAATCCAGGTTGAGCAGGTCCAGCGGGCTGAGCGTGGCGGCCAGCCCGGCCGCCGTGCCCGGCCAGCCCACCAGCGCGCCGTTGTGGCTGAACAGATAGTGATCGGCCCCGAACGGGGACGCGGCCGACGGGCTCGGCTCGGTGCCCGCGCTGGCGTCGCGCACCGCGGCCAGCAGCGCGCCGCTGCGGGTGACCCGGGTCAGGTCGGCGAACGACGGGTCGGCCCAGATCGGCCCGGAGTTCCGGTACCGGGCCGGGACCGGGTCACCATCGGCGTACCAGCCGGCCCCGAAGCCGTCGATGTTCATCGTGCCGCTGCCCCGCATCATCCGCGGCGCCCAGGCCTGCCGGTACAGGCCCAGCGGCGGGTCGATGATGGCCTCCCGCAGCGTGACCGGCGGGCCCAGGTAGGCCAGGTGGCGGCACATCAGGAGGCCTCCGGAACCGCCGACCGGGCGGTACGGAAGCCGGCGAAGATCTGCCGCCGGATCGGGTAGTCCCAGTTCCGGAAGGTGGCCCGGCAGGCGGCCGGGCTGACCCCGAACGACCCGCCCCGCAGCACCTTGTACTCGGGACCGAAGAACACGTCGGAATACTCCCGGTACGGCCAGGCCTCGAAGCCGGGGTAGGGCAGGAAGTCGCTGGCCGTCCACTCCCACACGTCGCCGATGAGCTGGCGGGCCCCGCTCGGGGCCGCGCCGTCCGGATAGGAGCCGGCCGGGGCCGGGCGCAGGCTGGCCTGGCCCAGGTTGGCCCGCTCGGCCGTGGGCGCGTCGTCGCCCCAGGGGAACCGGCGGGACAGGCCGGTGGCCGGGTCGTACCGGGCCGTCTTCTCCCACTCGGCCTCGGTGGGCAGCCGCCGTCCGGCCCAGCGGGCATAGGCGTCCGCCTCGTACCAGCACACGTGCAGCACCGGCTCGGCCGGTGGCACCGGCTCGGTCACACCGAACACGGTGTGCACCCAGTCGCCGCCCTCGCGCCGCCAGGTCATCGGCGCGGTCAGGCCGGCCCGCTGCCGGTGCTCCCAGCCTTCCGGGGTCCAGAACCGCGGGTCGTCGTAGCCGCCGTCGGCGATGAAGGCCTGGTAGGCCGTGTTGGTCACCGGGGTGGTGTCGATGAAGAAGGCGGGTACGTGGACGGTGTGCGCGGTGCGCTCGTTGTCCAGCGCCCACGGCTCGGTCGACGTGCCCATGGTGAACGGGCCGCCCGGCACCGGCACCTCGGCCGGCAGGCTGAGCGCGTCCGCGGGGGCAGTGGCGGGCGGGGCCACGGTCAGCACCGGCCCGCCCTGGCGTAGCTGGTGGGTGATGAGCATGGTCTCGTCGTGCTGCTGCTCGTGCTGGACGATCATGCCGAACGCGAACCCCCCGGTGACCAGGCGACGCCCGGAGAAGGCCGATTGCTCCAGCACGTCGAGGACCCGGCCGCGCACCTCGGCTGCGTAGCCGCGGGCCTCGTGCGGCTGCAGCAACGGCAGCGTGGGCCGCTCGGACCGCGGGTGCTCGAACGCGTCGTAGAGCGGGTCGATCTCCGGATGGATCGGGTCCTGGCCGCCCACCGCCCGCAGCAGCCACAGCTCTTCCTGATTGGCGATGTGGGCCAGGTCCCACACCAGCGGGGACATCAGCGGCGAGTGCTGGCGGATCAGGTCGCTGGAGTCCAGGCACTCGGTGAGTGAGACCGTCCGGTCGCGGGCCGCGGTCAGGGCGTCCGCGATCTCGGCCCGCAGGGTCTCCGCGGTGACCAGGGGCGTGGGCATGTCCTGGGTGGTCGGCGTGTCGTGGGACGCGGTCACTGTTTCCCCTCGAGTTGATCGTCGGCTGGGCATCGGCGTCGGAGCACGTAGCGCTCGGTGAATTCGGCGACCGAGTCGCGGATACCGGCCGGGGCGTTGGCCCGGCTCAGCGCGGCGTCGGCCGCCTCGAAACACTGCTGGCTGGCCCGGGCGATCGCCGGGTCGGCCGGGCCTTCGCGGGCCGCCCGCAGCCACGGGTTGGCCGTGCCCGCTCGGGCCTGCCCGTTCTGGCCGTTGCAGCTGGCCAGCGGCTCGGCCGCGGCCATGGCGGCGTCGGCGGCGGCCGGGTCCTCGAACAGGGCCCAGGCCACGGCGGCCGGTACCACCCAGCCGTCGTCGCCCGGCTGCGCGTCAATCATGCGCAGCTCCAGGTGGCCGCGCGGCCGCACCGGCGGGAACAGGGTGGACAGGTGATAGGTCAGGTCGTCCATGGTCGGCTGGCGTTCCCCCTGGCCTCGCAGCCAGTCCCGGAAGGTCAGCCCGGGCGGGGCGGCCCACGACGGTGAGCCCTCCCGGCGGACCAGCATGAGCTCGGCGTCCAGGGCGTAGTCCACATAGGTGTCGCGGGGGTCGCGGTCCCCGTCCGGGGGCGGCCGGGTCCGGCCCGGGTCCAGGTGGGCCCAGACCTCCTGCCGGGTCGAGCGCCAGCCGGACGGCTTGCCCTGGCGGAGCGGGGAGTTGGCGAACGCGGCCACCAGCACCGGGCCGATCCGGTGGGCCAGCCGCCACCGCCAGCGGTAGCCGCCCTTACCCGCGGTGTTCAGGCCGGCGTCCAGGCAGACCTGGACCGAGGCGGTGTTGCACATCATCTGGCGGCCCCACGGGCCGCTGCGGTCGAAGAACTCCTCCATGGCCGTGTACCGGGGCAGGTCCAGCACCCGGTGCGGCGCTCGGAGCGGATCGTAGCCGTAGCCCTGCAGGGACAGACCCGCACGATCCACCGCCTGGCGCAAGGTGGTCATCTCGTCGCGGACCGCTGTGATGCACTCGCTGAGGCTGTCGGCGGGTGCGGAGCTCAGTTCCAGCTGGCCGCCGGGCTCCGTGGTGAGCATGCTCCCGGAGGGCAGCGCGGCTGGGTCGGGAAGAACGGCCGGTGCGGTGAGATCGGCCACGGCCGGGAACGTGCGCTTCGCGGGCACGGGAAGCGCTGGATCACGGGTGTCGCGGACGAGCCACTCCAGTTCAACGCCGACCTTGCTCGGCGGGCCGGTCTTGAACACGATGCCGTGGACGTGCGCGGCCGCGGTCTCCTCGGTCAGGCCGCCATCGGCGGGTGGTTCAGCAAGCCAGGTCACGGTTCCCCCGTTCGTCATGGAAGGCACTCTCGGGCACATCTCAGGCCGAACGTAACAACGGGGTCTGACAGAATGGCGACCCCGCCCGGCGCCGGACAGGGCGCACCGGGCGATGCCGTTCCTCATGCTGATCAGACCGGGGTTCCGTTCTGAAGGCCGCGTGCTGGTCTCAGGTAACAACGACGTCTCAGCTACCCGGATTCCCGCCTTTTACGCCCGTCTGCGACCCGGCCCGGTCACGGTCGGCGTCCGCCTGGTCACGCCGGGGTGGTGGCCCGCACCGCGATCCGGCCCGCCTCTCCGGCCTGAACCATGCCGACCAGGGCCGCCTCCGTGCCCCGGGCCCGCAGGTCCGCCCGCAGCCCGGCCACGGCCGCGGGCGGCACCGCGATCAGCAGCCCGCCCGAGGTCTGGGCGTCGTGCAGCAGCACCGCGCTGTCGGGGTCGGTGTCCGGGTCGATGTCGGTCACGTCGGACAGGTAGGACATGTTGGCGCTGGTGCCGCCGGAGACAAAGCCCGCCGCGGCCAGGCCGGCCGCCCCCGGCAGCAGCGGCACCTGGTCAGCCCAGACCTCGGCGGCCACGCCGCTGGCCCGCAGCATCCGGTGCAGGTGCCCCAGCAGCCCGAACCCGGTCACGTCGGTGGCGGCCCGCACCCCGGCGGCCAGGGCGGCCTCGCTGGCCGGCCCGTTCAGCGTGGTCATGGCGGCCACCGTGGCGGCCAGCACGTCGTCCGGGGCCGCCCCGCGCTTGTGCGCGGTGGCCACGACCCCGGTGCCGATCGGCTTGGTCAGCACCAGCAGGTCGCCGTCGCGGGCCTGGTCCACGGTCATCAGCCGGGCCGGGTCGGCCAGGCCCACCACGGCCAGGCCGTACTTGGGCTCGGGGTCGTCAATGGTGTGGCCGCCCACCACCAGGCAGCCGGCGGCGGCGGCAGCTTGCGAGCCGCCCCGCAGCACCTCGGCCAGGAGTTCGACCGGCAGGGTCTGCCCGGGCCAGGCGGTCAGGTTGAGGGCGATGACCGGGCGGCCGCCCATCGCGTACACGTCGGACATGGCGTTGGTGGCCGCGATCCGGCCCCAGTCCCGCGCGTCGTCCACGATCGGGGTGAAGAAGTCGGTGGTCAGCACCAGCGCGCGGTCATCGTCCAGCCGCAGGACAGCGGCGTCGTCCCCCTCGGCCGCGCCCACCAGCAGGTCCCCGGCGGCCCCGGCCAGCGTTCCTTGTTCCGTGCCCAGGGCGGCCATTAGCTGGTCCAGCTTGGCCAGCGGCAGCTTGCAGGCACAGCCCGCGCCATGAGACAGGGACGTGAGCCGGATCTGGTCAGCGGACTGTTCGGTCATGAGCACCCTTCTTGCCGCGGCGAACCGGAGCATCCCCGGCTGTCCCTCATTATGGAAAGAGCACCGAGTGACGGCTGGGCCCGGGGGCCGTTCACACCGCCGCATGAACAGCCGCTTGAGCACAGGGGGCGCGGTCCCGTCTCTCGCGCACGAAATGTGTGCGATTGATAACACGCCGTAGTTATGGAGATGACGGCGTGTGGTCGGGGCCTCTGGCAGGATGGAACAACGATGAAGGTGCCGTCCGTAAGGATCCCGGCTCTCCGCCGCGGAAAGTCCAACGAGCTTCCCGGGGTGGTCGCCCCGGCGCGCCTGGACCGCCGGACCAAGAACCTCACCAAGCGGCTCGAGCCCGGTGACATCGCCATCATTGACCACGTCGACCTCGACCGGGTGGCGGCCGACGCGCTGATCAGCCGAAAGGTGTCCGCCGTGGTCAACGCGGCGGTCAGCATGAGCGGCCGGTACCCCAACCTGGGCCCGCAGCTGCTGATGGAAGCGGGCATCCCGCTCGTCGACGACGTGGGCCAAGACGTGTTCAGCCGGGTCCGCGAGGGGGCCACCGTCCGGCTGGACGGCGACACCCTGTATGTGGGCGAGCAGGTGGCGGTCAAGGGCAACCCGCAGACCCCGGAGTCGGTCGACGCCATGATGGCCGAGGCCCGGGCCGGGATCGTCACCCAGATCGAGGCGTTCGCCGCCAACACCATGGAATTCCTCAAGCGGGAACACGAGCTCCTGGTGGACGGGGTGGCACTCCCGGACATCAAGACCCGGATGGACGGCCGGCACGTGCTGGTCGTCGTTCGCGGCTACCACTACCGCGAGGACCTGGCCGCGCTGCGCCCCTACATCCGCGAGTACCGGCCGGTGCTGGTGGGAGTGGACGGCGGCGCCGACGCCCTGCTCGAGGCCGGGTACGTGCCCGACGCCATCGTGGGCGACATGGACTCGGTCACCGACGAGACCCTGCGCTGCGGGGCCGAACTGATCGTGCACGCCTATGCTGACGGCCGGGCGCCCGGCCTGAACCGGGTCAACGAGCTGGGCCTGACCGCCGCGGTCTGCCCGGCCGCGGGCACCAGCGAGGACGTGGCCTTGCTCCTGGCCGACGGCAAGGGCGCCAGCCTGATCGTGGCCGTGGGCACCCACTGGACCCTGGAGGAGTTCCTCGACAAGGGCCGGTCGGGGATGGCCAGCACATTCCTGACCCAGCTCCGGGTCGGCACCAAGATCGTCAACGCCAAGGGGGTCAGCCGGCTCTACCGGAGCCGGATCTCCAGCTGGTCCCTTGTCGTGCTCGCGCTGGCCGCGGCCGTCACCGTGCTCGTCGCGGTGGCCGCATCACCAGCCGAGCCCATCCTGATCCGATACTTCGACGCAACGTGGCATTCGTTCGTCTCCTGGCTCACCGGACTGTTTACGTGATTGATTTTCGCTACCACCTGGTTTCCATCGTCGCTGTCTTCCTGGCCCTGGCGGTCGGGATCGTGCTCGGCTCGACCGAGCTACGGGGCGCCGCGTTCTCCGCGCTGGACCGCACCTCGAGTGCGCTGAGCGCCAAGCTCGAGGCGGCCGACAACGAGAACAGCGCCCTCCAGCAGCAGGTCCAGGGCGACCGCCAGTTCGCCCAGGCGGCCGAGCCGGTGCTGCTCAAGCACCTGCTGGACAGCAAGCGGGTCGTCATCGTCACCACCCCGGGCGCGCCCAGCAGCGTGGTCAACGGCATCAAGAACGGGCTGAGCGACGCGGGCGCCACGGTCAGCGGCCAGGTCGCGCTGTCGTCCAAGTTCGCCGACACCAGCGCCAGCAACCTGAGCCTGCTCGACCAGCTCACCCAGCAGGCGACGCCGTCGGGTATGACGCTGACCAATGGCAGCCCGCAGCAGCAGGCGGCCCAGGTGCTGGCGGCCGCGCTGGTCGCCAAGGCCGGCAACTCCGGGTCCGGCAACTCCGGGTCCGGCAACAACAAGTCGGGCAACGGCAGCAACTCGGGCAACGGGAACGGCAACAGCTCGATCAGCAGCCAGGACGCGCAGACCATCGTGTCCAGCTTCTCGGCCGGGCAGTTCATCTCGGTCAGCGGCCACCCCACGTCCGGGGCCACGCTGGCGGTCATCGTGACCCCGGCCACCGCGCCCCAGGACGGCAACTCCGATCCGGTCAACCAGGCCGTGGTGGCCCTGGCCCAGGAGTTCGGCCAGGCCAGCCAGGCCACGGTGGTGACCGGGCCGTCGGCCGGGTCCGGCCCGGGCAGCGCGATCTCGGCCGTCCGGTCCAGCGGCGCCGCCAACAACGCCTCCACTGTCGACAACGCCGACTCGGTCGTTGGCCAAATCGTTGCCGTCCAGGCGCTGGAGCAGCAGATGAACGGGCACAAGCCCGGTAGCTTCGGTACTCAGTCGAACGCCAACTCTGCGGGACCCAGCCCGGCGCCGACCCCGAGTGCCTCGTCGAGTCCCCCGCAGAAAAATTCTTCTAAGGGGAAGTAGATGACGAAGGCCCGGCGTGCGGCGGCCTCGGCCGCGACGGCGGTCATCGCAGCGGCGGCGGCCCGGGCCGCCTACACGGCGCTGACCCGCAACCCGCCGGGCGGGGCCACCCAGTGGACCCGGACCAACCACCGCGGTGAGCCGGTCACGCTGCTGGAAGGACCGGCGGTGGCCGCGGCCGGAGCCGCGGCGGCGCTGCTGGCGCCCGCGCTGCCCGCCCGCACCCGCGCCGCCCTGGTCGCCGCGGCCGCCGGGGCCGGGGCATTCGGTGGCTACGACGACATCGCCGGGTCCGGGGCCAAGCGTGGCTTCAAGGGCCACCTTGGCGCGCTGGCCCACGGTGAGATCACCACCGGCTCGGTCAAGCTGGGCGGCATCGGCGCCACCGGCCTGGCCGCCGCGCTGTGCACCGGCGGCCCGGCCGCCGACGTGGCCATCAACACGGCCCTGGTCGCGGGCAGCGCCAACCTGCTCAACCTGTTCGACCTCCGGCCCGGCCGCGCGATCAAGGTCACGCTGGCCGCCGGGCTCCCCATCGGCCTCACCCAGCTGGCCCGCCCGGGCACCGGCCGCGGCCGCGGGGGAGTGGCCACGGTGGCGGCCCCGCTCGGCGCGGCCGTGGCCCTGCTCCCGGACGACCTCGGCGAGCGGGCCATGCTCGGTGACGCCGGGGCCAACGCGCTCGGGGCCATGCTCGGCACGGCCGCCGCCGGCGGCCTGAGCCGGCGCAGCCGCCTGGCCCTGCTGGCCGGGGTCACCGGGCTGACCGCGGCCAGCGAGGTGGTCAGCTTCACCAAGGTCATCCAGCGCACGCCGCCGCTGCACTGGCTGGACATGCTGGGCCGCCGTCCCGCGCACGCGGCCAGCCCGGCCAGCGCCAACGGCCACAAGACCGGCACCCCGGCCACGGAGATACCTGCCGCGGCCGTGCCCATCCCGTGACCCCGGCTCCGTGACCGCACCGGTGGCCGAGCGGGACGCCGACCGGGAGCCAGGTAGGGGCATCGGCCGGGCCGCCGCGGTCATCGGGGTGCTCACCGTGGCCTCGGGGGTGGTGGGGTTCGGCCGCCAGCTGATCTTCGCTCATACCGTCGGGGTCAGCTGCGTTGGCCAGGCTTACACCACGGCCAACCAGGTCCCCAACATCATCTACGACATCGTGCTGGGCGGGGCTCTGACCAGCGCGGTGGTGCCGGTCCTGGCCGGCCCGGTGGCGCGCGGCCCGGACGGTGCGGCCGAAGCCCGGCGGATCGCGTCGGCCCTGCTGACCTGGACCGTGCTGCTGCTGGTGCCTGCGGCGCTGGTCATCGCGCTGATCGCCGGCCCGCTGACCAGCGTGCTGATCCCGGCCACCCCGGGCTGCGCGCACGCGGCCACGCTGGCCACCAGCGGGCGGATGGTGGTCGCGTTCGCGCCCCAGATCCCGCTGTACGGGCTGGCCGTGGTGCTCTACGGCATCTTGCAGTCGCATCGCCGGTTCACCGCCCCGGCCCTGGCCCCGGTCCTGTCCAGCGTGGTGGTGGCGGCTGCCTACGTCGCGTTCGGGGTGCTCGGGCACGGCTTCCAGAACCGCCCCGGGGCGCTGCCGGCCACGGCCGAGCTGACCCTGGCCCTGGGCACCACCGCCGGGGTGCTGGCCCTGACCCTGACCGGCGCGCTCCCGGTCGGCCGGCTGCGGCTGGGGCTTCGGCCCACGCTGCGGTTCCCCGACGGCGTGGCCCGCCGGGTGTCGCGGCTGGCCGTGGCGGGCGTGCTCACGCTGATCGCCCAGGACCTGTCCACGGTGGCCGCGATCGTGCTGTCCAATGGCCGCGGCGGCCACGGCGCCCTGGTGCTGTACAGCTACGCCTGGCAGGTGTTCTTCATCGTCTACGCGGGCCTGGCCGTGCCCGTGGCCACCAGCGCCTTCCCGCTGCTGTCGGCCCAGAGCGGCAGCGATGAGTTCCGCGCTACCAGCGCCGCCGCCAGCCGGGCCGTGGTGCTGATGTCCTGGCTGGGCGCGGCGGTGCTGGCCGGTGCCTGCCTGCCGCTGGCCCAGGTGTTCAGCAGCCACGACTCCACCCAGTCCCACCAGCTGGCCGGATCGCTGGCCCTGTTCGCGCCGGGCCTGGTCGGCTACGGACTGACCGCCGCCTTGTCCCGGACCCTGTTCGCGGCCGGCCGCAGCCGGGTCACCGCGGTGGCCATGTCCGGCGGCTGGCTGCTGGTCATCGCGGCCGACCTGGCCATCGTGCCGTTCGTGCCGCACGGCTGGGTGGTGCCCGCGCTCGGCCTGGGCACCACGATCGGGCTGGCCGCGGCCGGGATCGCGCTCACCGTGGCGGTGCGGCGGGCCCTGGGGCGGGCCGCCCTGGCCGGGCTGACCCGGGCCACCCTGGCCGGGCTGGGTGGCGGGCTGGCCGGTGCGGCGGCGGGATTCGGCGTGGCCGAGGCCCTGCCGGTGCACGGATTCGGTCCCAGCGCGGCGGTCACCGTGCTGGCCGCTACCGTGGCCACGGTAGCGTTCCTGGCCGTGACGTTCCTGACCGACGGCGGCGACCTGCGGGCCGTCACCACCCGCCTGCTCAGCCGCCTGAGCCGCAGCCGCCCGCCAGCCTCAGGGGAGCAACAGTGAAGGTCGCGTTCGTACTCGGCACCACGGCCGGTGGCACCCTGCGTCACGTCCAGATGCTGGCGGCCGGAGGCGCGGTCCGCGGCGTGCCCGCCCTGGTCTGCGGCCCGGCCGAGCACGAGCCGGACTTCCGCTTCGGCGCGCCTGGCGCGCCTGGCGAGCCCGGGCTGGGCCCAGCCCACCCCGGTGCCGCCCCGGTCAGCTACGAGACCGTCCAGTTCGGCGACCGGCCCAGCGTCCGGGACGGGCTGGCCGTGCTGCGGCTGCGCCAGGTCCTGGGCCGGCACCGGCCCGACGTCGTGCACGCCCACGGCCTGCGGGCGGGAGCCCTGGCCGCGCTGGCGCTCACCCTCGCCCTGCGCCCGGCCCGCGCGGCCCTGCCGCTGGTGGTCACGGTGCACAACGCGCCCCCGGCGGGCGGGGTCAACGGCACGATCTACCAGAGCCTGCAGTTCCTGGCCGCCCGCAGCGCGGCCGTGGTGCTGTGCGTGTCCGGCGATCTGGAGGACCGGATGCGCCGGGCCGGGGCCCGCGACGTCCGCCGCGCCCTGGTCCCGCCCTACAGCCCGACGACCCCGGCCCCCGCCGAAGACGGCCTGGCCACCCCCGGCGCCATCGCCCAGGAACTTCGCACGCAGGACCGCCCGCTGATCCTGGCCGCGGGCCGGCTGGCCCCGCAGAAGGGCTTCGACACCCTGATCGAGGCGGCCCGCACCTGGCAGGATCTCACCCCGGCCCCGCTGCTGGCCATCGCCGGATCGGGCCCGCTGCACGACCAGCTGGCCGCGGCCGCCGCCCCCCTGGGCGGGAACGCGAGCCTGCTCGGCCAGCGCGCCGACGTGCCCGCCCTGCTCGCCGCGGCCGCGGTGTTCGTGCTACCCAGCCGGTGGGAAGGCCAGCCGCTCATCCTCCAGGAGGCGCTGCGGGCGGGCCGCCCCATCGTGGCCACCCGGGCCGGCGGCACCCCCGACCTGACCGGCGAGGACGCTGCCCTGCTGGTCCCCCCGGATGACCCGGCCGGACTCGCCGAAGCGGTCCGCCGGGTGCTGACCGACCAGGCCCTGGCCACCCGGCTGGCCGACGCCGCCCGGGACCGGGCTCGCACCCTGCCGTCGGTCAACGAAGCCACCGAGGCTGCCCTGGCCGTCTACCGGGAGGTCAGCGGCACCCAGCGGGAGCTGGACGGAAATTGACGGACACGCCCCGATTTCCGCGTTTCCTTCTGTGCCTGACCTGAAGATCCACTAACATCCAGCCATTGACCTGCTGACTCGCCTCCGCAGCACCCGATACGGCACCGCCGCCCGGGTGAGCTGGGCCGTCGCCGCGGTCGCGCTCTGTGCCTTCCTGGTGGCGGCGTTCGCCGTCGTCCCCGGCCACCACCCCGCCGCCACGGCCGACAGCCAGATCCGCCCGGCCACCACCGCCCCGGCGCGGAACCAGGGCAGCCCGGACGGCGCCGCGGTGATGATCCGCCAGCCCGTGATGGCCCAGGCCCGGCCGGCCACGGCCAAGCCGGTCCCCGCCACGACGCGGGCTTCCTCATCGCCAACCGCGTCGCCCACTCCGGCTTCGACCGCTGCGGCGCCCTCGTCCAGCCTGGTTCCGCAGGCCACCGCCGAGTACGAGACCCCCCAGGGGTCGAACGAGCTGGCCTGGTCCGAGGCCATCCTGAAGGGCCTGGGCGACCCCATCACCAGCGCCAACGTCATCTCGCTGGGCTACTGGATGCAGAACGAAGCCGGATCGCCGCCCTACGGGATCGTCGGGGCCAACAACCCGCTCAACGTCAGCCAGCCCGGCTACGGTGGCACGCCGATCAAGTCCGAGGGCGGCGGGTACTCGCTGTACTCCTACCCCTCGGTCCAGGACGGCGTGGACGCCACCGTGGCCTATCTCAACAACGGGGCCTACTCGCTGATCCTGGCCGCGCTCAAGGCCGGGGAAGGGCTGTCGTCCTCCTCGCTGGCCGACGAGATCGGCACCTACAGCGGGCACGGCTACACCACGATCCCCGACTCCTGGGGCTCCTCCCAGGGCCAGCCAGAAACTCCCTGACCGGCCCTTCCCGCCGGGCGCCGGACCTGACCGCCTACTCCAGGGCCGGCACCGAGTTGGTCCGGGCCACTTCGGAGTACCAGGCCGCGCTGCGCTTGGGGATGCGCCGCTGGGTGCCGTAGTCCACGAACACCAGGCCGAACCGCTTGGAGTACCCGTGGGCCCACTCGAAGTTGTCCATCAGCGACCAGGCGAAGTACCCGCGCATGGGCACCCCGTCAGTGATCGCGCGCCGGACCGCCTGCAGGTGGCCGTGCAGGTAGGCGATGCGCTCGGGGTCCTCCACGGCACCGTCGGGGTCCACGTAGTCGTAGCAGGCCGCCCCGTTCTCGGTGATGTACAGCGGCACCCCCGGCGCATCCTCGCCGACCCGGACCAGCAGGTCGTACAGGGCGTTCGGATCCACCAGCCAGCCCATGGCGGTGACCGGCAGGTGATCGGGCCGGACGAACGTGGCCCCCGGCCGCCACGGCATAGGGTCGTCGCCGCGCAGAAAGATCCCGTCCTCGCGCACGGCCACGATGTGCGGCGCGTAGTAGTTCACGCCCAGGAAGTCGATGGGGGCCCGGATGACGTCGAAGTCCCCGTCCCGGATCAGCTGCGGTCCCGGGGCCTGGCCCTCGCCCAGCCGGGCCGGGTAGCTACCGCGGGTCAGCGGGTCCAGGAACACCCCGTTGAAGTCGGCGTCGATGTCGGCGGCCAGTTCCCGGTCGGCGGAGCTGGCCGGGTCGGCCGGGTAGACCTGGGCCATGTTGAGCGTGATCCCGACCTGGGTGGCCCGCGGCGACGGCGTGGCCGCGCGGACCGCCGCCGTGGCCTGGCCGTGGCCCAGCAGCAGGTGGTGCACTGCCGCCACGTACTGGCGCGGGTCGGCGATCCCCGGCGCGTGCTCGGCGCTGCGGTAACCCATGCTGGAGGCCACCCACGGCTCGTTCAGCGTGATCCAGCGCTGCACCCGGTCACCCAGGGCCCCGGCCACGATGCCGGCGTAGTCGGCGAACAGCGCGGCGGTGTCCCGGGTGGCCCAGCCGCCCTTGTCCTGCAGCGCCTGCGGCAGGTCCCAGTGGTACAGCGTGACCAGCGGGGTGATCCCGCGGTCGAGCAACTGGTCGGTCAGCCGGCGATAGTGGTCCAGGCCGGCCTGGTTGGGGGCGCCGCGCCCGTCGGGCTGGATCCGCGGCCAGGCGACCGAGAACCGGTAGCTGTTCACGCCCAATTGGGACAGCAGCCCGAGGTCTTCGGTGGTCCGGTGGTAGGCGTCGCAGGCGATGTCGCCGGTGTCACCGTTGGTGGTCCGGCCCGGCGTGTGGCTGAACGTGTCCCAGATCGACGGGCCCCGGCCGTCCTCGGCCACCGCCCCCTCGATCTGGTAGGACGCCGTGGAAACACCCCACAGGAAGCCGTCCGGAAAGGCGTCACGCCCCTGACTCATCTGATCTCCTCGTGCAGGTTGTGTTTCCCTGTGCGGGATTGACACCGCTTACATGCCCTTCTAGCATCACAGTTCAACACGAATGTAACCGCTTACAACCGAGGAAACCCTACATGCCCACCGTGTACGACGTGGCCCGGCTGGCCGGCGTCTCGACGGCCACGGTGTCACGGGTGATGCGCGGTTCGGACCTGGTGCGCCCGGTGACCAGGGACCGCGTGCTGGCGGTGATCGAGGAGGTCGGCTTCGTTCCCGACGCCTCCGCGCAGGGCCTGTCCCGCCGCCGCAAGGAGATCATCGGCCTGGTCGGCCTGGAACGCGGCGTCAACGAGACCGACATCGAGCGGGACGGCCTGCTGTTCGTGGACGTGGTCGTGCACGCGGTGGAGGCGGTGCTGCGCGGCACCGACACCTCACTGCTGCTGTCCTTCGGTCCCAGCGGCGAGCAGTTCCACGACCGGATCCGGGCCTTGTCCGGCAAGGTGGACGGGCTGCTGGTGGTCGAGGACGTGCTGGCCCCGGCCCAGCTGCGGGCGCTGGCCCGGCGGCTGCCGGTGGTGGCCATCGCCGCCTCGGCCGCCGGGGCGGGCCTGGACGTGGTCCGGGTCGACAACCCGGCCGGCATGCGCGAACTGGCCATGCACCTGATCACGGGCCACGGCTACCGCCGGCTGGGCTTCGTCGGCGGCCCGCGCGACGCTCCCGACGCCGTGGAACGCCTGGCCGCCTTCTCCTCGGCCGTCCGCAGCGTGCCCGGCTGCACCGTCGACGTGGTGCCCGGCGGTGACTTCTCCGAGGCCAGCGGGCGCACCGCGGCCCGGGTCCTGCTCGGCCGCGAGGCCATCCCGGAGGCGGTGGCCTGCGCCAACGACCAGATGGCGATCGGCGTCATGCGCGAGCTGCAGCGATCCGGCATCGCCATCCCCGGGGACGTCGCGGTGACCGGCTTCGACAACATCTTCCCCGGGCGGGTGGTGGATCCGGCCCTGACCACGGTCGGGCAGCCCGTCCGGGAACTGGGCGTCCGCGCCGCCGCCCGGCTGCTGGAGCGCATCGAGGGCAGCACCGAGCCGGCCCGCTCCGAGACCCTCCCGACCGAACTCGTCATCCGGCGCAGCTGCGGCTGCCCGGCCGAGGCAAAGGAGTAGCACCAGGACCCTTACCGAGCGGGGAGCGCCGAGCCGAACCCAACGAAGGGAGAAACTCCGCATGCGATATCACCTCCGCACGGCCAGGAAAGGACTCACCGGCCGCCCACCCACTGGCCCGCCCCCGGGGCCGCCTGTGGGCTGGCGGCCGCAGGGCCCCGCCGGGGTCGCCGCGCCCTCCCGCTTGCGCGGCGCCCCCGGCCGGTGGGCCCGCTGGCGGATCATCGCCGCCGCCCTCACCCCGCTGCTGCTGGTCGCGGGTGTGGTCGCCGGGGTCGCCGCCCCGGCCAGCGCCGACACGGTGCCCGCGCCGCCGTCCGGCTGGACCACGGTGTTCAGCGACGACTTCTCCGGCCCGGCCGGGTCCGCGGTCGACTCGAACTGGACCTACGACACCGGCACCCAGTACAACGGCACCGGCTGTACCGCCAGCTACGGCACCGGCGAGGTGGAGAGCAACACCAGTTCGACCGCCAACGTCGCCGAGGACGGCAGGGGCCACCTGAACATCACCCCGGTCAATTCGGGCGGCTCATGGACGTCGGGGCGGATCGAGACCACCGCCGGCAACTTCGAGGCCCCGGCCGGTGGCGAGCTGGAGGTCTCCGCGGAGATCGAGCAACCCAACCCGGCCAGCGGCCTGGGCTACTGGCCCGCCTTCTGGATGCTGGGCGATGGCTTCCGGTCCAGCGGCGCGGGCACGGCCGGCACCATGGACTGCGCCAACTGGCCGTCCACCGGTGAGATCGACATCATGGAAGACGTCAACGCCCAGTCCGACCTGTACGGGACCTTCCACTGCGGCACCGACCCCGGCGGGCCCTGCAACGAGACCAACGGCCTGGGCAGCGGGGCGACCGCGTGCTCGGGTTGCCAGACCGGCTACAACACGTACTCGGCCATCATCAACCGCACCGACACCAGCAACGAGTCGATCACCTTCCTGCTCAACGGCAACGCCTACTACACCGTGACCGAAAGTCAGGTCGGGGCGTCCACCTGGCAGGCCGCCGTCGACCACGGCTTCTTCTTGATCCTGGACCTGGCCATGGGCGGCGGCTTCCCCAACGGGGTGTGCGGCTGCACCTCACCGGACGGCTCCACCAGCTCCGGCGCCCCCATGAGCGTCGGCTACGTCGCCGTCTACCAGACCAGCAGCTAGACCCGTACCCGGACACGGTACGGCGGGGCGGCATCCGGCTAGGAACCCCTGGGTGCCGCCCCGCACCCATCCCGCTCCGGATCCCGCCGCCCCGCCGGTGACCGTCATCACCGGTCACGCCTCTTATGGAATGGAAGGTGGGGTGGATGGGCGGCCTGAGCAGCCCTGCGCTCCCAGTCCTCCCGGCTCGGTGCCGCCGGGGGCTGGGCTGTACCCGCTACCAGCCCCGGGCCCGCCACTCGCCCAGGTGCGGGCGCTCCGCACCGAGGGTGGTGTCGGCGCCGTGGCCCGGATAGACCCAGGTGGCGTCGGGCAGGCGGCCGAACACCCGCTGCTCGAGGTCGTTCATCAGCGAGGTGAAGTCCTCGGGGCTGTTGGTCTTGCCCGGGCCCCCCGGGAACAGTGAGTCCCCGGTGAACAGGTGCGGCGTGCCGGAGATCCGGCCCTC
>DATDIH010000103.1:0-2678 GCA_036521155.1 Streptosporangiaceae bacterium
AAGCGCTGTGATAACTTCGTTATCCCCGCAGCCATTGGAGTGAACCGACGTGTCCCTCCTCATCGGGGACGACTACCCCGAGGCGGTCGAACCCCACGGCCGGGAGAACCCGGTGCCCGCGGAGGGCCTGCGGGACGGGCCGGCACCGGGAGGGAAGCGGCGCGGCTGGACACGCTGGCCGGGCCGCCGTCCGCGCAGCATGCTGATCCAGGACGCCCCGGATCCGGCGGGGGACGGCGCGGAGTACGACGACGGCGGGCCGCCTTACCCGGGGAACGGGTTCTTCCTGGACCCCGGTCTGGGCACGGACGGTTATCCTCAGGACCGTTATCCCCCAGACGGTTATCCTCAGGACCGTTATCCCCGGGACCGTTATCCCGGGGATTACTATCCTCAGGACCGCTATCCGGACGACCTTATTGCCGAGGTTCGTTATCCAGAGGACCGTATTACCAGCGACCGTTATCCACGATCTGGTTACGCCGATTCCCGTGATCGCTGGGCCGGCGCCCCCGGCTCTGACGTCCGCGGTCATCTCGCGCCTGGCCACGACCACCCTGCTTTTTCCGGAGTAGACGTCCCGGACCCCGGTGATCCAGATTCCGGTTACCGCGGTTCGCGGTATTCGGGTTCCGGCCGGCTCGATTCTGGTTACCCCGGTTCCGGCCATCCCGATCCCGAGTACCTTGATCCCGGCCATCCCGTTTCCGGCTACTCCGGTTCCGGCCGTCCCGGTTCCGGCTACGCCGAGTCTGGCTACCCCGATCCCGGCCGCCCCGAGTCTGGCCGCCCCGGCCGTGGCGACCCGGAATCCGGCTCTCGCGGCTGGCCAGAGGAGGAGAGCTGGCACCGGGCCGGGAGCGACGGGTTCCGCCTGCCGCCAGTCCCGGAGGACGACCCCTGGTCGGCCGGCGACGAGTACGAGCCCGATCTGGAGGAGGAGCCGGCCAGCCGGCGCCCCTCACTCCTGGACGTTCTCCCGCTGCGCCTCGGGCTCCGTGGCGCTGACCCAGACAGCTCGCGGAGATTCGCCGGCCGTGCCCTGCGCCTGGGCGGGATCCTGCTGGCCACCGCGTCGGTGGTCGGGGCAGCGCTGTATGTGCCGTCGATCCTGGCCGCCGACAGCCGTTCGCTCACCGGCGTGGTCAGCAGCGGCATCGTCAGCCTCAACTTCGGGGCCTCAGGCCGGGTCGGCGGCGTCCGGGTCCGCCTGGGGCAGGCGGTGCGCCAAGGGGAACTGCTGGCCACCGAGACCGGCGCGGCGAGGACCGCAGCCGTCCGGGCCGACCGGGCGGCGATCACGGCCGACCAGGCCAACCTGGCCGCGCTGCAGGCCGACGGGGCCGCGGCCGCCAGCATCATCGCGGCCCAGGCCCAGCTGGCCAGGGACCGGGCCCGGCGGGCCGCGGGCCGGATGAAGCTGGTCGCCACCCAGATCCTGGCGCCCAGGAGCGGGACCGTCGTCGCCATCTTCGGGCAGCCTGGCGAGACGGTCGGCCCCGCCGGGTTGCGCAGTTCCGGCGCACACGCCCAGGCCTCCCCGGGCCAGCAGCCGAGGTTCTCACTCCTGCCCAGTGGGCTGATAACCAGCCTGCGCACCGCGCGGATGGCGCTGCCGGTGATCGCGCTGCGTACCGGAGGCGGCTGGCAGGTCAGGCTGCTGATCCCGCCAACCGGCACGTCAGCGGCGAAAGTCGGGGGGAACGTCACGATCTCGGTTCCCGCCGCGCAGCTCACCGGGATCAAGGGCACGATCACGGAACTGTCCCCCAGGCCGGTGGCCGGCTCGGGCAAGGCCTCCTACGAGGCCGTGGTGCAGGTGCTCGGCCGGACCCGGATCACCCCCCTCAGCGGCATGACCGCGAACGTCGAGCTCAGCTCGTTACGGCTGCGCGGGCGGGCCGGTCCGGGCCCCGCGGGCAGGGCCGCCGCGCAGCTGTCGCGGATGCCCGCATCGCCCGCGCCCCCGTCCCCCACCCATGGGACTGGCGCCACGCGCAGCGGGTAATCTGCCAGCGCGGGGCTTGACCGGCAGGCCGCCGGTCCCGCGCGTGAGAGATCCAGTTCCCATCAGCAAGGCCCGCCAGACACGTACTGAGGAGCCATGATCGCCTCCCGGCCGGCCCGGCTGATGGCGGCGGCAGCCCGCGAAGTGGGCGGGGCAGCCGTGCTCACCGCCCTCACCTGCGTGCTCGCCAGCTGCGCGGCGTCCTCACCGGCCCGGGGCCACGGGTCCTCGCCCCGGCCCGA
The DNA here is from genome assembly GCA_036521155.1 of Streptosporangiaceae bacterium. GTDB lineage: Bacteria > Actinomycetota > Actinomycetes > Streptosporangiales > Streptosporangiaceae > Bog-532. Next base: position 2,251 of record DATDIH010000103.1, read on the forward strand.
GCCCTCGGGGATCCGGACCCCGGCGGCTCTGACCCCGGCGGCTCTGACCCCGGGCGGCCGGCCGGCCTGGATGCTGACCCGGGCTGCACTTGCACAGGTGGCGACGGAACCCGCGGTGCTCGCCGGACTGCAGCGGTCCCGCGTCCTGGAGATCCTTCAGCCCGGCCAGCAGCGTGCCGCCGTCGCCGGGGCTGATCCGGTCGTGACGTTCTCGTCGGTCGGCGAGCTCAGCCAGGCGGTGCCGGGCGGCCGGCTCGCCGCCGGCACGAGCGCGCTGCTGTACGACCCGGAGGCCTGGTCGTTCACGCCGCGCGCGGAACAGCTCGACCCGGCCAGCGCCGCGCAGCGGGCCCGGGACATCGCGCATGCGCACGGCCTGTCGCTCATCGTGGCACCCGCGCTCAACCTCACCACCCTCCGCCCGGACC
>DATDIH010000104.1:0-19020 GCA_036521155.1 Streptosporangiaceae bacterium
AGCCGCGTCCACAGTGCCGCCACCTCGCAGGACTGGTCGCGCATCGTGGCGAACCAGCTCGCGCGCTCGGCTGTCGAGATCGCGCCGCGGGCGTCGAGAATGTTGAAGGCGTGTGAGGACTTCAGGACGAACACGTGCGCGGGCACCGGCAGCTCGTGGGTGATCATCCGTGCCGCTTCGCGCGAGTAGGTATCCAGCAGAGTTCGGGTGGTGGCGATGTCGGCCTCGTCAAGGTAGTAGCGGCTCATCTCGTACTCGGCCTGGCCGAACGTTTCGCCGTAGGAGATGCCGGGGGCGTAGGTGATGTCCTTGAAATGGCTGACCCGCTGCAGCGCCATCATGATCCGCTCGATCCCGTAGGTGATCTCCACCGACACGGGGTCCAGGGCCTGGCCGCCGGACTGCTGGAAGTACGTGAACTGCGTGATCTCCAGGCCGTCCAGCCAGACCTCCCAGCCCAGGCCCCAGGCGCCCAGGGCGGGGGAGGCCCAGTTGTCCTCGACGAACCGGACGTCGTGGGCGGCCAGGTCGATGCCGAGCGCCTCCAGGCTGCCGAGGTACTGCTCCTGCGGGTCGCCGGGATCGGGCTTGAGCACCACCTGGAACTGGGTGTGCGTCTGCAGCCGGTTCGGGTTCTCCCCGTACCGGGCGTCGTCGGGCCGGACGCTCGGCTCCGGGTAGGCCACCCGCCACGGCTCGGGACCGAGCACCCGCAGCACGGTGGCCGGGTTCATGGTTCCGGCCCCGACCTCGGTGTTGAAGGGCTGGGCCAGCAGGCAGCCCCGGTCGGCCCAGTAGCGGCTCAGGGCGAGCAACGCGTCCTGCATCGTGAGCAAGCGACACCTCGGTCGGTGTGATCGGCTGCGGCGGGCACCGAGTCTACGAACTGGCGCCCGGCCTGGTCAGTTCGATTACCCAGCGGGGCTGGCGTCGGCGCATTCTGGCGAGACTGAGCGTTAAATATTGTGCGTTTTGGGCGTTGACAACGATGTCAACGGGACGTAGCGTCCGGGCCCGGACATCGGACCTGCTGGGGAAGAAGAGGACCAGACATGAAGAGGCTGATCTGCGCCCTGGCCGCGGTCATGGTCGCGGCCCCGTTAACCGCCCTCGCGACCGGCGCGCTGCCCGGAGCCGCGGCGCCCGCGGCCAGCGCCGAGGCCAACGGCGTCGGGCTCGCCCCGGCCCTGGGCTGGAGCAGCTGGAGTTTCATCCGGCACGACCCGACCGCGGCCGTCATCGAGGCCCAGGCCCGCGCCATGAAGACCAGCGGGCTGGCCCGGGCCGGGTTCCAGTACGTGAACGTGGACGACTTCTGGTACCAGTGCCCGGGCGGCCAGGGCCCCAACGTGGACGCTTACGGCCGCTGGGTCACCGACCCGGCCAAGTTCCCGCCGAGCGGGCCGGTGAACGGCATCCAGGTCGTCGCGAACTACGTGCACAGCCTGGGGCTCAAGTTCGGCCTGTACGTCACGCCCGGCCTCTCCGACCAGGCCGTGGCGCAGAACACGCCGATCGAGGGCACCTCCGACACCGCCGATCAGATCGCCGACGGCGTGAACGAGAACAACTACAACTGCGGCGGCATGCAGGGCATCGACTACACCAAGCCCGGGGCGCAGGCGTTCATCAACTCATGGGCCGACGAGTTCGCCTCGTGGGGCGTGGACTACGTCAAGCTCGACGGCGTCGGGTCGTTCGACATCCCCGACGTCCAGGCCTGGTCCAACGCCCTGCAGCAGACCGGCCGCCCGATCCACCTGGAGCTGTCGAACAGCCTCAACATCGCCGACGCGTCGGTCTGGAAGCAGTACTCCAACGGCTGGCGGACCGGCGGCGACGTCGAGTGCTACTGCGGGACCAACGGCAGCAGTTACCCGCTGACCGACTGGAACAACGTGTCCGGCCGGTTCGACCAGGTCGCGGCCTGGCAGCCGTACGGCGGGCCCGGCGCGTTCAACGACTACGACTCGATCGAGGTCGGCAACGGCAGTAACGACGGCCTGACCTACGACGAGCGCCAGACGCAGATGAGCCTGTGGGCGCTGGCCGCGTCCCCGTTCATCCTCGGCACCGACCTGACCAACCTCGACCCCACCGACCTCGCGCTGCTGAAGAACCGCAGCGTCATCTCGGTCGACCAGGACAGCATCGACGCCGCCCGGCTGCCAATAGGGGGCACTGCCGGCAGCACCGAGCAGATCTTCGCCAAGACCGAGAAGAACGGCGACGTGGTCGCGGGCCTGTTCAACACGGCCAGCACCCCGCAGGTCATCAGCACCACGGCGGCAACCCTCAAGGCCACGCCGGGCGCTGACTACAAGGTCAGCAACCTGTGGACCGGCAAGAGCACCGAGACCACCGGCACGATCAGCGCCGCGGTGCCCGCCCACGGCGTGGCCCTGGTCCGGGTCAGCCCGACCAGGAACCCGGCCGCCGCCCCGCCCGCGGCCACGCTCAGCCTGACCGGGCTGACCAGCCTGACCAGCGGGCAGCCGGTCACCGCCACCGAGTCGTTCACCGACAACGGCCCGCTGCCCGCCCCGCTGGTGCGGCTGGGCCTGCAGGTGCCGTCCGGCTGGACGGTGACGGCCACCTCGCCGACCTCGTTCCTGCTGGTCGGCAGCGGTAAGACCGTGCACGCCACGTTCAAGGTGGTGGCCCCGCCGCCGCCGGGGCTGTTCCAGACGAGCACGGTGACCGGCACGGCCCGGTTCGCCTGGCCCGGGCAGCCGCAGAGCCTGTCGGTCCCGGAGCAGGTCACGACCAGCCCGCCGGTCCAGGCGCCGTACCAGACGTACTCGTCGGCCACCACGGTGCCACCCGCTGGCCCGGCCGCGTTCGGCCAGTCCGGCTCGGAGTTCGGCATCTCCGGGGCGGGCGCGGGCCTGTACACCGGCGACGACGACTACAGCACGATCTACCAGAAAGGCGCCGTCGGCAGCACGGCCACGGTCAGCACCGAGGTGTCCGCCCAGCAGAACCTGACCGGCTACGGCAAGGCCGGGCTGCTGGTCCGCAACGACATCACCGCCTCCGGCCAGGCGCCCGAGGGCGTGATCCTGTTCGAGTCCCCGTCCGGCGGCATCCAGCTGGAGTGGAACGACAACGGCGGCACCTACATCGACAACGTGACCCCGGCCAACGGCACGATCCCGGCCAGCCTGCCGGTCTGGCTGCGGCTGGTCCGCGACGGGTCCAGCTACACCGGCTACTACTCCCTGGACGGCAGCGACTGGCTGGCCGTGGGCACCGCGACCGTGCCCGATCAGGCCGCCACCCAAGATGCCGGGATGTTCGTCACCTCGAGCTCGGCCGGGAACCCGGCGCAAGCGACGTTCAATAATTTCGGCGTGACCTCGACCGCGGACACGCCCACCCTGGCCGCCTCCTATGAGGCCGAGGCGGCGGCCAACACCCTGGCCGGCGGGGCCGTGGTGTCGGCCTGCTCGACCTGCTCGGGCGGGGCCAAGGTCGGCTTCGTCGGCAATGGCGGCACGCTCACCTTCAACAACATCACCGCGCCCAGCGCGGGCACCTACCGCGTCACCCTGCTCTACGCCACCGACGGCGTCCGGCCCGGCCTGGTCTCGGCCGATGGCGGCACCGCCCAGACGCTGTCGTTCCCGTCCACCGGCAGCTTCAACACCCCCGGCGCGCTGACCGTCTCGCTCGCCCTCAACGCCGGAAACAACACGATCGAGATCAGCGACCCGAACGCCTACACGCCCGACTTCGACCGCATCATCGTCGCCGCCGCCCCCAGCTGAGCAACGACCGCCCCGGGGGCGGCGGCTTCTTTTGCTGTTAACCCGTTGAAAGCTTCCCTGGCTGGGCATTCCAGGGAGAGCATGGCGGTACAGACCGGGCAACGACGCCCCGCCGTGCCGAAAGGAGGGCCGACATGCCCGACCCGAGCGTCCTCGGAATCGTGCTCGCCGGGGGCGCAGGAACGCGCCTGTCCCCGCTGACCGCCGACCGTGCCAAGCCCGCCGTGCCGTTTGGTGGCCTCTACCGGCTGATCGACTTCGCGCTGTCCAACCTGGCCAACGGCGGCATCAGGAAGATCTGCGTCCTCACCCAGTACAAGAGCCACAGCCTGGACCGGCACATCTCCACCACCTGGCGGATGAGCTCGTTGCTGGGCAACTACGTGACCCCGGTGCCCGCCCAGCAGCGGCTGGGCCCGCAGTGGTACACCGGTTCGGCCGACGCCATCTACCAGTCGCTGAACCTGATCAACGACGAGCAGCCGGACCACGTCATCGTGTTCGGCGCCGACCACGTGTACCGCATGGACCCGTCGCAGATGATCACCCAGCACATCGAGCACGGGGCCGGCGTGACCGTGGCCTGCATCCCGGTGCCGCGCGAGGAAGCCACCGAGTTCGGGGTGGTCGCGGTGGGGCAGGACGGCCGCACGGTGACCGAGTTCCTGGAGAAGCCCGCCGACCCGCCGAGCATCCCCGGCCAGCCGGGCCAGGCCTACGCCTCCATGGGCAACTACGTGTTCGACACCGACGTGCTGGTCGACGCGCTGCGCAAGGATGCCGCCGACGACTCCAGCCGCCACGACATGGGCGGCAACATCGTGCCCATGCTGGTCAAGGACGGGGCCGCCCAGGCCTACGACTTCCTGACCAACAAGGTCCCCGGTGCGATCGACGGTGACCTCCCCTACTGGCGGGACGTCGGGACGCTGGACTCCTACTTCGAGGCGCACATGGACCTGTGCGCGGTCCAGCCGCTGTTCACGCTGTACAACAACCGCTGGCCGATCCTGACCTACGTGCCCTCGCTGCCGCCGGCCAAGTTCGTGCACGAGTCCGGCGACCGGATCGGCCGGGCAGTGAACAGCCTGGTCAGCAACGGGGTCATCGTCTCCGGCGGGCTCGTCCGCGAGTCGGTGCTGTCGCCGGGCGTACGGGTCAACAGCTGGGCTTCGGTGGAGCGGGCGGTGCTGATGGACAACGTCCGGATCGGCCGCCACGCCGTGGTCCGGGACGCGATCCTGGACAAGAACGTGGAGGTGCCCGAGGGCGTGATGGTGGGCGTGGACAAGGAGCACGACCGGGCCCGTGGCTTCGTGGTCTCGCTCGGCGGCGTGACCGTGGTCGGCAAGGGCCAGGCGGTAACCCCGTGACCAGCCCCAGCGACCGCCTGAAGGTAGCCCTGCTGACCCGCGAGTACCCGCCCGAGGTGTACGGCGGCGCGGGCGTGCACGTCACCTACCTGGCCCGCGAGCTGGCCGGCCTGGTCGACCTGACCGTGCACTGCCAGGGCAAGGACCGGTCCGACGCGGTCGCCCACCGGCCGTGGGACCTGCTGGCCCACACCAACCAGGCGCTGCAGACGGTCTCCACCGACCTGTCCATGACCGCCGGGGCCGAGGGCGCCGACCTGGTCCACTCGCACACCTGGTACGCCAACCTGGGCGGCCACCTGGCCTCGCTGCTGTACGGCATCCCGCACGTGGTCACCATGCACTCGCTGGAGCCGCTGCGGCCGTGGAAGGCCGAGCAGCTCGGCGGCGGCTACGCCATCTCGTCCTGGTGCGAGCGGGTCTCAGCCACTGCCGCGGCCGCGGTGGTGGCCGTGTCCGACGGCATGCGCGAGGACATCCTGTCGGCCTATCCCGAGATCGACCCGGCCCGGGTCCGGGTCATCCGCAACGGGATCGACACCGCCGAGTACTCGCCGGACCCGGGCACCGAGGTGCTGGAGCGGCACGGCATCGACCAGAGCCGGCCGTACGTGATCTTCGTCGGGCGGATCACCCGGCAGAAGGGCGTGCCGGTGCTGCTGCGGGCCGCGGCCGAGCTGGACCCGTCGGCCCAGCTGGTGCTCTGCGCCGGGCAGGCGGACACCCCCGAGCTGCTGGACGAGGTGACCGAACTGGTCGACGGGCTGCGGGCCACCCGGTCGGGGGTGGTGTGGATCCCGGAGATGCTGCCCAAGCAGGACGTGATCCAGCTGCTCACGCACGCCGCGGTGTTCGCCTGCCCGTCGCTGTACGAGCCGCTGGGCATCGTCAACCTGGAGGCCATGGCCTGCGGCACGGCCGTGGTCGGGTCAAGGGTCGGCGGCATCCCCGAGGTGGTGGACGACGGCACTACCGGGCTGCTGGTCCCGGCCGACGACCCGGCCGCGCTGGCCCGGGCCCTGAACACCGTCATGGGCGACCCGGCCCTGGCCAAGTCCATGGGCCAGGCGGGCCGGGACCGGGCCGTGGCCGAGTTCGGCTGGCGGGCGGTGGCCGAGCAGACGGCGGCGCTCTACTCCGAGCTGGTGTCGGGCACCGGGTCGGCGTAAAGGACGGGCTGGGGGCCGGTCGGATCGGCGTCCCCGGACACCTCCAGCGGCTCCGGGGCCTCGGGCAGCACCCGGTCGAAGTAGGACTTGGCCGCGGCCCGGGTGCCGACGTCCACCCCGGCCCGCTCCGACATGTACCAGCGGTGCTCCAGGATCTCGTGGAAGATCTCGGTCGGGGCCAGCCGCCCGCGCAGGTCGGCCGGGATGGCCTCCACCACCGGCTCGTACACCTCTTCCCGCCACCGGTTGGCCGCCACGAAGTCGGGCACCGGCCGTCCTTCCTTCTGCTCCAGCCAGGCCCGGAAGGAGGCGATGTCGTTGAGCAGCCGGCGGGCCTGGTTCTCGCCCGCGTCGATCCCGGTCCGCAGGAACAGCTGGCGGCTGTGCACGCCGGTGTCGGCGACCCGGGTCCGGACCCGGAGCCGGTTTCCTTCCGGGGTGCTGACCAGTTCCACCTCGTCGGCGTCGAAGCCGAGCTGGTTGAGCCGCCGCAGCCGCTTGGCGATCCGGTAGCGCTGCTCGTCCGGGCGCAGGATCTCCTCCCGGGTCAGCTCGTCCCACAGCGCGGTGTACCGGCGTTGCAGCTGCTCGGAGATGTCCAGCGGGTCGACGTCCTTGGGCAGCAGCTCCCCGGCTTCCAGGTCGAGCAGCTCACCGTAGACCCGTTCGGTGGCCAGCTCCAGGTCGTACTCGCGCTGCCCCTTGGACAGCTCCGGGTGCTGCTCGCTGGTCTCGGCGTCGACCAGGTAGGCCTCCAGCGTCCCGGCGTCGTAGCGGAACAGCGTGTTGGACAGCGAGCAGTCGCCCCAGAAGAACCCGGACAGGTGCAGCCGCACCAGCAGCTCGACCAGGGCGTCCAGCAGCCGGTCGGTGGGCTGGCCGCCGCGGGGCCGGGAGAACACCGCGCGGTAGGTGGTGGCGTAGGTGAGGAACTTGGTGACCAGGACCGAGTCCAGGCCGGGCCCGCGGTCGACCGCGACCCCGACCACCTCGACGGCCGGGATGTTCAGCTCGGCCAGCGACCGCAGCAACGTGTACTCGCGGCGGCCCAGCCGCTCGGGCAGCTCCTTGAGCGCGTAGAGTACGCCGTCGTCCTCCGCGAACCGCACGATGTGGCGATGGATGCCGCGCTGGCGGATCTCCACCAGCCGCTCGTCCTGCCAGCTCTCCAGGGGCTCGTCCCACGGCAGAGTGAGCAGGCCAGCGGCCTCCTGGGCGGGCGGGGTGAACACAAAGCGCACAAGTTAGCGTAACCGATCAGGAGGAGACGCCAAGATGCCCGCTGACGTGCGGAGCGGCCGGGCCGTCAACCGCGCCCTGCTGGCCCGCCAGCACCTGCTGGCGCGCGAGCCGGGCTCGGCCCTGGCCATGGTCCGGCATTTGTGCGGCCTGCAGGCCCAGGCCCCGTTCCCGCCCTACTACGGGTTGCTGGCCCGGCTGGACGGCTTCCGGCCCGAGGACCTGGCCGGGCTGCTGGAGAGCCGGGACGTGGTCCGGATCGCGCTGATGCGGAGCACTATCCACCTGGTCACCGCCGACGACGCGCTGGCCTGGCGGCCGCTGATCCAGCCGGTGCTGGACCAGGGCCTGGCCGGTAACTGGGGCAAGGGGCTGGCCGGCCTGGACCTGGACCGGGTCGCCGCCAAGGGCCGGGAGCTGACCACCGACCAGCCGCTGACCTTCGCCGACCTCGGGGCCGAGCTGACCCGGACCTTCCCCGGCCACCCGGGCGACGCGCTGGCCATGGCGGTGCGGTGCCGGGTCCCGCTGGTGCAGGTGCCGCCGCGGGCGGTGTGGGGGAAGAGCGGCCTGGCCCGGCACACCCCGGCCGATGTGTGGCTGGGCCGCCCGCTGAATGATCCGCTGGCTGAGCCGTTGCCGAGGCCCGTGGCCCTGGCCGCCATGGTCGAGCGCTACCTGGCCGCGTTCGGGCCTGCCACCGTCCAGGACGTGCAGGCCTGGTCGGGCCTGACCCGGCTGCGGGAGATCGTGGACCCGATGCGGGACCGGCTCCGGGTCTTCGCCGACGAACGCGGGCGCGAGCTGTTCGACCGGCCGGACAGCCCGCGGCCGGACCCGGACGTGCCCGCGCCGGCCCGGCTGGCGGCCGAGTACGACAACCTGATCCTGTCCCACGACGACCGGACCCGGGTCATGGCCGACAACGACCGCCGCCAGTTGTTCAGGCAGTTGAACAGCTTCCCGGGCAGCGTGCTGCTGGACGGGTTCGTGGCCGGCGCCTGGCGGGTGAAGCGGGCCAGGGGCACCGCCACCATGACCATCGAGCTGTTCCGTGACCGCGTCCCGGCCCGGGACCGGGACGCGCTGGAGGCCGAGGCGGCCCGGGTGCTGGCCGTGACCGCACCCAAGGCCACTCCCGACGTCCGCTTCGTCAGCGCTGGCTGATCAGGGCCGGCCGGTGAGCTCCCCGGCCACCGGGTTGACGGCCACGATCGCCTCGGTCGTGTAGGTCACGAAGGTCAGCGCCTCCTGGAAGTACAGCTGGACCGTTTCCGCGTCGTGGGACAGATAGCCGATGGACAGGTCCTGGCCCAGGCTGAGCGTGTAGTCGCCGCCCCGGGTCGACAGCAGGAACCCCCCGTCGATGGCGGGCGCCCACAGGATCTCCCCGTCGAAGACCCGCTCGATCTGCCGCCGGATCGGGTAGCCGTGCTCGGTGGTCACGCTGATCGCGTCGTAGGCGGGGGTGCTCAGGGCCAGCGCGTACGGGCCGTTGACCCCGGCCAGCCGCAGCTTGGTCAGCGCGTCCACGATCACGTCCGGGTACTCGGTCGGGTCGCTGGGCAGGCCGAGCGCGGGGTTGGAGCTGGCGTCCCGCAGCCCGATGATGCCGGCCGCCTGGTAGCCCTCGAAGACGGCCCGGTCCTCGGCGAACCCGATCTGCTTGGCCGCGTCCTTGAGCGGCTGCCAGTCGGCGTCCTGGGCGCCGCGCTCCACCGAGTCGATCTCGTACCGGCTGAGCGTGAACGGCACCCGCAGCCGGACCAGCGGCTGCGACTGGCGCAGGTGCGCGATCACGCCGTCGGCCGGGGCGGCCACGTCACCCAGGCGGCCGGTGTTGACCGCGGCCAGCGTCGGGCCACCCGGGCCGTCCACGTCCACGATGCGCCGCCCGGCCACGTAGGTGCCGAAGGTCCGCCGGGCTTCCTCTTCGAGGTCGGCCCAGGCGGCATCAGAGATGGGGGCGAGCTCACGATAGAGGTTGTTCATGGCGACGTGCTCCTTCTGAGGCTGCCGATTCCGAGGGAACCGCTGGACTCTGACGTAGTGACGGCCTCGCCCGACCCAATCGCCCCATCAGCCCCAGACGCCCCAGGCGCGTCGGGTGGATCGTCGAGGAAGTCGGCCGACGGGGCGAAGAACAGGGTCCCGGTCTCGGCGGTGGAGAAGTCCAGGATCCGGTCGGTGTTGCCGGGCGGGTCACCGATGAACATGTTGTCCAGCATCTGCTCGGTCACGCTGGGCGTGGCCGCGTAGCCGATGTAGTAGGTGCCGAACTCCTGGCGGCCGACCGAGCCGAACGGCATGTTGGCCCGCAGGATCTGCCGTTCGTTGCCGTCGGCGTCTTCGATCGTGTTCAGCGCCACGTGCGAGTCGGGCGCCTTCTCGTCGTCGGGGATCTCGATGTCGCTCAGCTTGTGCCGCCCGATGGCCTGTTCCTGCTCTTCGGTGCTGAGACTGTTCCAGCTGTCCAGGTCGTGGGTGTACTTCTGCACGATGACGTAGCTGCCGCCGGTGAAGTCCGGGTCAGCCTCGGCCACCAGCGCGGCCTCCTCACCGGCCCGGCCGCCGGGACTCTCGGTCCCGTCCACGAAACCCATCAGGTCGCGTTCGTCGAAGTACCGGAACCCGTGCACCTCGTCGACCACGGTGGCCACCGCGCCCAGCCGGTTCATGACCTGGCTGGCGAACTCGAAGCACAGGTCCATCTGGTTGGCCCGCAGGTGGAACAGGAGGTCACCCGGGGTGGCCGGGGCGACGTGGCGGGCACCGCGCAGCTCGCGGAACGGGTGCAGTTCGGCCGGCCGGGGCCCGCCGAACAGCCGGTCCCAGGCGTCCGAGCCGATGCCGACCACGGCGGACAGCTCGCCCTCGGGCAGCCGGAACCCGACCGCCCGCTGAATACCGGACACGTCAGCCAGGAAGTCCCGCACGGTGTCCTCACCGCCGGGGTCGATGGTCAGTACGAGGAAGATCGCGGCGGTCCGCAGCGGGGTGACGATCGGCTGCGGTTCCGGCGACGGCGGCGGCGGTGCTGTCATCGCGGTGTCCCTGGTCTCCCCTTCGTCGGTAAAAGCCAAGCTTGCCACACGACCGGTTGCCGGTCGGGCCGGCCCACCCGGTAAAGAACTAGGCACTGACCCAGCTGTCACCGGCCGCAAAATAACAGTTGTCACGAAAAGGTTGTTAGCTCCTTGACAGCACACATCGCTCCGGCAATGCTCTGATTTGTTCGGCGGCTCGGCCGAGCGATGTGCGCAGATCTCGTTAACCCGGGTTCATGTGCATGGGGGGTAAGGCCATGCAATCGAAGCTTAAATGGCTGCTCGCGGCCTGTGCGATTACGATCGCCATAGGCGGAGTCATACTGCTGTGGTCACTGCACAACAGTGTGGCCGAGAGTCATTTGTGGCGTAAACATGCATCAACGGTTCTTCAGTACGCGATACCGCCAATTATCGCTCTTTTCGGCTGGACAACTCAGCAGTTGATCGCCTCACGGCCCAGGCAGTCGACCCCTGAGCAGTTGCAGGAGGCCAAGAAGGCGCTGATCGGCCGGGGCCACGAATGGTGGCGCGGGATACCACAACCGGCCTGGCCAGGCCGGGTCATGCGAGCCGGGCTGAGCCCACTGGACGTCATCTGGTCCGGGACCGACGTTCATGGTAACCAGGTCAGCGGCCGAACCAGCGACGTGACTGAACTCGCCGAGCGGTTCCGGGATGCCAGACCCTTCCGCCTGGTTGTCCAGGGGCCGCCCGGGTCAGGAAAGTCGATCTTCGCTCGACGGCTCATGACGGAGTTGCTGCAACTGGATGACCAGGGCCCGGTTCCCGTGTTCCTTCCCCTCTGGTCATGGAATCCCGGCCAGGAGCGCTTGCACGACTGGATGAAGCGGCGGATCAAGGAGGACTGCCCGGAACTCGGCGACACGGCGACGTTCGGGCCGACCGCGGTGGCGAACCTGGTCGACCAAGGCATGGTTCTCCCGGTGCTCGACGGGCTGGATTCGCTGCCCCGGCAATGGCGTGCGAAGGTCTTTGGCGACGGCGGCGTCATGTCACAGGACCGGCTCATCCTGACATGCCGCGCAGGTCAGCCGGAACGGGCCGATGGTTTTACCGTCATCACGCCTGAACCGGTTGAGGCAGGTGAAGCGACCAGATTTCTGGGGGCCGTCACCAATGGCAGCGCGAGCGAATGGGCCCTCCTCGGTGCGGACCCAGATTTCGCGACCATTTATTCAGAGCCGCGGCTCATCTACATGACCAGTGCCATCTGTGAAAAGACCGGGGCGACCCCCGAGAAGATCGTCGGCGACCTGTCCCTGGACCCGCATTCCTCGGTCGAGGAACGGTTGCTCGGCATCCAGGTCGACGCGTTGCTCCCTGGATCCGGTCAGGACGAGCAGGACTATCCGCCGTACTACCACGAGAAGGGGGAAGGATGGCTGAAGGTGCTCGCGCCGCTGGGGCTGTGGGATCAGGTCGACCTGCGCCCTGCTGACTGGCGCAAGCCTTCCGGGCGCAGTTATCGCGACTACGTCGGGGTGAGCTGCATCGCCTGGTGGAACCTGCATCGCGGCGTGCCTTTCCTGAGACAGCGCCAAGCCCAGCTCCGGGCGGCAACGGCCGGCGTGCTCACCTTCCTGGTCGTCGGCGGGATCTTCGACTTGGAGCGCAGTTGGCCATACACGCTGCTCACCTCGGCGGCCTATGGCTTCATGATTTTCTTCGCGGGCTGGTTTCTCGCCGCTGATCACCCCGGTCCCAGCACCGGCAGCGCAACTCTGGCCAACCACCCGCATCCGGCGCTGGCTTGGTGGTTCAGCCGATCGCGGGATCGGTACCAGCCGGTCTTCCTGGCGGGAACCTTCATCCTGGTGGTGACCGGCCTACTGATTGGCTACCGGGCGGCCACGATTCATGGGCCACACGATCACTGGCGCTGGACGGGTTTCCGGACCAAGCTGTTCGACGGACTGAACCTCACGCTGATTCACGGCCGCGAACATGAGGTCTGGTACTGGGTCGGCTTCCGGACAGGATTTTTTGACGGCCTGAACCTCGCGCTCATTGTGATCTTCACGTTCGTGATCGCTCAGGTGCCCCGGGCACCACGAGATGTCTGGGCGATCGGCCCGGGATCCGTCGGCCGCTCCCAGACCCGCAAATTTCTGTCGGCTCTCTTCATCGGCATCCCGTTCGGACTCGAATGGGGAATCTCGGCGGTGCTGAAAGGCCAGCATCCGCACGTGGCAACGCTGGGGCAGGCCGTTCTCACCGGCTTGATCACCGGCGTCGATTTCGCGATCGGGGCCTGGCTGTTCCAGTGGTCGCGCGAGTGGTCCCGCATCGAGCATGCGCCCGGCCCGCTATCAGCGGCCCGGGCTGATCTCTTTGGCGCAGTGCTGCGCCCGGTGGTGCTGGGCTTCACCTTCGCCTTCGCGTTCGGAATCAGCGCACCCTTTAACTTCACCGGTGTCGACGTCTGGGCCTGGTTTGTGGTCGGACTGGCTCTCGGCAGCCTGGAGACTGAGTGGCCGCTCTACTTCGTGGCGATCCGGGCACTCAGGGGCAAAGAGCAGCGGTTGCCCATCCGCTTGATGAGGTTTCTGGACACCTGCTGCGTATCTGGACTTCTGTCTCCAGTCGGCCAGGCATATCAGATTCACGATGATCGCCTGCTCGAATTGCTGACCAAACCAGACGAGCCCGCCGAGTCGGACCCCAGCCCGGCCTCTCGACTGGGCGCCCAATTGGAACAGCAAGCATGACACGGGGCCAGGCGTGCCCATCTCGCATCATCGGCTTCGGCTTGAGTGGGGTGTCGGCTCGGCCGAAGTCCGAGTGGACGGCTCACTGCCTGGAGTGCCTGGCGCCTGTTGCAGGACCCGCTCGTCGGACAGGGCGATGGCCAGTTCCCCGGCTGCGGTCAGGTGGAACGGCGCCGCACGCAGTATGCCCTGCACGTAGGAGTCGGGGTCGCACAGCGCGTGCCCGGTGAAGTCCGGCCGGACCGCGATCGCTGAGGTCGTGCCGGCTCCGTCGGACAGCACCTGGTTCAGGGCGTCGAGCAGTTTGGTGAGGGTCTTCTCCTTGGCTGCGTTCAGTCCTTCAGAGTCGAGGCAGCTCTGCCCGGTGTCGAACGGGTTGTAGTACAGGTTGATCAGCACCTGTGGGTGTGATGGCAGCGCGGAAAGCTGTTCGAGCAACTGGTAATACTGCGACGCGAACATGTTCAGGTGCTGCTGGAAGTAGGCGGTGGAGGCGCCGTCAGCACAGGATTTCGCGGCCGCACACAGCCCGACCAGACCAGACCAGCCCACATCGTTGGCTCCGATGCTGACGATGATCAGCCGCGCGTTGGTGGCCTGCCGGGCCGCGCCCAGTTGGGCTGGGATGGTCTGGCCGTGCGCCTGCTGTGCGCCGAGGACGCCGTCCTGGATGGTGGCGCCGCTGCAGGCCAGGTTGAGCACATCCCAGTCGTTGACCGCGGCCAGGTCGGCGGCGTACGTGTCAGAGCTGCGACGGCAGGCGTGGTCCTGTTTGGTTGCGTGGGCCACCAGCGGGTTGCCCAGTCCGGCCGCGGTCGAATCGCCGAGCACCACCGCCTGCACCCGGCTCCGTTCCGGTCCGGTCAATTTGGCCACGGTTGGCAGCTGAACCTGCCCGACCAGCCCTGTGAGCGAGCCGACCCGCTCCAGCCGGGACGGGGTGGTGTAAGCGGTGACCATGATGCCGCCCAGATCAGCTGTTTCGGCCATGGCCAGGCCGACCCCGAGCAGGATCAGCGTCTTGCGCCAGGGAAACCGGGCCCACCCGCACAGCGCGCCCGTCAGCAGCAGCGCTGCGATAGCGGTGATGGCGATCTCCCACCCGAAGTACCGTTTCCAGGCCGCGGCCAGCGCGTCGCCGATGGCCACCTGGACCGGAACCGTGCGGTGGCCTGAGCTGAACATCGAGGCCAACTGGCGGTCCAGGGTGATGCGGGACAGGGCCAGCCTCGGCCGCACCGGGCCGGCGAAGCTCAGCGTGGTCGGCAGCTTCTGCCCGAACAGGTCGACCTCGCCCGGCCCGGACAGGCTGAGGGTGGGCGCGGCCGCCCCAACGCCGATCTGCTCCCCGGCCACCGTGGTCTCCTGCAGTGGCGTGACCACCAGGGCCAGCGCGATCGAGGCCGCAGCCACCAGCACGCCAACGCCGAGGTAGGACAACGTCCGCCGCCAGCGGCGGGTGAAACGTCCGGTAAGTAGCACTATCTCCAGGTTACGCACTCATAGCGAAGTTGCTAGCCCGCGCGGTAGGCGGCCATCAGCTGCTCGGCGGTGTCGGCCATCTCGGCCGGGCTGCCCACCGCGAACTGCGGATCGGCGAAGACCCCGTCGTAGCCCAGCTCGCGAGCTTCCCGCACCAAGGCCAGGGTGCCGGCCACCATGTCCGGTCCGGGGGTCAGGTTGACCCGCAGTTCGCGCCGCAGTGTGCCCGGGTCCCGGCCGGCCGCCTCGGCCGCCCGGACAACGGCCTGCCAGGGCTTGTCCAGCATGGCCAGCTCGCGGCCGGGGGCGATCGACGGCAGCCAGCCGCTGGCCCGGCGGCCCACCCGTTCCAGGGCCCGGGCCCCGTACCCGCCCAGCAGCACCGGCGGCCCGCCCGCCTGCACCGGCCGCAGGTCCAGGGTGGACGGCGGGATCTCCCACAGCTTGCCCTGATGCTGGACGGGATTGGTGGTCCACATGGCCTGCAGCACGTCCAGGGTCTCGTCCAGCCGGGCGCCGCGCCCGGACCAGGGGATCCCGAGGGCCTCGTATTCGGTTTCCATCCAGCCGAGCCCGAATCCGGCGTCGACCCGTCCCTGGCTGAGCTGGTCCAGCGTGGTCAGCGTGCGCCCCAGCAGCAGCGGGTGGTACCAGGTGGCGTTCAGCGTGCTGGAACCCAGCCGGGCGGTACGAGTCACGGTCGCCGCCGAGGTCAGCACCGTCAGCGGATCCATGAAATTACCGAAGGCTGGTGGGAGGGGCTTTTCGGCCGTATACCCGGGGTACGGCCGGCTGGGCCGCAGCGGGGCCAGCACCCGGTCGCCCACCCACAGGGATTGGTAGCCGAGTTCCTCAGCGTGCCGGGCGAAGTCCGCGATCAGGCCGGGGGCGACCACCGGACCGAACTGCGGCAGCGTGATTCCGAAGCGCACGGGGACCCATTGTGTCAGTGCCGCTTATTTGGCGAGCGCGCGCATCCGGGCGGCGGTGGCGGCGTCGGCCGGGTAGAACGACTCAATGGCCAGTTCAGCCACGGTGACGTCGAGCGGGCTGCCGAACACCGTGGTCGTGCTGAGGAACGAGAGCTCCTGCCCGTCCATCCGGAGGCGCATGGGCAACACCACATCAGCCGCCCCACCGGCCTCACCGGCCTCGTTCGACAGACCCGCCTCACCCGTCTCACCGCCGCCGGGGTAACCACTGAGCTCCTCGTACAGCTCATGCAGGAACGGGTCGCCGCTCCGGTCGGCCTGCCGCCGCAGCCGGAACAGAACGTGCCGCCGCCACTGGGCCAGGTTGACGATGCCGGGGGCCATCCCGTCCGGGTGCAGGCTCACCCGCAGCACGTTGATGGGCGGTTCCATCAACTCCGGCGCCGTCCCCTCGACCATCCGGAACACCGCGTCGTTGGCGTCGATCAGTTCCCAGTGCCCATCCACGGCCAGCGCCGGATTGGGCATGTGCGCGGTGATCACCTGCCGCATGGCCTCGGTGACCGCGCTCAGCGGCGGCGCGTCCAGCCCCCGCTCCGGGTAGGCCGGGGCGAACCCGCCCGCCAGGAGCAGCGCGTTCCGCTCCCGCAGCGGAACATCGAGCTCTTCCGACAGCCGCAGAATCAGCCCGCTGCTCGGCTTCGACCGCCCCGTCTCCACAAAGCTCAGATGCCGCGCCGAAATCCCGGCCTGCAGCGAAAGATCCAGCTGACTGACCCTCCGCCGCTCCCGCCACGTCCGAAGCCGTTCCCCGACCATCGCCATACCGGGACCCTAAGCGCCCCCCGGTACGCCCGGCCATTACCTCCCAGGTAATGCAGCCCAGCCCCGGCTCCGATCCCCGGGGCGGCTCGGCTGACTGAGTGGATCCAACCATTTGGCACCAAAGGGCGTCCCAATCCCCGGGTGGCCAGTGATGACTCGGCCATTGAGCTAACGGGGAGTTGGGATGGGTACTCGGGTAGACAGGGGAAGAAAATGGCTGCGGTTCGCGGTGCTTCCGGCGCTGGCGGTTCTCACCGCGGCGGGATGCGCTTCGACCGGGGTTTCCAACGTTGGGCCGGCCGCCAAGAGCAGCAGCCAGTCCGCGTCGGGGACGACCACGCAGGTTGCGCAGTCGGGCGGGCCGCTGGCGTCGGCCGGGGCGGGCTGGACGCTGGCCGAGTACTCGGCCGCGACCTCGTTTGACAGCGCACACAGCAAAGCCGACGCGACCACGTTGTACCTGGTCAGCCCCCTGGGGGCCAAGACTGTTATGTATCACTGGGCCGCCGCCAAGGACTCCAGCTGGCGGCTCATCGACTGGTCGGGGGACAAGTCGCGGGCATTGTTTGCGGGCTCGGCCCCCAGCACCGTTGGCCAGCTGGTGCTGGCGACCGGGAGTTTCACCAGCTTCACGCTGCCCGCTGGCACACAGGCCATCAGCTACTCCCGGCCGGACGGCACGGCCATCCTGGCCACCGAGCAGGGCAACAGCGGGGACAAGATCCTCCGCTACGACCTGACCGGGAAGCTCGAAAAGACCCTGGTCGCCGGCCCGCAGAACACGGCCAGTGTGGCGATCTACTCGCCGGATGGCACCGCCCTGGCCGTGAACGGGGCCAAGGGCGTGGAGGAGGTCACGAACTCCACCGGGGCCACGCGGTCCCTGCCGGCCCCGGCCGGCGCGACCTGCTCGCCGGTGCGGTGGTGGAACGCCAGCACGATCCTGGCCACCTGCCTGGCCTCTGGTCGCGTCGCGCCCCGGCTGTGGCTGGTCCCCGCCAGCGGCGCCCGGCCCACCGCACTGACCCAGCAACGGAGCGGGCACGGGCCGGATCTGGGCGACCTCGACGCCTGGCAACTGCCCAGCGGCCTCTACCTGCAGGCCGCGAGCGGGTGCGGCGTCATCTACATCGCCAAGCAGGCCAGCGACGGATCGGCCAGCACGGTCAACGTCCCGCAGACCACGGGCAACGACAACCAGATCGTCACCGCCGACGGCGGCAAGCTGCTGGTGCGGGCCCAGACCAGCTGCGCGGAAAGCACCTCCCTGCTCTGGTTCACCCCCGCCACCAGCGCGGTGCAGATGCTGATCCGCGCCCCGTCCGGGATCCAGGGCGTGATCGCGGCCGTCCCCTACCGGGAAGGTAGCTGACCGCGTAGGGCCCGCCCTTACCTGTCAGGTAATCGCCTGAACAGCCCTGGTCGCCGAACCTGGCGGCATGACAGTCAACGCGCTAGGCGGCCGGGAGCGGGCCGCAACCACGACGACGGCGGGGCGCCCCGGATGGGCGCCCCTGGCCGTCATGCTGACCGGGACGTTCATGATCGTCCTGGATTTCTTCATTGTGAACGTGGCCATCCCGTCCATGCAGCGGCAGTTGCACGCCAGCGCGGCCGGGGTCGAGTGGGTGGTGACCGCGTACGGGCTGACCTACGGGGTCGGCCTGATCACCGGCGGGCGGCTCGGGGACCGTTACGGCCGGCGGCGGATGTTCGCCCTCGGGCTGGCCATCTTCACCGTGGCCTCGCTGGCCTGCGGGCTGGCGACCAACGTCGAAATCCTCAACGTGAGCCGCGCGCTACAGGGGCTCGGCGCGGCTCTGGCCGGACCGCAGACGCTGGCCATGATCGGCGTGACCTACGCGGGCAAGCAGCGGGTCACCGCGATCACCGCCTACGGCGTGAGCCTGGGCCTGGCCGCGGTGCTCGGCCAGCTGTTCGGCGGCCTGCTCATCCAGGCCAACGTGTTCGGCCTGGACTGGCGCAGCTGCTTCCTGGTCAACCTGCCGGTCGGGGTGGCCGCGCTGCTGGTGGCGCCCAAGGTGCTGACCGAGTCGCGCGGGGCGGCCAGCGACCGGATCGACCTGGTGGGGACCGCCCTCATCACCATCGCCCTGGTCGCGGTGGTGCTGCCGCTGGTCGACGGGCGGCAGGCGCACTGGCCGGTGTGGGCCTGGGCCATGCTGGCCGCCGCGGGCCCGATGCTGGCTGCTTTCGCCGTCCATCAACGACAGCGGCGCCGCCACGGCCGGACCCCACTGGTCGACTTGAGCGTGCTGGCCGACCGGGCCGTGAGTGCGGGCCTGGTCGCGACCGGGGTGTTCTACGCGGCGATGGCCTCGTTCTTCGTGGTGCTGGCTCTCTACCTGCAGGAAGGCCGCGGCCTGTCGGCGCTGGGTTCGGGCGCGGTGTTCACCGTGGTCGGGGCCGGTTACCTGGCCGCCTCGATGG